>NZ_JBYIRM010000006.1:0-333877 GCF_057708105.1 Actinacidiphila sp. bgisy144 | reverse complement strand
CTGCGGTCCCCCGGATCACTCGCCGTCGCCCGCGTCGGTCGACGCCGCCTCCGCGTCCTGCCGGGCGGAGCGGCGCAGCCACAGCAGACCGGCGACCGGCAGCACCACCGGCAGGAAGACGTAGCCGACGCCGAAGTCCGACCACACCGTCGCGTCGGGGAAGGCCGAGGAGTCGACGACGGTCAGGATGCCGACCGTGACCACGCCGACCAGCTCCGCCGAGCAGGAGGCCAGCGCCACCCGGCGGGCCGCGTCACCGCCCCGCCACAGCGCGACGGTGATCACCGCGTAGACGATCCCGGCGACGCCGGACAGGACGTACGCCAGCGGCGCCTCGTGGTACTTCGTGCTGAGCTGCACGATCGAACGGGACAGCGCGGCCACCGTGAAGACCGCGTAGACCGACAGCAGCAGCCGGCCCGGGCCCGTGCCGATCCGCGCCCTGGCCGCCGCCGGATGGGGTGACGTCACGTCGCTGCCGCCTTCCACTGTGGTGCTCCCGCTCTCAGCCATGTCCCGCTCCCCAGATCTGGTCCAACCGCAGCTCCAGCACCGCCAGCACCACCCCGCCGGCGGCCACGATCGCCGAGCCCCAACGGGTGCGCTCCGCGAGCGACATGAACGCCGCCGCCGGCACCACGCACACCGCGCCGGCCAGGTACGGCACGAACACCGCCAGGCCGTGCGCCGGCCGGTCGCCCCGGGTGAGCTGGACCACCGCGACCACGAGCTGCACCAGCACCGCGAGGGTGACCACCGCCATCCCGGCGAAGTGCCAGTCCTTCGTCGCCGAGTCGCGGTACGCGGCCCACCCGCACCACGCCGCGAGCAGCAGCGCCAGCACCGCGACCGTCCAGATGACCCCATCGAGCATGCGACGACTGTATTACGGGCGCGAGGTCCCCCCGACCGCCGGGCCACCGCCCCGCACCGCCCTTGCCGCGCGGTCGTGCCGCTCAGCCGTGCCGCACCCAGTACACGTCCGTGGTGTACGGCATCTCGATCGCCCCGCTGCCCCGCGTCGCGTCATGCGAGCCGAGCACCTCCTCCAGCTCCGCCCGCACCCGCTCCTGCCGGTCCGGACCGAGCACGGCTATGTGGCTGGAGGACATCATCCGGTCCACCACGTCGGCGACCGTCGTCGAGTGCGGGTTCGGCCAGTGCCGCTCCTCGATCACCCCCCAGCCCGCCCGCGCGGCGAACGTCTCCCGCCAGGCGCGGGCCAGCTCGCCCGGCGCGTGCGGCCCGGGGCCCGCGGCCAGCGGCGGACTGGGCAGGTCGCTCGGCGCCAGCCGGAAGTAGATGTCCTGGTAGTCCCGCACCCACGGCACCGACGTGTCGTAGGTGTTCCACACCAGCACCAGCGCGCCGCCCGGCCGCAGCAGCCGCTCCACCTCCGCCAGCGCCCGGTCCGCCTCGAACCAGTGCCAGGACTGCGCCGCCACCACCGCGTCCGCGCAGCCCCCGCGCAGCCCGGTGTCCTCCGCGGTCCCCGCCGACACCGCCACCCCCGGCAGCAGCTCCGCCAGCCGCTCACGCATCTCCGCGACCGGCTCCACCGCGAGCACCTCGGCCCCGGTCAGCGCCAGCAGCCTGGTGAACTTGCCGGTGCCGGCCCCCAGGTCGACCACCGTACGGCCCCGCTCCAGCGGCAGCGCGTCCGCGAGGTCCGCGAGCGCCGCGAGCGGATAGGAGGGCCGGGAGCGCTCATAGACCCCCGCGGCCCGCTGATAGCCGACTCCTGCTGCGTGGTGCACTCTCACGCGGGCTGACGGTAGCAGGATCGGATGACGTTCACGGATACCCCGACCGAACGGCGAGACACCCCTTCCACCCGCCCATCCCCCCTACCCTGGAAGCCAGTTCACCCCCGGCCCGCCGCGCCGGGCCCGCCGCGCGGACCCTGCCCGGCGCCCGCCGGGCGTGATGCTGCATGCTGTGCCATCCACCCATGCCCTGGTTACGGAGCACGAATGACCTCCACCTTTCCGGACATCTCACTCAGTACGGACCGGCTGGTGCTGCGCCCGTACGACGAGGACGACATCCCCGCACTCGTGGAGATGATGAACGACGAGCTGATCGCTGCGTGGACGAACGTGCCCCAGCCCTACACCGCGGCCGACGCCCTGGAGTTCGTCACCCGGAGCGCCCCCGCCGAACGCGTGCAGGGCCGCGGACTCGTGCTCGCCGTCACCGAGATGCTCACCCAGCGCCTGGTCGGCACCGTCACCCTGCAGAACACCGACTGGCGCATCCGCGGCACCGAGGCCGGCTACCTCACCGCCAGCTGGGCCCGCGGCGAGGGCTACGCCTGCGAGTCCGTCCTCACCATGTGCCGCTGGCTCTTCCGCGACCAGGGCTTCGAACGCGTCGAGCTGCGCACCGCGGCCGACAACACCGCCTCCCAGCAGGTCGCGCAGAAGATCGGGTGCGTCAGCGAAGGAGTGCTGCGCAGCGCCGGGATCGTCCGGGCCCGCCCCGACGCCGACCCGGCCGGGGCGTGGGACGAGGTCCGCACCGACCTGCTCGTGTGGAGCCTGCTGCGGGAGGACCTGGAGGAGCCGGGCACCCCGGGCGACGAGGTCCGCCCCGACGAGCTGAGCTACGCCGACTGGCGCTGAACACCCCGCGGTTCCCACCGCGGAAGAACGGACCGCCCCGGGCGGTCAGGGCCCGGGTTAGAGTTTTCCGGGGACCCTCATGACGGCTTGGAGGCGGGTGGCGATGGCCGACAGGGTCACCGTGATCGGATGGGACGGCACTCCGCTGCCCGGGGCCGCCCGGGCCGCGCTCGACGCGGCCACCCTCGTGGCCGGCACCCGCCACCACCTCGCGCTGTCGGACGTCCCCAAGGGCGCCGAGCAGATCGTGCTGGGCAGCATCGACATCGCGGCACGGCGGATCGCCGGGCACCGCGGCACCGCGGTGGTCCTCGCCGACGGCGACCCCGGCTTCTTCGGGGTGGTGCGGGCGCTGCGCGCCCCCGAACTCGGCCTGGAGGTCGAGGTCGTACCGGCCGTGTCGGCGGTCGCCCGGGCCTTCGCCAGGGCGGGCATGCCCTGGGACGACGCCCGCGTGGTGGTCGCCACCACCCGCACCCTGCGCCGGGCGGTCAACGTCTGCCGCGCCAACACCAAGGTCGCCGTGCTCACCGCGCCCGGCGCCGGACCCGCCGAACTCGCCCTGCTGCTCACCGGAGTCCACCGCACCTTCGTGATCTGCGAGGAGTTGGGCACCGAGCGGGAAGAGGTGACGGTCCTCACCTCCGACAAGGTCGCCGACCACATATGGCGCGACCCGAACGTGGTGCTGGTCGTCGGCGGGCTCGGCTCCCGCGGCCAGGGCATCGCCGCGCTCGGCGCCCCCGTCACCCACTCCGGCGGCAGCTGGATCGCCGGGCGCGACCCGGGCTTCCCCGGCGACACGCGCGGCTGGGCGCTGCCCGCGGCGGAGTACGGCGGCCGGCTCCCGGCGCAGCTGCGGGCCTTCCAACTCGCCCGGCTCGGCCCCCGGTCCGGGGACCTGGTCTGGGACATCGGCGCCGCCGACGGGTCCGTCGCGGTGGAGGCGGCCGGTTTTGGCGCCGCGGTCATCGCGGTGGACCAGGACGCCGACGCGTGCGACTGGATCACCGCGACGGCGCGCCGCGTGGGCGTCCAACTCCAGGTGGTCCAGGGCACTGCGCCGGCCGCGCTGGACGACCTGCCCGAGCCGGACGTCGTCCGGCTCGGCACCGCGGACCCGGCGGTGGCCGCCGCCTGCGCGGCCCGGCGGCCGGCCCGGATCGTCGCCGCCGCCGGCAACCGGGACGAGGCCGAGGCGATCACCCGGGCGCTGACCGACGGCGGTTACGACGTCGAGCGCTCCGTGCTCCAGACGGTCGAACTGGACAGCGACTGGGCCGAGCGTGAGCGAGCGGTGAACTTCGCGCTGTGTGGCTCCCGGCGCTGACCGCGGGCCCCGCCGCGGTGATCGCCCGACTCCCCTGACAAGGCCCCGCCGTTGCCTTCCCCGGAAGGCCAACGGGACGGGTGCGCAGCACGTTTCCGCTGGTGGCAGCGGTACTTTGCAGGTCGGTGTGAGATACGTCCCGCCGTGTGGACCAAGGGCCTGAACGCGGTCGGACCCGGGGTAGGCTGACCGACTGTTGTGCCGTCATCACACGTTGACGGGTCACCCGGCACTCCGGGCGGCCGGGTCCGACGTGCCGCATGCCGGACCCGCTCGTTAGACGTCGTAGGGGGTCGGGTCATGCAGGGCGCAGCGGCTGGAAGGAGCGAAACCGATGGGCGAGGGGCACGCATGACGGACACCGGTCAGATCCCCGGCGAGGGGCTGCCGGAGAACGCTGGCGCGGACACAGGCGCCGAAGCGCTTCTCCCGCCGCACACGGCCTTCCCCGGCAACGGCGCGCCGCAGCAGGCCGATTGGGCCGCCGCACCCGCGGGCGAGCAGCCCGCGCCCGGATACGCCTACCTCGACCACCCGGCGCCGCCCGGTGAGGGGCTCGACGACGAGGACGAAGTGCTGCTGATGCCCGGGACGCAGGGCTCCTGGAGCGACCCGCAGCCGGTGCCGCCGCCCGCGCCGGTGCAGCAGCAGGTCCCGCAGGTCGCGCACGCCGTGCAGCAGCCGGTGTCCTTGCAGCAGCCCGCGGCGGACCGGCCGATCTCCGTGGAGGTGCCGCTCGAGGTGCCGTTGGAGACGGTGGCGCAGCCGGTGATCGGCCAGGGCGCGCAGGTGTTCGTCGCCCAGCAGCCGCAGCAACCCCAGCAGGACCCGACCCAACTCCAGCCCGGGCAGCCGCAGCCGCTGCCGGACCAGTCGTTGCAGGACCAGCCGGTGCAGGCGCCGCAGCCCGGCGCGGTGCCGGACGCCGCCGCGTACCCGGTCGCGCAGGCCGACGCCGCCGACACTGCGGCCGCGCCGCAGCCGCAGCCCACCGCTCCCGGGTGGACGGCACCGGCCGAGCCGGCGCCCGCGCTCCAGCAGCCCGCCCCGCCCCGCCGCCCCCTGCACATGGGCCCGCCCGTGACCGACACTCCGAGCGGCGGCGTCTCCGTACGGTCCCTGGCCGACCGCGGCCCCGCGGTCACGGTGCCCGGCCCCGCGACGTCGGGACCGGAGTACCTCGATGTGCCGCGCGACGACCTGAACGCCATCCCGGCCCAGCAGACCGGCGAGCCCGACGCGGCCGCGGTCGTCACCCCGGGCAACCCGTGGCCCGCCGCGCCCGGCGGTGCCTCGCAGCAGTCGCTGATCCCGCACGCGGACAGCGTGCCGCGCCCGGCCGAGCAGGCCGCACCGGTGCCCATGGCGGCAGCGCAGGCGCCCGAAGCAGTCGGCGCCGTGGAAGCGCCCGAGGTGCCGCAGGAGCAGGTCCAGCCCGTCCAGCAGGAGCAGGTGCAGCAGGCCGAGGCGGCGCCGGCGGACGTGGCGCGGCCCGAGGTGCCGGTCGAGCCGGAGCCGGTGGCCGCCGCGCCCGCCCAGCCGCAGGCCGAGGCCGCACCGCAGGCCCAGCCCCCGGCCGCACCGCGGCCCGAGGGCCGACCCGACGCTCCGGCCGAGGTCCAGCCGCAGGTGAGCGAGCAGGTGCCACCCCAGGCGGCAGCGCCGGTCGCCCAGGCCGCGGCAGTACCGCCCGAGGCGGCGGCGCCCGCCCCCGCTCCCGTCCCCGCGGAGCAAGTGGCCGCGCCCGAACCGGTCGTGCCCCCGCAGGGCAGCGGTCCCGAGGCGTCCCAGGGCGCCGGGTTCACGGTGCTCCAGCCGCCGCAGGCACCGGCCCAGCCGGAGCCGGCCGCACCCGAGGCGGCCCCGGAGCAGGCGCCGGAGCAGGCGCCCGAGCCCGTCGTGGCGGCAGCGGCCGACGTCGCGCCCGAAGCCGTACCGGCCCCTGTACCGGCGGAAGTCGCGGAGGCCCCGGCCCCCGTCGAACCCCAGGCCGAGGCCGCCGCGCCGGAGCAGGCACCCGCCGAACCGGTCCCCGCCGCCCGCGGGCGTCGCGGCAAGCGCCGGGCCGCCCCGGCCGCCGCCCAGCCGGCCCAGCAGCCCGCGGCGCCCGAGCCCGAGACCGAGCGCGTTGCCGTAGTGGCGGCCGAGCCCGCGGCCGAGCAGCCCGTCGCCGAAGCGCCCGCGGACCAGCCCGCCGAACCGCCCGCCGCAGCGCCGGACGAGGCAGCCGACGCGGCACCGTCGGAAGCGCCGCAAGAGCCGGAAGACCAGGAAGACCAGGAAGACCAGGAAGCAGCACAGCAGGAGCAGGAGCAGGAGCAGGACGCCTCGGACCACGAGGAGCCCGAGCAGCAGGAGCAGCCGGCCGCCGCGCAGCCCGCGGCGGCGAGGAAGCCGGCCGCGGAACCCTACGAGCCGGCCGTGCGCGACGCCGTGCACCGGGTGATCCGCGAGCGGCGCGACATCCGCAACGGCTTCCGCCCCGACCCGATCCCGCACGACGTGCTGCTGCGGGTGCTGGAGGCGGCGCACACCGCGCCGAGCGTCGGCCACTCCCAGCCGTGGGACTTCGTGGTGATCCGCTCGCAGAAGACCCGCGAGAAGATGCACGAACTGGCGATGGCGCAGCGCGACGCGTACGCCAAGTCGCTGCCGAAGGCGCGGGCCCGGCAGTTCCGCGAGCTGAAGATCGAGGCGATCCTCGACACCCCGGTGAACATCGTGGTCACCGCGGACCCGACCCGGGGCGGCCGGCACACCCTCGGCCGGCACACCCAGCCGCAGATGGCGCCGTACTCCTCCGCGCTCGCCGTGGAGAACCTGTGGATCGCCGCCCGCGCGGAGGGGATCGGCGTCGGCTGGGTCAGCTTCTTCGACGAGCGCCAGATGGTCGCCGAACTCGGCCTGCCCGAGCACCTGGAGGTCGTCGCCTACCTGTGCGTCGGGTACGTCGACGAGTTCCCCGAGGACCCCGAGCTGATGCAGGCGGGCTGGTCGCAGCGCCGCCCGCTGTCCTGGGTCGTCCACGACGAGGAGTACGGCAACCGCGCGCTGCCCGGCGAGGAGCCGCACGACCTGCTGGAGGAGACCCTGCGGGGCATCCGCCCGCTGGACGCCAAGGCGCTCGGCGAGGCGTGGGAGCGGCAGAAGCGGATGACCAAGCCGGCCGGTGCGCTGGGCATGCTGGAGATCATCTCCGCGCAGCTCAGCGGGCTGTCCCGGCAGTGCCCGCCGCCGATCCCCGAGCCGGCCGCGGTCGCGGTGTTCGCCGGGGACCACGGCGTGCACGCCCAGGGCGTCACCGCCTGGCCGCAGGAGGTCACCGGCCAGATGGTGGCCAACATCCTCGGCGGCGGCGCGGTCTGCAACGCGTTCGCCAACCAGGTCGGCGCCGAGGTCTGCGTCATCGACGTCGGGGTGGCCGCCGAACTGCCCGCCACCCCGGGGCTGCTGCCGCGCAAGGTGCGCCCGGGCACCGCGGACTTCACCGCCGGGCCCGCCATGAGCCGCGAGGACGTCCTCAAGGCGATCGAGGTCGGCATCGAGACCGCGCGCGACCTGGTCTCCGCGGGCAACAAGGCGCTCCTCACCGGTGAGATGGGCATCGCCAACACGACGTCGTCCGCGGCGATCGTCGCCGTCTACACCGGCGCCGACCCCGCCGAGGTCACCGGCCGCGGCACCGGCATCAACGACGAGATGCACGCCCGCAAGATCGACGTCGTCCGGCGCGCGCTCGAACTCCACCGGCCCGAGCCCGACGACCCGATCGGCGTCCTCACCGCGATCGGCGGGCTCGAACACGCCGCGATGGTGGGGCTGATGCTCGGGGCCGCAGCGCTGCGCACCCCGGTCGTGCTCGACGGCGTCAGCGCCGGCGCCGCCGCCCTGGTCGCCCGCGCGATCGCCCCGGAGGTGCTGGCCGCCTGCATCGCCGGGCACCGCAGCGCCGAGCCCGGGCACGTCGCCGCGCTCACCACGCTCGGGCTGCGGCCGCTGGTCGACCTGGACCTGCGGCTCGGCGAGGGCACGGGGGCGCTGCTCGCGCTCCCGCTGGTGCAGAGCGCTGCGCGGGCCATGCACGAGGTCGCCACGTTCGACGCCGCGGGCGTCACGGAGAAGGGGTAGCCGGCAACCGGGCCCGCGCCGGGTCCGGTTGCGGCACGCCGCAGTGAGCCGCGCTGCGGGCAGCGAGGCGCCTTACCGCTCTGCCGTACCGGGGCGCGGCCGCCCGCGCCACCGGGCGGCGCTGTGCCGTACGACCGGCGCGGCGCCGCGCCGTAGAGTTATGAACCCCTGCACGATCAAGGAGCCCTCATGCCGCACGACGACGCCCCCGCGTACCCCGTAGGGTTGCGGCTCGCCGGGAGGCGGGTCGTGGTGATCGGGGGCGGCCAGGTGGCCCAGCGGCGGCTGCCCGCGCTGGTCTCGGCGGGCGCCGACATCCTGCTGGTCTCGCCGTCGGCGACCCCCTCGGTCGAGGCGATGGCGACAGCCGGCGAACTGCGCTGGGAGCGCCGCACCTACCGTGCGGGCGACCTCGCGGACGCCTGGTACGTCCTGGTGGCGAGCACCGACCCTGCCGCCAACGCCGCGGCGAGCGCCGAGGCGGAGGAGCGCCGCGTGTGGTGCGTACGCAGCGACGACGCGGACGCGGCGACCGCGTGGACCCCGGCGACCGGCCGCAGTTCGGGCGTCACCGTCGCGGTGCTGACCGGGCACGACCCCCGGCGCTCGGCGGCGGTGCGGGACGCGGTCGTCGCCGGGCTGCGCGACGGCACGCTGGGGGCGCCGCACCACCGCGCCCGCACCGGCGGGGTCGCGCTGGTCGGCGGCGGCCCGGGGGACCCGGACCTGATCACGGTCCGCGGACGGCGGCTGCTGGCCGAGGCGGACGTGGTGGTCGCCGACCGGCTCGGCCCGCGCGACCTGCTCGACGAACTCGGGCCGCACGTCGAGGTGATCGACGCGGCGAAGATCCCGTACGGCCGGGCGATGGCGCAGGAGGCGATCAACGCGGCGCTGGTCGAGCACGCGAAGGCGGGCAAGGCCGTGGTGCGGCTCAAGGGCGGCGACCCGTACGTCTTCGGGCGCGGCATGGAGGAGGCCGAGGCGCTGGCCCGGGAGGGTATCCCGGTGACGGTGGTGCCCGGCATCTCCAGCGCGATCAGCGTGCCCGCCGCCGCGGGGGTCCCGGTCACGCACCGGGGCGTCGCGCACGAGTTCACCGTGGTCAGCGGGCATGTCGCGCCGGAGGACCCGCGGTCGCTGGTGGACTGGGCGGCGCTGGCCAAGCTGCGCGGCACGCTGGTGCTGCTGATGGCGGTGGAGCGGATCGCGTCCATCGCGGCGGCGCTGGTCGCCGAGGGGCGGCCCGCGGACACCCCGGTCGCCGTGATCCAGGAGGGCACGACCGCGGCGCAGCGCCGGGTGGACGCGACGCTCGGGGACGTCGGGCAGCGGGTCGTGGCGGCCGGGGTGCGGCCGCCGGCGGTGATCGTGATCGGCGAGGTGGTGGCCGTGGGCGGGGCGGTCGCGGACGCGGCGCGGGCGGCGGGTACGTACGGGCCCGGGGGCGAGGGGTCGACTGCGCCCAGCGCGTCGGGTTCCTCCGGTTCCGATACGGGCGGCGGGACGCGTGGCTGAACCGGTCCCCGTCACGGACCCGGCCGACCTGCGGCTGACCGACTACACCTCCCTCACCGACGTCGAGCTGCGGCGCCGCCGCGAACCGGCCGAGGGCCTGTTCATCGCCGAGGGCGAGAAGGTGATCCGGCGCGCCCTGGCCGCCGGTTACCCGATGCGCTCGATGCTGCTGTCGGCGAAGTGGCTCGGTCCGATGCGCGACGTGATCGCCGCGGCCACCGCGCCGGTGTACGAGGTCACGCCGCAGCTCGCCGAGCAGGTCACCGGTTACCACGTGCACCGCGGTGCGCTCGCCTCGATGGCCCGCACCCCGCTGCGGACCGTGGACGAGCTGCTGGCCGGGCTCGGGCCGGGGCCGCGCCGTGTCACCGTCTTCGAGGACACCGTCGACCACGCCAACCTCGGGGCCGCCTTCCGCTCCGCCGCCGCGCTCGGGGTGGACGCGGTCCTGCTCAGCCCGCGCTGCGCCGACCCGTTCTACCGGCGGGCGGTCAAGGTCTCCATGGGCGCCGTCTTCTCCGTGCCGTGGACCCGGCTGGACAACTGGCCGTACGACCTCGAACTCCTGCGCGCGCACGACTTCACGCTCGCCGCGCTCTGCCAGGCCGACGACGCCGTCCCGCTCGACGACCTCGCCGCCCGCCGCCCCGCCCGGCTCGCCCTCCTGCTCGGCACCGAAGGGGACGGGCTCACCCCCGCGGCTCTGCGGGCCGCCGACACCCGCGTCACCATCCCCATGGCCGCGGGCGTCGACTCCCTCAACGTCGCCGCCGCCTCAGCCGTCGCCTTCTACGCCACCCGCCCCTGACCCCCCTCACCCCCCGCTCAGCGCAGCCGACCGGCGGGGCTAGGCCGCTGAGCAGGTGGCCGGGGTGTCCTCGTAGGCGGCGGAGAGGCGGATCAGCTCGTCGAGTTGATCGTGGGACCTGGTCAGGGCGTCGATCTGGGACCTGATGCGGGCGCGCTCGTCCATGAGCCGGCGCGTCATCTGCGGGGTCGCGACGAGCGTGTCCAGGAACGGAAGGATCTGCCGGATCGCCTTGCTGGCCAGGCCGGCGGCGTAGAGGAGCTGGATGAACTTCACCCGCGCGACGGCGGACTCGGGGTACTGCCGGTGGCCGCTGGGGCTGCGGTCGGCGACGACGAGCCCCTGCTCTTCGTAGTACCTCAGCGCGCGGACGCTGACTCCCGCGCGTTCGGCCACCTTTCCGATCCGCATGGCACCTCCGTCGCTCCGGACTTGATCCTCACGTTGACGTGAGGTTCTAGCGTACGTCGTATGAACATCAACGGAGCCACCGCGCTCGTCACCGGAGCCAACCGCGGCATCGGCCGCCACCTCGCCGCCCAACTCCTCGAGCGAGGCGCGAAAGTCTACGCGACCGCCCGTCGTCCCGAGTCCGTCGACCTCGACGGCGTCGAGGTCCTCGCCCTGGACATCTCCGACCCGGACGCCGTCACCGCCGCAGCCCGAGCGGCGGGCGACGTGAACCTGCTCGTCAACAACGCCGGCACCGGAGGCGGCGCCCTGCTCGGCGACCTGGAGGCGGTCCGTGCCGCCTTGGACGTCAACTTCTGGGGCACGCTGTCGATGGCCCGCGCCTTCGCACCGGTCCTCGCGGCGAACGGCGGGGGCGCGATGGTGAACATGGCTTCCTCGGCGTCATGGTTCGTCTTCCCCGGCAGCAGCGCCTACGCGGTCTCGAAGGCAGCGGTCTGGAGCATGACCCGGGCGCTGCGCCAGGAGTTGGCCGGTCAGGGCACGCTCGTCACCTCGGTACATCTCGGGGCGGCCGACACCGACATGATGAAGGGCTACGACGTGCCCAAGATGGACCCGGCCGATGTCGCCCGCATCACCCTCGACGGCGTCGAGGCCGGCGCCGTCGAGGTGGTGGTCGACGAGTTCACCGAATTGGTCAAGGCGTCATTGAGCCGCGACCCGAGGGAGTTCGACGAGCAGCTGCACCAACTGCTGAACCCCTGACCGCGGTCCGGGACGCCACCCGGCCGCGACCGTCATTCCGCAGGTCGGCAAAGGCTCACTGCGGAGGCGGCGGGGGCAGGTGGAGGAGGGGCGCCAGGGCGGCGCGGTGGCGGCCTGGAGTGCCCAGAGCGATCTCGTCGGCCTTGGCGCGCTTGAGGCGGAGGTGGAGGGGATGCTCCCAGGTCATCCCGATGCCGCCGTGGAGCTGGACCGCTTCCTCGGCGGCGTGGACGGCGACACGGGCCGCGTAGGACTGGGCGACCGCGACGGCCACGGGGGCGTCGGGCGAGCCGGTCGCGAGGGCGTCGGCGGCCGCGCGGGCGGCGGCCCGTACGGAGACGACCTCCAGCCACAGGTCGGCCAGCCGGTGCTTGAGGGACTGGAAGGAACCGACCACCCGGCCGAACTGGTGCCGCTGCCCGAGGTGGCGAACCGTTTCGTCAAGGCACCACTGCGCCAGGCCCAGTTGCTCGGAGGCGAGCAGGCCCGCGCCGGCCAGCAGCGCCGCCTCCAGCGCGGCGGCAGGATCGGCGGCGGGCAGCGGGCGGGCCGCGGCACCGTCGAAGGAGACGTCGGCCAGCGGCCGGGTCAGGTCGAGCGAGGTGAAGGGCGCGACCGAGGCGTCCGCGGCGGCCACCTCGTACAGCCCGGGGCCGTCCGGGCCCACCGCGGGGACCACCAGGACGTCCGCGCCGGGGGTGTCCGCGACGCTGGTCACCCGCCCGGTCAGGCGCCCCTCGGCGTCGGCCCGTACGGTGGCGGGGAAGCCGCCGCCGGGCGCCGCGGCCAGCGGCACGGCCAGGGTGGCGCGCACCTCGCCCGCGGCGAGCCGCCGCAGCAGCGCCGCGACCGTACCGCCCGCCGCACCGCCGGCCACGCCCGCCGCACCGCCGGCCACGCCCGCCGCACCGCCGGCCGCCTCGTCGCACGCCAGCAGCGCCGAGGTGGCCAGCACCGCACTGCCCAGGAACGGCACCGGCGCCACCGCCGCGCCCAACTCCTCCAGGACGACGGCCACTTCACGCGCACCCGCCCCCTGCCCGCCCAGAGCCTCGGGCACCAGCAGCCCGGCGAGCCCCAGTTCGGCCGCGAGCAGCCGCCACAGCTCGGGGTCGTACGGCTGCGGACCCTCCACCCGGGCGACCACCGCCTCGGGCGGGCAGCGGTCGGCGAGCAGCGCGCGGACGGTGCCGCGCAGGTCATCCTCGATGTCGGAGTAGAGCAGGTCGGGCGAGCCGGCGGGCGCGGGGCGGGCGGGGGCGGCGGTCATCGGGGCAGGTCCTTCCATGCGACGTCCTTGTCGGTCCGCGGTTCCGAGGGCAGCCGCAGCACCCGTTCGGCGATGATGTTGCGCAGGATCTCCGAGGTGCCGCCCTCGATCGAGTTGCCCTTCGCCCGCAGATAGCGGTAGCCGGCGTCGCGGCCGTAGAAGTCGACGCTCTTCGGGCGGACCATCGTCCAGTCCGAGTAGCGCAGCCCGTCCTCGCCCAGCAGCTCCACCTCCAGCCCGCTGATCTGCTGGTTCAGCCGCGCGAACGCCAGCTTCAGGCCCGCGCCCTCCGGCCCGGGGGAGCCCGCCGCGAGCTGCTGCCGGACGCGTTCCGCGGACAGCCGCGCCACCTCCGCGTCCACCCACGCGGACAGCAGCCGGTCGTGCAGCTCGGACGTACGCAGCTCCGGCCGCTCCCGCCACGCCGCCGCGGGCCCGGCGATCATGCCCGCCTCGCGGGGCAGCACCGTGCCGCCGATGGCCACCCGCTCGTTCGCCAGCGTGGCCTGCGCGACCCGCCAGCCGTCGCCGACCTCGCCGAGCCGGTGGGCGTCGGGTATGCGCACCCCGGTCAGGAAGACTTCGTTGAACTCGGCCTCGCCGGTGATCTGGCGCAGCGGCCTGACCTCGACACCGGGGTCGGTCATGTCGCACAGGAAGTACGTGATGCCCTGGTGCTTGGGCGCTTCGGGGTCGGTACGGGCGATGAGGATCGCCCAGCGCGCGTTGTGGGCGCTGGAGGTCCACACCTTCTGGCCGTCCACGATCCAGTCGCCGCCGTCCGGTTCCCGGACCGCCCGGGTGCCGAGCCCCGCGAGGTCCGAACCGGCGCCGGGCTCCGAGAACAGCTGGCACCACACCTCCTCGCCGGTCCACAGCGGCCGCAGGAAGCGCTGCTTCTGCTCCTCGGTGCCGTAGCGGAGGATGGTCGGCGCGGCCATGCCCAGGCCGATGCCTATGCGGCGCGGGTCGTTGGAGGGCGCCCCGGCGGCGGCGAGTTCGGCGTCGACCACGGCTTGCAGCGACCGCGGGGCGCCCAGCCCGCCCAGGCCCGGCGGGAAGTGCACCCACGCCAGCCCCGCGTCGAACCGCGCCCGCAGGAACTCCCCCGGCCGTACGGCCTCCGGCGGGTGCGCGGCCAGCAGCGCCGCCACCTTGGCGCGCAGCGCCGCGGCGTCCACGGTGCCGTCCCCTGCCTCCTTGCCCTGACCCATCGCGCAGCCGCCCTTCCGTCACCACCACTCTAAGCAAGCGCTTGGAAAGCTACCCGACCCGGGCGCCGCTGCCTACCCCCATGGGGAGCGGTGAGCGCATACGGCGAAGGGCCGCGGCCGGCCGGAGCCCCGCCCCGGCGCATCGCCCGGGCCCGCGCGGGCACCGCGCGGCGCGGCAGGGCGCCCACCAGCACAGGGGCCCCGGATGCCGTTGCGCCGGGGACGCCGGGGACGCCGGGGAAGCGGGGGGACCCAAGGACCGGGGGAACCCGGGGACCGCGAAGGAGCCCCGGGACCAGGGAGACCCGCGGGGTCGGGGGAGCTACACCGCCTGGAGGACCGCGATGCAGGCCGCGGCGATGAGGGTGACGATGACGAAGACGAACACCCGCTGGCGCAGCAGCCGCCGACGGGAGTCGGGCACGCCGGGACGGCGCGGCGCGGGCGTGCGGTTCGCCGGAGTACGGCCGGTGGGGGTGCGGCCCGCGGGGGTCCGCCCGGCGGGCGTGCGGCCCGCGGGAGTGCGCGGCGCGGGCCTGCCCGCGGGAGTACCGGGGGCCGGGAAGCCGCCGGACGGCCGCGCCGCGGGAGTCCGCGCCCCGGAGGGGCGGCCCGCGGGCGCCACCGCGGCACCGCGCTCGGTCCGCTGCTGCGCGTACTCCTCGGCCCGCCGCCCGGTGGGCCGCTCCGGCCGCGGCGGCCGCACCGCGGACAGCCCCCGCGCCTCGCGCGTCGCGATCTCCGCCAGCCGCTCCGACAACTGCACGGTGCTCGGCCGCTCCTCGGGGTCCTTCGCCAGGCACGCGTGGACCAGCGGCGCCAGCGCGTCGGGCACCCCGACGAGGTCGGGCTCCTCGTGCACCACCCGGTAGAGCATCACCTCGGAACTGCCCTGCCCGAACGGCGAGTCCGCGGTCGCCGCGTACGCCAGCGTCGCCCCGAAGGCGAACACGTCCGTGGCCGGGGTGACCGCCGCACCCCGCACCTGCTCGGGCGCGAGGAACCCGGGCGAGCCGACCGCCGTCCCCACGTGGGTCAGCGTGCTCGCCCCGGTCGCCCACGCGATCCCGAAGTCGATGATGCGCGGCCCCTTGGGCGACAGCAGGATGTTCGACGGCTTGAGGTCGCGGTGCACCACCCCGGCCTCGTGCACGGCCACCAGCCCCTCCGCCAGCGCCGCCCCGATCGAGGCGACCTCGGCGGCCGGCAGGATGCCCGCCTCGGCGACCTTGTCGTGCAGCGACGGCCCGGGCACGTACTGCGTCGCGAACCAGGGCCGCTCGGCCTCCAGGTCCGCGGCGACCAGCCGCGCGGTGCACCCGCCCCTGATCCGCCGGGCTGCCGACACCTCGCGGGCGAACCGGGACCGGAACTCCTGGTCCTCCGCCAGCTCCGGCCGGATCACCTTGAGCGCCACCCGCTGCCCGCGCTTGTCCGCGCCCAGGTACACCACGCCCATGCCGCCCGCGCCGAGCCGCCGATGCAGCCGGAACGAGCCGACGACCCGCGGGTCCTCGCGCCGTAGCCGCATCATCGCCATGTGTGTGTCCCCTACCTCCGGCGGTGGTGGCCAGGCCCCCGCTCCGCTTCGCTGGCCGGTCGGCCGTCCACAGCTTACGTACTCAAGTCCCCGTGTGCGGTGATGCCTCGCAGGCGACGGGCCGTGAATTGTCAGTGCCCGGTGGCATTCTGAAGATGCGGGAGATGACGGAAGCGGCAGGCCGGGGCCGGGAGCGGCGGCCTCGGGCACCGCCTTGCGCCCCTTCCCGTGCAGTCGCCAACGGGCAGTCCACCAAGGGGGAGTGACGCCGTGAAGGGTGATCGTGTGGAGATAGTCGTCGACGCGGGAGACAGCACCCGCACGTATGAGGTGAGCGCGACCCGCGCCGGCCGCCGGGTCGAGACGGCGGTGCGGCGCGGTGTGGTCGAGGTGAGCGAGGTCACCCGCAGCGGTACGCCGGTGCGGACCGCCCGTTTCATGGCCACCCGGGTGCTCGCGCTCGTCGAGCACCCCGTCCCCAGGGAGGACCCGGCCCCGGCACCCGCCCCGGCCCCGTGAGCCCGTCCCGTGGGCCCGGCTGTCCGCGGCCCGCGGGCCCGACCGCGCCCGGACGGCCTCCGGGACACCCCTGAGAGCCGCGGAGACGGTGTCCACCCAGGGGAGTAGGCAGCCGTCGGGACGTCATCCTGCGGGAGGCCGGAAAGCTGTCCGGAGGCATGACGACCCGGCCCGGCCCGGACCGTAGATTAGGAGTCGAGCGGCGGGCGGGTACTCGTCCCCCGAGGTCAAGCGCCCGCCGCTCCACGAAGTGCACACGGATTTCGGTCACCGCCGCACCCGCGGCGGGATCGCACAGACGTCGTCCGTGATCGGCCTGTTGGGGCGTCACACCACGCTTCAGGCCCGGAAGAGCGGTCCGGGTCGGGACTCACCGGTCAACCCCGTGGGGACGGGGGTAGGACGGACGGCAGCGGTTGCCCGGGTATCAGCCGATACCCGGGCACAGCGCTGTTTCCGCGTACGGACGCCCACGCGGCCGGGCCATGCGGGGCGGGTTCGGCGCTTCCGCGCCTTCCGACGAACCCGCCCCGACCGGTACTCGGCTCGGCAGCAAACGTGAGGGCCGGTAACCCTGTGGGAACACCGGCCCTCATGTCGTGATGACGAGATTTTCGGCACCTTATTCGAGGAGTGCACGCCAACCCGGCTGTCACATCGGCTCGTTCAGGACCGGGGGAGCGGGGCGGCGCCCCGACGGCGGTTTCCGCGCGCCTGTTGCCGTCATCTCGGCCGTGGGCCAGTAAAGGTGACCGCAGCCGCGGCCACGCGGTAATAGGGTGGACGATACTGGGATTGAACCAGTGACCTCTTCCGTGTCAGGGAAGCGCTCTCCCGCTGAGCTAATCGTCCGGGATGGTGCCGGCGGTGCGTGCGCGATACTGGGATTGAACCAGTGACCTCTTCCGTGTCAGGGAAGCGCTCTCCCGCTGAGCTAATCGCGCGGGGGGTGGAACGGTGGAGCAGCGGCCCCGGTCGGGGGCCAGTGGACGATACTGGGATTGAACCAGTGACCTCTTCCGTGTCAGGGAAGCGCTCTCCCGCTGAGCTAATCGTCCTTGGAGGTGGAGACGGGATTTGAACCCGTGTAGACGGCTTTGCAGGCCGTTGCCTCGCCTCTCGGCCACTCCACCACAGCGGGGGTTCGGGATGATCCCCCACATCGAGCGGACGACGAGATTCGAACTCGCGACCCTCACCTTGGCAAGGTGATGCTCTACCAACTGAGCCACGTCCGCAGGTGCCGCCACCGTGGACTGCTCGGCGACGAGTTGAACTCTAGCGGATTCCCGGTCCAGCTCAAAAACCGGTTTCCGCAGCGTGCCGGGGCAATGACAAGCTGTCGACGGCGAAGCGGCCGGTCGCGGGAGCCCCGCGGCCGCCTCCGCGGAGCGCCCCGCAGGCCGCTCACCTGCGCGGTCCGGCCCGTCCCCGGCACTCCGCCCGACCCCCGGGAATCCCGTGCACGCCTCCTGCGAACCGCCCCCCATCGCCCGCTTCGGCCCGCTGCTGGCCACCGACCTGCGCGATGTCACCGACGACGTGGCCGCGCTGGACTCGTCCGGCTTCTGGGCCGTCGCCGCGGACTTCGACGGCCGTACGGTCTGCGCCCGCTTCGGCGACGTCCGGCACGCCCCCCGGCCCGCGCCGCCGCCCGCCGCCACCCCCGCCGACGTCGCCGCGCGCACCGGCTGGCGCGGCCCCGACCCGCGGAGCTGGACCTCCTCCATGGACCGGGCCGGATACGAACAGGGCGTCCGCGAGATCCGGGCCAGGATCGCCACCGGCGAGGTCTACCAGGTCAACCTCTGCCGCGTGCTGACCGCGCCGCTCCCCGCGCCGTACGGCGACATCGACGCGCTCGGCGCGGTCCTCGCCCACGGCAACCCGGCACCGTACGCGGGCGTCATCCGGCTGCCCGCCCACGGCGTGGAGATCGCCACCGCGTCCCCCGAGCTCTTCCTGCGCCGCCGGGGCGACACGGTGGAGTCCGGCCCGATCAAGGGCACCGCCCGCACCGCCGCGGACTTCCTCGCCAAGGACCACGCGGAGAACGTGATGATCGTGGACCTGGTGCGCAACGACCTCGGCCGGATCTGCGCCCCCGGCACCGTCACCGTGCCCGCCCTGTGCGCGGTCGAGCCGCACCCCGGCCTGGTGCACCTGGTCTCCACCGTCCGCGGCCGGCTGCGGCCCGGCGCGGGCTGGCCGGAGCTCTTCGGCGCCGCCTTCCCGCCCGGCTCGGTCAGCGGCGCGCCCAAGTCGAGCGCGCTGCGGATCATCGCCGAGCTGGAGACCGCCCCGCGCGGCCCGTACTGCGGCGGGATCGGCTGGGTGGACGCCGACCGGCGCACCGCCGAACTCGCCGTCGGCATCCGCACGTTCTGGATCGACCGGGACGTGCCGGGCGGGCCCGTGCTGCGGTTCGGCGCGGGCGCGGGCATCACCTGGGGCTCCGACCCGGGCGGCGAGTGGGCCGAGACCGCATTGAAGGCCGAGCGGCTGCTGGCGGTAGCGTCGGAGGTGTACCCCGCGGCGCGCGAGGCACCGGCGCAGCCCAGCGGCGGCATACACGGGACAAGCGGCACCCGCGGGGTATGAAGGGCACGGCGGGCCCTTCAGCGGCCTTCGAGGACGCGGCGCCCGGCCCGGGCGCGGCACACGGCGGTGAAAGGACAGTGCGGTGAGGATCTGGGTGGACGGCGGGCTGCGGGACGCGGCCGACGCCACGGTGTCGGTGTTCGACCACGGACTTACGGTCGGCGACGGCGTCTTCGAGACGCTCAAGGCCGAGCACGGCCGGGCCTTCGCGACCACCCGCCACCTGCACCGGCTGGCCCGGTCCGCCGCCGGCCTCGGCCTGCCCGAGCCCGACCTCGACGAGGTCGCCCGCGCCTGCGCGGCGGTGCTGGAGGCCAACCCGATGCCGATGGGCCGGCTGCGCATCACCTACACCGGCGGCCTGTCCCCGCTCGGCTCCGACCGCGGCGACGCCGGCCCCACCCTCGTGGTCGCGCTCGGCCCGGCCACCGCCCGCCCCGACACCACCGCCGTGGTCACCGTGCCCTGGACCCGCAACGAGAAGGGCGCGCTGACCGGCCTGAAGACCACCTCCTACGGCGAGAACGTGGTCGCGCTGGCCCGCGCGCACGCCGCCGGGGCCTCCGAGGCGCTCTTCGCCAACACCCAGGGGCAGTTGTGCGAGGGCACCGGCTCCAACGTCTTCGTCGCGGTCGGCGGGCGGCTGCTCACCCCGCCGCTGGCCTCCGGCTGCCTGGCCGGCATCACCCGCGCGCTCGTGGTGGAGTGGGCCGGCGCCGAGGAGGCCGAACTGCCGCTGAGCGTCCTCGCGGAGGCCGACGAGGTCTTCCTGACCTCCAGCCTGCGCGACATCCAGGCCGTGCACCGCGTCGACGACCGGACACTGCCCGGCGCCCCCGGGCCGGTCACCGCCAAGGCGATGCGCGTCTTCGCCGAACGCGCCGCCGCCCACCCCAATCCTTGATCCTCAGGAGCACCGCGGTGACCACCACCCTGCGCCCGGCGGACCCGGTCCGCACCGGGGCCGACGGCTCGCGCTCCGCCACCTACACCGTCTGCGTCAACAGCCGCCCGGTCGGCGCCGTCCTGGTCGGCACCGACCGGCGCTACGGCCCGACGGTCGGCCGGATCGACGCGCTGCGGATCGACGAGCCGGACCGCCACCGCGGGCGCGGCACCGTGGCCGCGCTCGCCGCCGAGGAGGTGCTGCGGCAGTGGGGCTGCACCCGCGTGGAGACCACGGTCGGCGCGGACATGGCGTACGCCCTGCGGATGGCCGCGTCCCTCGGCTACACCGAGCGCAACCGCACCATGCTGCTCACGCTGCCCCAACCGCCCGCCCAGGACAGCCCGGTGCTGCCGCCGGACACCTCGCTGCGCCTGATGCGCGAAGACGAGTACGCCGCCTGGCGCGCCCGCGAACGCGACGGCTACATCGCCGTCCTCACCGGCACCGGGGTGCCGCACGACCAGGCCGAGCGGGAGGAGGCGGCCGGCTTCGACAGCGCCTTCCCCGAGGGACTGGACTCGCCCGGCGCCCTGGTGCTGGTCCTCGAACGGGACGGCGCGCCCGCCGGCCACCTGGCCTGGATACGCCTCGCCGACCCGTCCTGGGTCAGCTCCGTGGAGGTCGCCCCCGAGCACCGCGGACGCGGCTTGGGCCGTGCCCTGATGCGCGTGGCGGAGGGCCTGACCCGAGAGGGCGGCGCCACCACCCTCGGGCTCAACGTCTTCACCGCGAACACCCCCGCGCGCCGGCTCTACGAGTCGCTCGGCTACCGCACCACCAACCGCCACTTCAGCAAACCGCTGCTGTAGCCGGGCGCTTCCGCGGCAACTCCTCCCGCCGCGGCTGCCTCCGTTGCGATTCAGCCGAGCAGGCGGTCCGCGATCTGCTCGATCCGCTCGCGCAGCCCCTCCTGCGACCTGGAGCCGTCCAGGAGTTCGCCGCCGATCTCGTACGTCGGGGTACCGGTGACGCCGATCGCCTTGCCCTCTGCCACGTCGGCGTCCACCACCAGCAGGTGCCGGCCGTCGATCAGCGCGGTCTCCACCTCCTCGGCGTCCAGGCCGAGTTCGCCGGCCGCCTCCACGAGCACCGGCTCACCGCGGTCGGCCAGCTCCGCCACCCGCCCGAGCACCGCCTCCGCGTACGGCCAGCCGCTGCCCTGCGCGAACGCCTCCTCGTACGCCTGCGCGGCCGCCTGCGCGTGCTGGTGCTTGGCCAGCGGGAAGTGCCGGAAGCGGATGTCGAGCGCGGCGCCGTACCGCTCGCGCAGCGCCCGCAGGTCGGCCAGGGCGCTGTGGCAGTCCGGGCACTGCAACTCGCACCAGACGTCGAGCACAGCGGGGGAGGGGGTGTCGGTCATACGACAAGTCTCCCACCTGCGGAGGAGGCGCCCGACAGCCGAACCCGGAGATGCCCCCCATATTCCGGGGCGGGGGGCGCCCCGTCATGGCCCCGGGGGGCTCGGGCGAGGCAGGATGGGAGGGACCACGCTCGCGGGGCCCCGGCCGGCCCCCGGGCCGAACCGCAGCCGCAGGAGCCGCCGGATGCTGACCGACACGCTGTGCGCCGCCCTGTCCGCGGGCGGCCTGGCCATCGCGATCGTGACCGCCTACCGCCGCCGGTTCCTGGCGGCGACGCGGATCGCCGCGATCTCCCTGCTGCCGGTCGGTCTCGCGCTGGCCGGGCTGGTGACCCTGGGCCGCAAGGTCGGCACCGCCACCGGCGACTGGGCGGTGGACCTCGTCTTCAAGCCGTCGGTGTGGCTCGGCTTCGGCGTCATCGCCTGTTCCGCGGTGCTGTTCGGGATCACCCGGCTGGTGTCCGGCCGGCGCGGGCGGCGCGGCGGGGCCGGTGCCGCGGGCGCCGCGGGTGCCGCCTCCTCGGCCGGCGCGTCGTCGCCCGCCGCCGTGCCGGGCGCTGGCGCGCCCGCGCTGAGCGGGGGCCGGCGGCGCTCGGGCGGTGCCGGAGACAGCGGCCTGTCGGAGTTCGCGGACATCGAGGAGATCTTGAAGCGGCGCGGGATCTGAGGGGTTTTCCGGCCCTGCGCGCAAGTCGGTCCCGGCATCCGAGACGCTGGTAAACGCCCTTGTAAAGTCCGCGTGTTGGGCCGCGCGACGTGCGGCGCTGCGCGATCATCGCGGTGTGCTGCCCACCCACGGGGACGTCATCGCCCCTCCGCGGCCGGACCGTGCCGAACCGCCCGTTTCCGCCCTCGCCGCCCTCACTGCCCTCGTCACCCTCGCCGCCGCCGAGCCGGCGCGCCCGCTCCTCGTCGTCCGGCCGGTGCCGGTGCTGCCCGCCGCGCCGGTACGGGCGGCGCTGCCGCCGGCGCCGCGGCGGGCCGCGCTCGCGGTGCCGGCCGAGCCGGCGGTGAGTGCCCGGAAACCGGTTCGTACGGTTGCACCCGGCCGTTCTGTCCACCCGGGTTTCCCGGTCCGGCCGGGATTTCCGGTGCGGCCGGGCATCCCGGGCGTGTCGGAAGCACCGGGCCGTACGGTCGTACCGTCCGTCGTACCAGCCATCCCCGTGGCGCCTGCCGTACCCGCGGGCGTACCCGGGCCCGTGCCCGCGGTCGTACCCGCGCCTGAGGCCGTACCCGCGGCCGTGCCGGCCCCCGCGGCCCCTGCGCAGAAGCCGCAGTCCTGGCGCGCCGCGCGGCGTGCGGCCCGGCGGCGCGGGGAGTTCGTGGAGCCCCAGGGGTGCCTGTACGCCCTCTCCCAGCCGCCTCTGATGCTCTTCCTGTGCGTGGTGGGCGGGCTCATCGGCGCCGGAGCCGGGTGGGACCTGCTGACCCTGTAGCAGCTCTCGTACGGCGCCCGTACGCGTTTACGTGGCCGACCCCGCCCGGCCGGGCCTCAGGCCTGCACCGGGCCGGCGTCCTCCGCCTCCCGCCGGCGGGCCCGGTACGCGGCGACGTGCAGCCGATTCCCGCAGGTGCGGCTGTCGCAGTAGCGGCGGGAGCGGTTGCGGGACAGGTCCACGAAGGCGCGGCCGCAGGAGGGGGCCTCGCAGCGCCGCAGCCGCTCGCGCTCCCCGGCGAGCACCAGGAACGCGATCGCCATCCCGCAGTCCGCGGCGACGTGCGTGGCCAGGGAGGCGCCGGGCGAGAAGTAGTGCACGTGCCAGTCGTACCCGTCGTGGTCGGTGAGCCGGGGGGTGGTGCCCGCCTCGGCGATCATCGCGTTGAGCAGGGCCACGGCACTGGCGTCGTCGGGCGCGGCGAACACCTGCGCGAACCGGTCGCGGACGGCGTGCACGGCGGCGATGTCCTCGACGTCGAGGACGGCCACGTCGCTGACCTTGTTGCGCTCGACGAAGGCCCGCAGGTCGGCGACGTCCGCCAGGCCCTCGCGGCCCTCGGTCCGCGGTGTGGAGTTGACCAGGTCCACCACGCAGTCGAGCGCGCACCTGGTGTCGTGGTTGATGAGCACGGGATCGCTCCTGCCCGCTGGCCGGCGGCTGAATCCCAGGACTCTAGCGCGGGAGCCGCCGCCGTGGGGGTCTGCTTCCCACGGACGGCGGCTCCGTTGCCTGCGGCGCCGGTCCGCTGGTGGTGGTCCGGCGCGGGTGGTGTCCGGGCGTCCCCCCGAGTAGGACGGCCGCGGACGGTATGGGATACGGGGCTCAGCTCTCCGCGAGGATGTGCGAGAGCTCCGTGTCCAGATCGAAATGGCGGTGCTCGGTGCCCGGCGGGACCGCGGCGTCCGTCCGCTTCAGGAAGGACTCCAGGGCCCGCGCCGGGGCTTCGAGCAGGGCTTCGCCCTCCGGGGAGCTGAGGGCGATGCACACGACGCCCTGACCGTGGCTGCGGGACGGCCAGACTCTGACGTCGCCGGTGCCGGTGGGGCGGTGCAGCCCCTCGGCGAGCAGGTCGCGGGCGAACACCCATTCGACCGTCTCTTCGGCTCCGGTGTGGAAGGTGGCGTGCACGGCATACGGATCGGCCGTGTCGTACCGCAAGCCCGCGGGCACGGGCAGTGAGGATTCGCTCGACACAACGAGGCGCAGGTGCAGCTCGCAGCTGACCGTGGTGTTCATAAGCGCCAGGGCCTTTCGCTCAGTGTGCGCTCGGGGATTCGCACGTCGGCGAAATCGACATGCCACCTGCGGCGACGTTGTAAACCCCTCTGAGGTGTTTGTGGGGCTTGCGGTACCTCGTCCGGCGCAGCGGTACGACCCGTACGGAGCCGTTTCAGGACGGTTTGGCCAGTCCGGGGGAGTCGCGCAATCGCTACATGGAGTGACGTTTTCGGGGCGCGGTCCGCTCGTGTGTGCGGACTCGGAACCGCTCTGCCGGGGCGCGGTTTCCGGGAAGATCATCCGCGGCGGCGCGGGTGGTCCGAAGCGGTCCGCCGGGTGCGGTAATGTTGGGCACGCACCGGGGCGATTAGCTCAGCGGGAGAGCACTTCGTTCACACCGAAGGGGTCACTGGTTCGATCCCAGTATCGCCCACCCGGAAAAGGTCCCGGGCCGTCCATCCGACGGCCCGGGACCTTTTGTATGTGCTCCGCTTGTATGTGCTCCGCCGCCCAACTCCCGGCGCACACTGGGCCCATGGACTGGAGCCACTACCGATTCCGCAGCTCCTGGCGCCTGGACGCCGGCCCCGACGCCGTCTACCGCGTCCTCGAACGCCCCGACGCCTACCCCGACTGGTGGCCCCAGGTCCGCGCGGTCCACCGTACGTCCGAGACCACCGGCCTCCTCCGCTTCCGCTCCGCCCTGCCCTACGACCTCACCGTCACCGCCCGCGCCACTCGCCAGGACCCCCGCGCCCGCGTCCTCGAAGCCGCCCTGTCCGGAGACCTCGACGGCTGGGTCCGCTGGACCCTCCACCCCGCCCCCGGTGGCGCCACCCACCTCCTCTTCGAGCAGGACGTCACCGTCCGCAAGCCCCTCATGCGACGGCTCGCCCTGCCCTGCCGCCCCCTCTTCCGCGCCAACCACGCCGCCATGATGCGCTCTTGCCGCCGCGGCCTGCGCGCCCACCTCGCCGCCACGCCCCATCGCGTTTGAACCACCCCCGGCCCGCCCTGTATTGTTCACGTCGTCGGGGCGATTAGCTCAGCGGGAGAGCACTTCGTTCACACCGAAGGGGTCACTGGTTCGATCCCAGTATCGCCCACCCCACCCAAAAGGGGCCGCCCACCAAGGCGGCCCCTTTTGCCATGCGGCGCGGCTTGCGCTTGCGGTCGGGGGCGGGCAACTGCGGTCGGGGGGCCGGAGTTGGGGAGGGCTCAGGGGCGGGGCGGTGGGGGCGGCAGGGCGCTGGCCCGGGCCACGCGTTCGGCGGCCAGGTGGGAGCGGACGATCACCACGCGGATCATCGGGCCGCCGATGCCGGTCTTGATCACGTAGAAGACGAAGATGTTGGTCGCCGCGGCGCCGAGCGCGTAGACGTAGGTGTCCTCCAGGACGTGCGTGTAGAGCAGGACCCCGATGGTGAGCACCGCCGCGGCGTAGAAGAGCGAGGTGGGCGCCCACTGGGCGAAGGAGGACAGCCCGGTGATCTTGCTGTCGTCGGCGGGGACGGTACTGAGCCCGAGGCGCCGGGAGCGGGCGATCGCCGTACGCGCGAAGAAGAGCGTCATGTAGTTCGTCAGGCACAGGGACACCTGGCCGATCGCCGAGTTGACCGGCCACCACCGCGGTTCCACCAGCGTGACCGCCAGCACGAGTGCGCACGGCAGCAGGGCCATCATGCGCATCACCGCCTCGGTCGCCAGCGCCAGCCAGCTCATGGCGCCGACGCGGCGGCCGACGACCAGGGGCGTCAGGCCGGAGGAGATGATCTCGTAGTACTTCGGCGCGGCCAGCGCGTAGGAGAAGCCGACGATCCGCGCCGGAAGGTTCGCCTGCCAGTCGGGCACGTGGTAGTCCCCGCGCCGCCACGCGTCGATGACGGGCAGCCCCGTGGGGTCGTGGGTGAGGTGCTGGACCAACTCGACCGTGCGGTTCCCCCAGCCCAGGTTCAGGTCGCGCAGCAGCCAGGTGATGACGACCGTGTTGGTGACCGCCCAGACAGCCGCGGCCACGAACGACCAGGCGAGCAGCCAGTTGGCGAGCAGTCCCCGGTTGGCGGCGGGCCGGAGGCTCTGCTGCCTGCGCATCCGCCACAGCCGCCACTCCCGGCCCGGGTCGCCGGCCAGCGGCCGGAGCAACTCGCGGGAGGCCCGCAGCCCCGTCTCCACCCGCAGGACGTCCGCCCCCCGCTCGGCGGCCTGCGTCATCTCCAGTTCAGCCAGGAAGCTGTTCTTCAGCTCGGTGAACGAGAAGTCCGGCCCCGCCCCCGCGGGGAAGATGAGTAATCGGCGCCCGGGGTCGGCGTCGACCAGGTCCTCGACGAAGCGCGCCAGCAGCATCGCCCGCATGTAGAAGATGTCCGGCACGACGCCGTCGGTGCTCGTCCGGCCGCAGCCGATCAGTACGAGCAGTTGGCCGACCGAGTACAGGTCGGCCCGCCCGATCTCGCTGTCGCCCGCCCTGACCTCCGGCGCGATGTACGCGGCGTCCGTGCCCGTCGTCCCGGTGACGGTGTGGGTGTAGAGGTAGTTGCGCCCCAGGTCGATGAGCTGGAAGGAGCCGTCGACGTCGGACACGATGATGTTGGACGGTGACAGGTCCGCGTGCACGCCGGGGAAACGGTCGGGCGAGGGGCCGGGCGAGGGGCCGGCCCGGGCGACGGTCTGGAGCTCCTCCAGCGCCTCGAACAGGCGGCGGCCTCTGTCCCCGAGCCGGTCCAGCCGCAGCGACCGCGACTCCTCGCCGCCCGCCGCCTCCCGCGCGCGCTCCTCGTTGACGGTCTCCGCGAGGGTCTTTCCCGCCACGAAGTCCATCAGTATCCAGCTGTCGAAGCTGGCCCACACGTGCACGAGGTGCCGGGCGCCGGTGGCCGGGTTGCCGTAGCGCTGCGCGTACTCCCGGGTGGCGTGCGCGATGATCGGGAACTTGGTGAACGGGTAGATGATCAGCTTCAGCGCGAACGGCAGGCGGTTGCCGTGGACGGCCCGGGAGGTCACGCCGCGCAGGATCAGCGAGGTGCTGCCGTGGCGGTGGAAGCTCAGCGGTTCCTGCTCCACGGCGGCCCACTCCTGCTCCGCCGGCCCGCCCGCCGTGGCGGAGCGGCGCCCTCCGGCCGGCGGGTCCGGCCGGTAGACCTCCGCGATGGCCCTCGCCACGGCGGGCTCGGTGACCAGGGCCCCGCAGGTGTCCGCGCAGTCGTGGGTCAGGGCCCGGCCCTGCCGAGCGGGCGCGGCGGGGGCGTGCGCAGCGGAGCGCTGCGCCTCGGACTCGGCGAGGCTGAGCAGGGTGACCAGCAGCAGGCCGGTGAAGCCGAAAAGGCCGGCCAACCGCGTCCGGCGCTCGTCGCTCTCGGCACGGTAGCCGCGGCACCAGGCCGACAGGGCGGCGATGAGGGCCGCCCTGCCGTCGAGCCCGAAACGGTCGTCGAACGAGCGCTCGTCCAGCGGGATCTCCTGGAGCAGGCGCCGCCAGGAGCGAAGCCGCCGGGTCCGGTCCCGGGACGTCTCCGGCCGACCGGTGTCGGCCAGGCCCAGCAGAGCGACCGGGTTCGCGGTCTGCGCGTCGCTATATTCCGTCAAGTCCCTTAGCGCTGGGATCAGTTGATCCAGCGTCACGTGCTGAGTGGTCATCGGTGGAGTCCACTATCGTCAATCTGGGCATGGCCCGGACACTTCCCTGGCGGATGAGTTCGACCGGTCGCCCCTCCGTCGCGCAGAACGCCACCTCGTAGGCGGTCCGGGCGTTCTCCAGCAGGAGGTGCTTGTCCAGTTCGTGGCGCTTGAGTTCGGTCATCCACGGCAGCGGCGCGAGGTCGAGCACCTGGGGTGCGTCCTGGGCGGGAGCGGTCCGCATACGGTGAAGCCAGTCCTGGTCCCGGTGCTTCTCGCGGATCGCGAGCAGGTAGCCGCGGCCCAGGCCCTTCTTGATGCGCTCGAGGTACAGGTACGTGTAGCGGTGCAGGAGCGAGAAGCCGGTGCTCGCCGGGCGCATCGGGCGCGTGCTGAGGGAGAGCACGTGGGTGCAGCCGTCCTGGACCGCCAGCCGGAACGGCAGCGCGGTGAGCACCCCGCCGTCCAGCGCGCGCCGCCCGTCGGCCATGGTGACCGTGCCCGGAAGGGCGATCGGCAGCCACGCGGAGGCGCGGAGCGCCGCCTTGAGCTCCGCGCGGGTGGAGAAGTCCCGCAACGGCACCGTCTCGAGCGCGTCGACGTCCGTAACCGGGACGACCAGCGGGATGTCCGAACGGAGCACCGCCTCGTAGTCCAGCGGCTTCAACTGCTCCATCACGTGGTCGAAGGCGTAGTCCAGGCCGAGGATCGGCAGCCGCCGCAGGGCCCGCGCGAAGTCGACGAAGTGCTTGGTCGTCAGGTCGTCGTAGTAGATGGACAGCGGATACCAGGTCTCGCCGGCCAGGAAGTAGGCGGCGTTGATGCCGCCGGACGAGCAGCCGTAGACCGCGTCGAAGGCGTTCTTGAAGCCGTAGTCCTCGAGTTGGGTGAGCATCGCCGCCGAGATGACGCCGCGCATGCCGCCGCCCTCGATGGCGAGCGCCACTTTCGCGCCGTCGCTCCGCTGCCCCGGGAGGCTGCCCTCGGCCCGGCGGGCCCGTAAGACCTCCAGGACCGGGTGGGCGGAGTCCCAGTACGCGTCCGCACTCCCGACATCACCGCTTCGCATGATCCCCCATCTGGATCGGCCGCCTGGCCGGCGCCGCGCTGCACCGCCGCGCCGGCTGTCGCTGCACTGTGCCAGACGCGGTCTCCCGCTGTCCCGGTTCCCCCGTAATTCGTCGCCCGACGCGGTGATATCGCGGTCAGCCGCCGACCTTGCCGCCGCCTGGGCCGGGATCAGGTGGTGGGGTTGCGGTAGATGGAGATGTGTTTGGGGGAGGTCGCGGTGAAGGGGGTGCCGGTCCAGTCGGCGGTGCGGCGGTCGAGGTGGAGGCCGGCGAGGCGGGCCATCAGGTCGAGTTCGGCCGGCCAGGCGTAGCGGTGGCGGGTGTTGACGCGGCGGTAGCGGCCGTCGTCGGTGTCGCGGGTGAAGTGGTGCGAGGTGAGCATCTGCTCGGCCAGGTCGAAGGTGTCGAAGCCGAGGTGGTGGTCGGAGACGTCGAAGGGCACCGCGACCTGCCCGGGCGGCAGGAGCTGGAGCGGGGGTACGAGCAGCTCGACGAGGAAGCGGCCGCCGGGCCGCAGATGGCGGGCGGCGTTGCGGAAGCACTCGACCTGCTCCTCCTGGGTGAGCAGGTTGGAGATAGTGTTGTAGACGAGGTAGACGAGGGAGAACTCGCCGGGGACGCGGGTGGTGGCCATGTCCCCGAGGACGACGGGCAGCGTGTCCGCGTCGACCTTGCGCCGCAGGACGGCCGCCATGTGCGCGGACAGTTCGATGCCGGTGACGGGCACGCCGCGCTCCCGGAGCGGCACGCCGATCCGGCCGGTGCCGATCGCGAACTCCAACGCCGGTCCGTCGCCCGCCAGTTCGGTGAGGAGGGCGAGGAGCGGTTCGAGGGCCTCGGGTGTGGAGCTGTCCGCTTCGTCGGTGTCGTACCGCTCGGCCATCGCACGCGTCCACAGCTCGCTGCTCGTCATGGGCGGCCACTCTGCCGCCGGGCGGGGGAGTTGTCGACGCAATTACCGCAGCCGGCCCCCGGCTCCCGTAAGCCCGTCAGGAACCCGACGCCGCCGCCTCGTCGTAGGTGGCGCGGGCGGCCGTGATGTCCGCCCGGTGCCGCTCCGCCCAGCCGACCAGCCCCGTCAGGCTCGCATGCAGTTCGCGGGCCATGGGCGTGAGCCGGTACTCCACCTTCGGCGGCACCGTCGGGTAGACGGTCCGCACCAGCAGGCCGTCCCGCTCCAGCTTGCGCAGGTTCAGCGTCAGCATGCGCCGGCTGATCCCCGGAATGGCCCGCTCCAACTCCGTGAACCGGACCGGGCCGTGGGCTGCGGCGACGAGGATGCCGATGCTCCACTTGCCCGCGACGTGGTCGAGGACCTCGGTGAGCGGGCACGCCTCGTTGTTGACCTGGTCGGACACATCCGTGTGACCGCGTGACATGAAAGTGCCTCCTTCCGCCGCGCGCCATGGTTACAGACGATGGCCGCTGTAACAACCAGTGCACCAAGCAGGTTGCGCAGGCAAGTTACTCCAAGGAAGGGGTCCCCGTGCGGGAAAACGCACCGACGGCGTCACGCTGGACGGCACTGGCCGTGCTCTGTGCCGGGCAGTTGATGGTCATCCTCGACGGCACCGTCGTGAACGTGGCGCTGCCGTCCATCCAGCAGGACCTCGGCTTCTCCTCGTCGGGCCTCGCCTGGGTCGTCAACGCCTATCTGGTCCCCTTCGGGGGCCTGCTGCTGCTCGCCGGGCGGCTCGGCGACCTCGTCGGCCGCAAACGCGTCTTCACCGCGGGCCTGGTCCTCTTCACCGCCGCCTCGCTGCTGTGCGGCGCGTCCCAGGACCCGGCGACGCTGCTGGCCGCACGCTTCGTCCAGGGCATCGGCGGCGCGGTGACCTCCGCGGTCACGCTCGGCATGGTCGTCACCCTCTTCCCGCGGCCGGGGGAGCGGGCGAAGGCCATCGGCGTCTACAGCTTCGTCCAGTCCGCGGGCGGCTCGCTCGGGCTGCTCGCGGGCGGCGCCCTGACCCAGGCCGTCGGCTGGCACTGGATCTTCCTGGTCAACGTCCCGATCGGCATCGCCGCCGCGCTGGCAGCCGCACGCGTGCTCACCGCCGAGCCGGGCAACGGCCTGGACCAGGGCACCGACGTCGCGGGCGCCCTCCTGGTCACCGCCGGACTGATGCTCGGCGTCTACACGATCGTCGGGACCGCCGACCACGGCTGGAACTCCCTACCGACCCTCGGCTGCGGCGCCACCGCCCTCGCCCTGCTCCTCGGCTTCGTCGCCCGCCAGGCACGCGCCGCCCACCCGCTGCTGCCGCTGCGCGTGCTCCGCGCCCGCGACGTCTCCGCGGCGATGGGCATCCAAGCCCTCCTGGTGGCGGGGATGTTCAGCTTCCAGTTCCTGTGCGTGCTCTACCTCCAGAAGGTGCTGCGCCTGGACGAGATACGCACCGGCCTCGCCATCTTCCCGGTCCCGGTCGCGATCGGCGCACTGTCCCTCGGCGCCTCGCCCAAGCTGATCGGCCGCTTCGGGCCCCGCGCCGTGCTCCTGCCGGGACTCGCGCTCATCGCGGCAGGGCTCGCCGCGCTCGGCCGAGTACCGGCGGGCGGGAACTACGCGGTGGACGTGCTGCCCGCGCTGCTGCCGATCGGCCTCGGCTTCGGCCTGGCGATGCCCTCGCTCGCCACGCTCGCGATGTCGGCGTCCACACCTCGGGACTCGGGGATCGCCTCGGGCCTGTTCAACACCATGCAGCAGGTCGGCGGCGCCTTCGGCCTCGCGGTCCTCAGCACGCTCGCCGCCTCGCACACGGACGCCCTGCTGGGCGGCGGAGCGGGCACCGCCTCGGCGCTCACGGCCGGCTACCGGCTCGCCTTCCGAGTCGCCGCCGCCCTCGTCGTAGGAGCGCTCCTCCTCGCCGCGGCCCTGCTGCGGTCGCCCGCGGCGGTACGGCGCCGAGCGGACGAGGAGAAGCCGGTCGCCGTGTAGGGCCGGTCCGACGGTTCGCGGTACGGCCCCAGCGCTACGGCAACGGCGCTACGGCAACGGCGCCGCCCGCCGACCCCGCCCGCAGGCCCCGGCGCCGTCAGGACCGAAGGCCGCGCAGCCCGGCGCGGATCTCGTCGACCAGGATGCCGGGCTGCTCCAGGGCCGCGAAGTGCCCGCCCCGCTCGGCCTCGCCGTAGTGGATCAGGTCGCTGTAGGTGGCCTCGATCCAGGTGCGCGGCAGGAGCGGGATGTCCTTCGGGAAGACGGTCACCGCGACCGGGAGCGTCAGCTTCGGGCCCGCGAAACTGCCCGACCTGTTCTCCCAGTAGATACGTCCGGACGACGCCGCGCTGTTGGTGAGCCAGTACAGCGACACCGCGTCGAGCATGTCGTCCCTGCTCAGGGCGTCCTCGGCGAGCCCGCGGTTGTCGGTCTTGGACTGGAACTTCTCGTAGATCCAGGCCGCCTGGCCCGCGGGCGAGTCCGCCAGGGCGAATCCGACGGTCTGCGGCTTCGTGCCCTGGAGGTGGTTCGACCCGCCGAGGTCGCCGGTGTAGAGGGCGAGGGAGTCCACGGCGTAGCGCTCTTCCGGCGACAGGGTGTCGGGGATGTCCGCGGGGAAGGCGAACGGGGTGGTCAGGTGGATGCCGAGCAGCCCCTCCGGCTGCGTGGCTCCCAGCGCGGTCGTGACGACGGCGCCCCAGTCGCCGCCCTGGGCGGCCCACCGGGTGTAGCCGAGCCGCTTCATCAGCTCCGCCCACGCGCCGGCGATGCGCGCGGCGTTCCAGCCGGTGCCCTCGGGCTTCTGCGAGAAGCCGAACCCGGGCAGCGAGGGGACCACGACGTCGAAGGAGTCGGCGGCGTCCCCGCCGAACGCCACCGGATCGGTCAGCGGGCCGATCAGCTTCAGGAAGTCGATGTTCGAGCCGGGCCATCCGTGGGTGAGGATCAGCGGCATCGCGCCGGGGTTCTCGGACCGCACGTGGAGGAAGTGGATGTCCAGGCCGTCGATCTCGGTGAGGAACTGGGGGTAGCGGTTGAGGTCGGCCTCGAAGCGCCGCCAGTCGTAGCCGCGCTCCCAGTACGCGACCAGCGACCTGGCGTGCTCCACGCGGACGCCCTGCGACCAGTCGTCCACCGTTTCCGGGTCGGGCCACCGCGTCCGGGCCAGCCGCTGCTTCAGGTCGTCGATCTCCGCGTCCGGGATCGAGACGGTGAACGGGCGGACGGGGGCCGAGGTCGGCGGCGTGGGTACGGTCATTGCCTTCATCTCCTGGGCTTCGCAGGACGGGCTTGCGGTACGGGCTTGCGGTACGGGCTCGCAGGTCGAACCCGCAGGTCGGGCCCGCAGTACGGCGCAACTCTTCGTTGCACACCACTGTGCAATCTACGCCGTTGCACACCGGTGTGCAACAATGGACTCGTGCCCACCGAGTCCTCCCGCGCCCGCGCGACGCAGCAGACCCGCGACCGCATCCTCGACGTCTCCCTCGACGTGCTGGGGGAGAACCCCGACGCCGGCATGGGCGACATCGCCGCCGCCGCGGGCGTGGTCCGGCGCACCGTCTACGGCCACTTCCCCTCGCGCCTGGACCTGATCCAAACCCTCACGGAACGGGCCGTCACCGAGATGACGGCCGTGCTCACCGAGGTCGACGCCTCCGGGCCGGCGGCGGACGCGGCCTGGGCGGCGTTCGTCGCCCGCCTCTGGCCGGTGGCGCACCGGTACCGCGTACTGCTCGCGCTGCGCCGTGGCGAGTACGGCGAGGCGATCCACGGCCTGCTCGGTCCGCTCGACGAACTCCTCGCCGCCCTCGTACAACGCGGCCAGGACGCCGAGGTGTTCGCACGGCACCTGCCCGCCGCCGTGCTGAGCCAGCTCGCCTACGGCGTGGTGTTCGCCGTCGCGGACAGCGACCTGGCGAACGGGACGCTCGGCGCCCGAGCCGCGGCGATCACGAGCCTGCTGATGCTGGGGGTTCCCGAGGCGCGCGCCCTCGCCCTCGCCGACGACCGGCCCTGACCCGCGGCGCGAGCGCCTACCCGGCGGCCGCACCTACTCCGGCAGCCGCACCGTGCGGTAGTCCACGAGGCGGGTGATGTACTGGCCGGCCTGCAGCCAGACGGTCCGCGGGCTGTAGAGGGGGAGGGTCTCCACGGCGACGGCGCGCGGGCGGGCGACGGTGGGGACGTGGAGTGCGCCGTGGACGGCGGACAGGTGGAAGTGGCGGGCGCGCACGGCGACGTAGTGGTCGCGCAGGTGGGGGCAGAGCCGTACGGCCTTGCGGGCGCACGGGGTGCAGACCGGCGGGTGCGGGGACTCGATCGGCGCGGGCCAGGGCTCGCGTTCGTACTCCGCGCGGCCCATCAGCCACAGCACGCCGTCGCGGTCGCGGTCGGCCGGGCCGCCGCACACCTGGCACAGCGCGCGCAGCATCGTACGGCGCTGCCGCAGGCTGTGCACCCGGCCGTACTCCGGCGTCCCGACCCCGGGGCTCGCCCCGATCCGGCGCCACAGGATGCCGAAACGGTCCCGGTCCAGCGGGTGTTCGTCCGCGTACCCGAGCCGCCCGCGCCGCACCACGAGCGCGGCCGGCTGCTCCGCCTCCGACGACCACGCGGTGATGTACGGCACCACCCCGCGCAACGGAAAGGAGCCGAGCGGACGGGCCGGCAGGGCATGGGGTGGTACGGCACGGGTCGGTACGGCATGACTCGGTACGGCAGGGGTCGGTGCCATGGAACGAACTCCTCGCGGCGCGAATTCTGCTGGGCCCACCACATTGCCGCCCCGCCCAATTCCGTGCCATGGAAAGGCTGTCACCAAAGCCCCCGTGTGGACAGCCGATTGACGGTACGTTCGAGCAATGGAACTCCATGACGAGGACACCGCTGCCACCCCGCGCGCGATGCTCGGCCGTCGACTCCGCCGCCTACGGGAGGCGTCCGGCCTTTCCCAACGGGCGCTGGCGAACGTCGTCGGCTATCCCCACACGTACATCAGCCGAGTCGAACGCGGCGAGCAGTTGCCCTCGGAGGCCCTCGCGGAAGCGTTCGACACGTATTTCCGTTCCGACGGCCTCATCACGGAGCTGCTCGCCATGGCCCAGGACAGCCTGATCGCGGACTACAGCAGGAAGATCGTCGCGAAGGAGGGCGACGCGACGCGTATCCAGGTCTTCACGAGCAGTACGGTGCCCGGGCTGTTGCAGATCGAGGAGTACACGCGGGAGTCGTTCACGGTCGGCATCGCCGGGGAGCGTGTGCCGGAGGCGGAGGTACGGGCCCAGGTCCGGCAGCGGCGGGCCGCCATCTTCGATCGCCAGGACCCGCCGCTGTACTGGGCCATCATGGACGAGGCGGTGCTGGCGCGCGGCAGCCACCGCCGGGAGACGACGGTCCGTCAGCTGGGGCACCTGGTCGAGATGGCGGTCCGCCCGAACATCACGCTCCAAGTGCTGCCCTTTTCCAAGGGGCTTCACCCGATGATGGGCGGCAGCCTGACGTTGCTGACGTTGGGGGACGGGAGCACCCTGGGGCTGGTCGAAAGCTTCGCTTCGGGCAACGGTGTAGAGTCCCCGAGCGGGGTACTGGCGCTCGTCCAACGCTTCGACGTGGCCCGTTCCCAGGCCCTGCCGGCGAACGAATCTCTCGACGTTATCCATCGTTACCTGAAAGGGTGCGCCGAATGAATGCTTTCCGTATACCCGATGCTTCGGTTCTCACCGGCTGGCGCAAATCCTCGTACAGCGGCTCGGAGAATCAGGACTGTGTCGAAGTGACCCGGATGGGCGGCCATTTCGCTACGCGCGACAGCAAGAACCCGAACGGCCCGGCCCTGGTGTTCACCCAGGACGCGTGGGCGTCGTTCGTGGGCGCCGTCGCCTCGGGCGCATTCGACAACGCGTAGTTTCGCGGAGTGACGGACAAGGGTGCCCTGTTCGGCGCGGACGGGGCACCTCGTGGAATTCGGAAGGGGACGCGGGGGGATGGGGTTCGTGTGGGAATGGCCCGTGCTGGAGGGGGAGTTGGTCCGGCTGGAGCCGCTGGGGCACCAGCACGTCCCGGATCTGGCCGTGGCCGCGGAGGAGGACCGCTCGTCGTACGGTTTCACCTGGGTGCCCAGGGCCGATGAGGCCGGGCGTTACGTCGACGAGCAACTCGCCCGCGCCGCGTCCGGACGGCTCGCGCCGTACGCGCAGGTGCTCAGGTCCACCGGGCGCGCGGTGGGCGCGACCTCCTTCTGGGACCCGCGCTTCGCGCTGACCACGGACGCGCTCTCCGCGGTCGAGATCGGGTTCACCTGGCTGGCGGGCTCCGCGCAGGGCACCGGCGTCAACACCGAGGCCAAGTACCTGCTGTTCCGGCACGCGTTCGAGGTCTGGCACGTGGCGCGGGTGGACCTCAAGACCGATGCCCGCAACCTCCGTTCACGCGCCGCCATCGAAGCCGTCGGCGCCACCTTCGAGGGCGTACTCCGCAACTGGTCCCGTTCCTGGGCCCCCGGCGAGGACGGACAGCTCCGCGACTCGGCGATCTTCTCCATCACCGCCCAGGAGTGGCCCGCCCGCCGCACCCGCCTGGAGTCCCGCCTCCCCTCCCCCCGCTGACCGCCCCTCGGAGAACGGGCCGACGCGGCGGAGTCGGGCTCAGGCGTTGGCGTGGATGCCCAGGCCGCCGGAGATGGTGAGGTTGTCGCCGGTGAGGTAGGCGGCGGCGTCGGATGCGAGGAAGGCGACGGCTTCGGCGATGTCCGCGGGGGTGCCGACGCGGCCGAGGGGGATGTCGCGGGCCCAGGCGTCGATCATCTCGCGGGGGACGCCCATCTTGGCGTAGGCGGGGGTGTCGATCAGGCCGGGGCTGACGGCGTTGACGCGGATGCGGCGGGGGGCGAGTTCGAGGGCGACGGACCGCATGAGGGGGAGCAGGGCGCCCTTGGCGGCGGTCACGGCGGCTCCGACACCTTCGCCGGCGCCCACGGTGAAGACCACCGAGGCGCCCTCGTTGAGGAGGGGGAGCGCCTTTTGCAGGGTGAAGAAGGTGCCCTTGACGTTGGTGTCGAAGAGGGCGTCGAAGGTGTCCTCGTCGGTCGACTCGATCGGGCCCGGGCGGGAGATGCCCGCGTTGAGGAAGAGCAGGTCGAGGGAGCCGAGGTCGCGGCGCGCCTGGTCCAGCGCGTGGTCGATGTCCGGCAGGGAGCGTGCGTCGGCCCGGACGGCGGTGATGCCCGGGGGGAGGCCCGCGTCGGCGACGTTGCTGAGGCCGGTGACCATGACGCGGTAGCCGCGGGAGTGGAGCAGTTCGGCGGTCGCCTTGCCGATGCCGCTGGTTCCTCCGGTGATGAAAGCCGCGGGTGCGGGCATGATTCGCTCCTTTTGCGTACGGGTTTTGCGTACGGGTGTGGTGGACGGGCGCGGTGCGCCTGTGTGGCAGCGTACGTCAGTGTGGCAGTGACTGCCAAACCTCTGGTGACTGCCGACATGGCAGTGCTGGGCTAGGGTGGTGCCATGAAGAAGGAGGGCACGCCGGCGACGGGCGCACCGGCCACGCTGTGGGACCGCACGCGGCAGTTGGCGTCCCAGGAGATCCTCGAGACGGCGCTGCGGCTGTTCACCGAGCAGGGGTACGACGAGACGACCATCGCCCAGATCGCCCGCGAGGCCGGCGTCTCCCAGCGCACCCTCTTCCGCTACTTCGGCACCAAGGAGGACCTGCTCGGCGGCGGCGGCCAGGAGCGGTTCGGGCAGGTCCTGACGGCCGCGGTCGGCGCGCAGCCCGCCGACGCCGACGCCTGGGAGGTCCTGCGCGCGGGGATCGCCGCCCTCCTGGCGCTGCACGACAGCCGGGAACAGGCTCTGCGGCGCTTCCGCCTGCTGCACAACACGGCGTCGCTGCGCGCCGGCTGGCTCGAAAAGGGGCTGCGGTTCCAGGAGGACCTGCTGCCCCTCATCGAGCCCCGGATGGGCGCCGGCAACAAGGGCGCCAAGGCCCGCGCGGTGATCGCCACGGCCTTCGCCTGCCTGGACGCCGCCTCGATGGCCTGGGTCGCCGACAACGGCCGCGGCGACATCATCGACCTCTACGACGAATGCCTGACCGCCGTCCGCACCTGACGCGAGTGCAGGGCGGCAGCGGAGTCAGGGCCGGTCGGGGTCGGGGTCGGGGTCGAGGTCTGGGTCAGGGCCCGGTCAGGGCTGGGCCGGGGTGAGGCCGGCGGCGGTGAGGCCGGCGAGGACGGCCTCACCGAGGGTGTGGACCGCGGACTGCGGCCGGACCATGACGGTGAACTCGCGGATGCGGCCCGCGTCGTCGAGGTGGATGAGGTCGATGCCGTTGATGTCGCGCCCGTTGACCGTGGCGCGGAAGAGCAGCACCGCGGCCGGGGTGTCGCCGTCGTCGGTGAGGGTGAGGGCGGAGCCGTCGAGCCGGCCGACGTACCGGAAGTCCTCGAACGTGCGCAGCAGGACCCCGAGCAGGCCCAGCACCTGGTCCCGGCCCTCGAAGGGGCGGAACTTCACCGGGCTGTAGAGCCGCACGTCCTCGGTGAACAGGTCGGTCATCGCCCCGAGGTCGCGCTGCTCGACGGCGGTACGGAAACGGTCCACTGCGGTGTCGGTCGACGTCATGGCGGCGGCGCTCCTGGTCCTGGGGTCCCGGGCGGGGGGTACTCAGCGGGGAGTACCCATCGGATCGAGCACGCATCGGATCGCGTACTCGCGGTCCTGAGTAGGATGCGGCACGGCCGTCGGCCGCGTCGACCCCGAGCGCCCACCTCCCTGCCCCCCGCCCCCGGCGCCACACACCCGCGGCTTCGCGCCCGCCCGCCCCGGCTCGGTACGATTCAGCGCAGCGGCGGCGGACGACCCGCCCGCGCCCGTAAGCGACAAGTCAGGAGCAGACCGGTGTCAGACCTCCGTGTGGTCATCAGACGCGATTCCGCCGAACCGGAAGAGCGGTTGGTCACGACGGGCACGACCGCGGCCGATCTGTTCGAGGGCGAGCGCTCCGTGGTCGCCGCCCGCGTCGGCGGCGTGCTCAAGGACCTCGCGTACCCGCTCGCGGACGGCGACGAGGTCGAGGCCGTGGAGATCACCAGCCCCGACGGGCTGAACATCCTGCGGCACTCCACCGCGCACGTGATGGCGCAGGCCGTGCAGGACCTCTTCCCGCTGGCCAAGCTCGGTATCGGCCCGCCGATCAAGGACGGCTTCTACTACGACTTCGACGTCCCGCAGCCCTTCACCCCCGATGACCTCAAGGCCATCGAGAAGCGGATGCAGGAGATCCAGAAGCGCGGCCAGCGCTTCTCCCGGCGCGCGGTCACCGACGACGCCGCCCGCGAGGAGTTGTCCGACGAGCCGTACAAGCTGGAGCTGATCGGGCTCAAGGGCGCCGCGGCCGGCGCCGACGACGGCGCGGACGTCGAGGTGGGCGGCGGCGAGCTGACCATCTACGACAACCTCGACGCGAAGACCGGCGAGCTGTGCTGGAAGGACCTGTGCCGCGGCCCGCACCTGCCCACCACCCGCGCCATCCCGGCCTTCAAGCTGATGCGCAACGCCGCCGCGTACTGGCGCGGCAGCGAGAAGAACCCGCAGCTCCAGCGGATCTACGGCACCGCGTGGCCCACGAAGGAAGAGCTGAAGGCCCACCTCGACTTCCTCGCCGAGGCCGAGAAGCGCGACCACCGCAAGCTCGGCGCCGAGCTGGACCTGTTCTCCTTCCCCGACGAGCTGGGCTCGGGCCTGGCGGTCTTCCACCCCAAGGGCGGGGTGATCCGCAAGGAGATGGAGGAGTACTCGCGCCGCCGCCATGAGGAGGCGGGGTACGAGTTCGTCAACACCCCGCACATCACCAAGGCGAAGCTCTACGAGACCTCCGGCCACCTGCCGCACTACGCCGAGGGCATGTTCCCCCCCATGGAGTTCGAGGGGCAGGACTACTACCTCAAGGCCATGAACTGCCCGATGCACAACCTGATCTTCGACGCCCGCGGCCGGTCCTACCGCGAACTGCCGCTGCGGCTGTTCGAGTTCGGCACCGTGTACCGGTACGAGAAGTCCGGCGTCGTGCACGGCCTGACCCGCGCCCGCGGCTTCACCCAGGACGACTCGCACATCTACTGCACCAAGGAGCAGGTGCCCGACGAACTGGACTCGCTGCTCACCTTCGTGCTGAACCTGCTGCGGGACTACGGTCTGAGCGACTTCTACCTGGAGCTGTCCACCCGCGGCGACTCCGAGAAGTTCATCGGCACCGACGAGGAGTGGGCCGAGGCCACCGAGCAGCTGCGGCTGGCCGCCGGCAAGCAGGGCCTGGAACTGGTGATGGACCCGGGCGGCGCCGCCTTCTACGGCCCGAAGATCTCCGTCCAGGCGCGCGACGCGATCGGCCGGACCTGGCAGATGTCCACGATCCAGGTCGACTTTCAGCAGCCGGCCCGCTTCAAGCTGGAGTACACCGCGGCCGACGGCACCCGGCAGCAGCCGGTGATGATCCACCGGGCGCTCTTCGGCTCCATCGAGCGGTTCTTCGCGGTGCTGCTGGAGCACTACGCGGGTGCCTTCCCGGCCTGGCTCGCCCCCGTCCAGGCGGTCGGCATCCCGGTCGGCGACGCCCACGTGCCCTACCTCCAGGAGTTCGCGGTCGACGCCAAGCGCAAGGGGCTGCGGGTGGAGGTCGACGCCTCCTCCGACCGGATGCAGAAGAAGATCAGGACCTGGCAGCGGCAGAAGCCGCCGTTCATGATCATCGTCGGCGACGACGACATGTCCCAGGGCACGGTCTCCTTCCGCTACCGCGACGGCTCGCAGGAGAACAACATCCCGCGCGAGGACGCGCTCGCGAAGCTCGTGGACGTCGTGGAGCGCCGCGTGCAGGTCTGAGCCGCTCAACCCGTACCCCGCCCCCCGGCCCGCCGACACCACGTCAGCGGGCCGGGGGCCGTTCGTCCTCCCGCGCGAAGACCTGGAACAGCCAGGACGAGAACGCGCCCGTCACCGCACCCAGCAGCGCCACACCGCACACCATCAGCCCCACCGCCACGGTCCGGCCCAGCGCCGTCACGGGGGTGACGTCCCCGTAGCCGACGGTGGTGATGGTCGAGCACATCCACCACACCGCGTCGCCGAAGGTACGGATCGTCGCGCCGTGCGCGCCCCGCTCCGCCTGGTAGACCGCGAGCGCCGCCGAGAAGCCCAGCAGCGCCGCGGTGATCCCGGTGTAGGCGATCACCCGCCCGTACAGGCTCAGCTTCGGCACGTCCCGGCGCTGCTGCACCGCCTGGTAGGTGTCCACGAAACGCAGCGGGCGCAGCAGCGGCAGCACCAGCACGGCGGTGTCCAGCAGGTGGTGGCGCAGATGCGCGAGCAGCGAGGCGTACGGGCCCAGCCGCCAGCGCACCACATAGTCGACGAGGAACACCGCCCAGGCGCCGTACACCACCCCGAGGCACACCTCGTGCCCCGCCGCAGGCATGCCGCGGGCCAGCACGTGCACGGCGTACGCGGTCAGGAAGAGCAGCGCCACCGCGAAGAGGGGCAGCTCGCTGCGGTCCTCCCAGCGGGTCAGGCGGGGGTCGGCGGCCATTCCGCCAGGATCGCGGGCGGCGATGCGCCCCGGCCCCGGCGACACGCGGACCAGGGGGTTGGCCATATGCTGAACGGCATGACGAGTGAGCCGGAGCAGCGGGGCGGGGCGGGGGGTCCGGACGCGTTCCAGCGGCTGTGGACTCCGCACCGGATGGCGTACATCCAGGGCGAGAACAAGCCGAGCGGGCCCGACGCGGGGGACGGGTGCCCCTTCTGCGTGATCCCGTCGAAGACCGACGAGGACGGGCTGGTCGTCGCGCGCGGGGAGCGGGCGTACGCGGTGCTCAACCTCTACCCGTACAACAGCGGGCACCTCATGCTCGTGCCCTACCGGCACGTCGCGGACTACACCGAGCTGGACGAGGGCGAGACGGCGGAGGTCGCGCGGCTGACGAAGCAGGCGATGACGGCGCTGCGCGCCGCGTCCGGGGCGCAGGGGTTCAACATCGGGATGAACCAGGGGGGCGTGGCCGGGGCCGGCATCGCGGCGCATCTGCACCAGCACGTGGTGCCCCGCTGGGGCGGCGACGTGAACTTCATGCCGGTCGTCGGCAACACGAAGGTGCTGCCGCAGCTTCTCGCGGACACCCGCAAGCTTCTGGCTGACGCCTGGCCGCACTGACCCTCCGGGGTGGGTGGTTCTGTCGGCTCCGGGACCACCTGCCGGTGGGGGCTGGTCGCGCAGTTCCCCGCGCCCCTGTATGTGCTCGGCTTCGTCCAGGGGCGAGCCCGCGTGGTGGCCGCACTTACCCAGGGGCGCGGGGAACTGCGCGACAAGCCACAGCGGACCGCAAGGTCCCGTAACTCCGCGGACGGGGCACCCCGGAGGGTCCCGTTAGGCGTCGTACGCGTCCGCCTTCTTTGGTTCGACGGACTGGACCATGCCGCTGAGGGCCATGGAGCGGCTGGTGAACTGGGAGACGTCGACCCCGTTCTCGTCCATGACCTGGATCGCGGCGGCGTGGACGGCGCGGACGACGGGGGTGACGGCGCGCAGCGCGTCGTCGGCCATGAAGCGGTGCTGCCAGGGCTGGTCGGCCCAGGTGTGGCGCAGCCCGAACGGCTCGGGGAGCTTCAGGGAGCCGCCGAGGTGGTCGAGGATCGCCGGGAAGCGGGTGAAGGGGGCGCGGGCGGTGAGCCGGACGACCTCGCCGGCGGTGACGACCGGGAGCGAGATGGTCCTGGTCTCCCAGAACTTCACCTGCTTGCTGACCGTCTTGGTCGGCGCCGACGGCTTGGAGGTGAACAGCCCCTTGATCGGGCCGAGCGCGTAGCCGGTGATCTCGACCCGGAGGGTCTGCGCGAGCACCGTGACGGTGACCATGACGGTCAGTACCAGGTTGCCGTCCCACAGCACGAACTGGATGCCCAGGTAGTGCCGGTTGCCCTTGCCGAACTGCTGGGTGTTGCAGATCCGCTGCACCTCGAAGTCCTTGACGGTGTACGCCTCGACCTCGGTGCCGGTGGGCCGGGAGATGCTGCCGGCGCCCGCGCTGATCGGCGCCACCACCCAGTGCCGTATCGACGGCTTCGGGAAGCCGCCGGTGTGCAGGGGGCCGCGCTCCAGCATCCGCAGCCGGTCGTGGATCGCCCGCACCACGTCCCAGCTGCGGAACGGGTTGATCTCCTTCATGTCCTCGCGGGGGACCAGCTCCTCGGCCATCTGCCAGTTGCACCAGCGGGTGCCCATGCCGAGTATCCCCTTGGGGCCGGCGTAGAAGACCACGTTGCTGTTCTGCTCGGCGGACAGCTTCGCCAGGCTCTGCCGCAGCGACTCCGCCCGCAGCTGGTTGGGGTTGCGCGGCACCGCCTCGGGGATCTTCGCACCGACCCCGGAGCCGCCGGCCAGGTCGCCCCAGCGGGCCCGCAGGTCCTTCGCGGTGCGCTCGCACATCCGGCGGGCGAGGAACCAGCCGATCACCGGCACGATCATCATCACGCGGAGGTACTGCTGCCAGAACCCGCTGAGCGGCGGCCTGATCGCCAGCAGCACGGCCAGCAGCGCGGCGACCGCGAGCACCGCGCCGCCCAGCGCGCCGGCCCGCTTGCCCTTCGCCTTCAGAGCGGCCAGCGACCTGCGCAGCTGGAACGCGCCCAGCCACAGCAGGGTGCCGGGCAGGAACAGCACCCCGCACACGCCCATCACGATGCTGAGCTTGTCGTCGCGCTCCTGCCTGATCCGGCTGGCCGCGAGGCAGTGCTCGACGACGGTCTGCGGCTCGATGCCGAAGGACTGGACCAGTTCGCCGCGCGCGGCGCCGAGCATCCTGACCTGCACGGCCCGGGCGAAGGCCTCACCGAGGTTCGGTTCGAACAGCGACAGCCGCGGCGGCGTCACCTTCGCGCCGTCGCTGATCTCGATCAGGGCCGCCATCGAGGAGTCCCGGTACGCCGCCGAGGCGAGCGCCTGGGTCGCCGCGGTCTCGCCATCGGTGCCCAGGAGCGGGACCTGCGCCCCCGGGCTGAAGTCGAACCCGTCTGTCACCGCAGCCCCCACTCGCCATCCGACCGCACCCTGCGCGCCAACCGGCTCCGACCGGCCCATTCCCCGTAACAGGCCGCATCACACGTTCGGAGCAGTCACCACATTACCGGCGGGGCGTCACCTCGCGCGCGCCGTCTGCTGTTCCGGCTGGTCCAAGTGGTGCATTTTCGCCGCGAGTTGCGCTGGCATCGGCTCATGGCGGGCGTAGTGGCGGCTGAACCGGCCGGTGCCGTGCGACAGCGAGCGCAGCTCCACCGCGTACCGGCCGATCTCGATCTCGGGCACCTCCGCACGCACCAACGACCGCCCCGTACCGTCCGGTTCGGAGCCCAGCACGCGGCCGCGCCGCGCGGACAGGTCGCCCATCACCGGACCCACGTAGGCGTCCGGCACCGACACCCCGACCTCGTCGACCGGTTCCAGCAGCTGGATCGGGCACCCGGCGGCGGCCTCGCGCAGCGCCAGCGCGCCCGCGGTCTGGAAGGCGGCGTCGGAGGAGTCCACCGAGTGCGCCTTGCCGTCGAAGAGCGTGACCCGCACGTCGACCAGCGGGAAGCCGGCGGTGACCCCGCGCTCGGCCTGCGCGCGGACGCCCTTCTCCACCGACGGCACGAACTGGCGCGGCACCGCCCCGCCCACCACCTTGTCGACGAACTCCAGCCCCGAACCCACCGGCAGCGGCTCCACCTCGATCTCGCAGATCGCGAACTGGCCGTGCCCGCCGGACTGCTTGACGTGCCGGCCGCGGGCACTGGCGGCCCGCCCGAAGGTCTCCCGCAGCGGCACCCGGTGCGCCACCGCGTCCACCCGCACCCCGTAGTGGCCGCGCAGCCGCTCCAACGCCACCTCGGCGTGCGCCTCGCCCATGCACCACAGCACCACCTGGTGGGTGTCCGGGTTCTGCTCCAGCCGCATCGTCGGGTCCTCCGCGACCAGCCGGGCCAGCCCCTGGGAGAGCTTGTCCTCGTCGGAGTCGGCGTGCGCCTCGATCGCCACCGGCAGCAGCGGGTCGGGCAGCCGCCAGGGCGCCATCAGCAGCGGGTCGTCCGGGTCGGAGAGCGTGTCCCCGGTCTCCGCCCGCGTCAGCCGCGCCACGCACACCAGGTCGCCGGCGGCCGCCGACGGCACCGGGCGCTGCTGCCGCCCGAACGGCGACGACAGCGCGCCCACCCGCTCGTCCACGTCGTGGTCCTCATGGCCGCGGTCGCCCAGGCCGTGCCCGGAGACGTGCACGGCCGCGTCGGGCCGCAGCGTGCCGGAGAAGACCCGCACCAGGCTGAGCCGGCCCACGTACGGGTCGGAGGTCGTCTTGACCACCTCGGCGGCCAGCGGCCCGTCCGGGTCGCAGGCCAGCGGCGGGCGGGGGCGGCCGGCCGGGTCGGTGACCGGCGGGACGGCGCGCTCCGGCGGGGTGGGGAAGCCCCGGGTGACCAGGTCGAGGAGTTCCACGGTGCCCAGGCCCTGCCGGGCGCCGCCGGCGGCGGGCGCGGCGGCCAGCACCGGGTGGAAGGTGCCGCGGGCCACTGCCCGCTCCAAGTCGGCGATCAGGGTGCCGACGTCGATGTCCTCACCGCCGAGGTAGCGGTCCATCAGCGTCTCGTCCTCGCTCTCGGCGATGATCCCCTCGATCAGCCGGTCGCGGGCCCGCGCCATCCGCTCGGCCTGCGCCGGGTCCGGGTCGGCCTCGACCCGCTCGCCGCCGGAGTAGTCGTGGACGCGGCCGGTCAGCAGCCCGGCCAGGCCGGTGACCGGGGCGTGCCCGTCGGGGCCCGCCGGGCCGTGCACCGGCAGGTACAGCGGCAGCAGCGCGTCCGGGTCGTCGCCGCCCAGCTCGCTCGCGCACCGCGCGGCGGTCTCCTCGAACCCGGCCCGCGCCGACTCCAGGTGCGTGACCACCACCGCGCGCGGCATGCCGACCGCGGCGCACTCCTCCCACACCATCCGGGTCGCGCCGCCGACGCCCTCGCCGTCCTGCGCCGCCGAGACGACGAAGAGGGCCGCGTCCGCCGCTCGCAGACCGGCCCTCAGCTCCCCGACGAAGTCGGCGTACCCGGGGGTGTCCAGGACGTTGATCCGGACCCCCTCCCACTCCACCGGCACCAGGGAGAGCTGGACGGAGCGCTGCCGGCGCTGCTCGATCTCGTCGTGGTCGGAGAGCGACCCGCCGTCCTCCACCCGCCCGGCCCGGCCGACCGCCCCCGTCGCCAGGGCCAGCGCCTCCACCAGGGTGGTCTTGCCCGCGCCGCTGTGGCCGACCAGCACCACATTGCGCACCTGCCGCGGGCGGCTCCCGCCGGGAGCCGCCGCCGCTACGCCTCCCGCGGCCCCAGGTGCCGCGTCCTTCCTACCGCCACCGCTCATGCGTCCCGCCTCCCGAGGTTCACTCCGCGGGTGCGTACAGTTCCCCTTCGACGGTACGCCCGTCCGGGCACCAGGGGACCTGTCTGGCTACGATGGGCCATCCGGCGGCCGTTTTGGCCGCCGCGTGCGGGGACTGTCGAGCAGCCCGTCCCCGTTCCGAACTCCACCGACCTGTCGGGAAGGCCATGCTGAACAAGTACGCGCGTGCGTTCTTCACGCGTGTTCTCACGCCGTTCGCCGGATTCCTCCTGCGCAAGGGGGTGTCGCCGGACACGGTGACCCTGATCGGCACCGCGGGTGTCGTCGCCGGCGCACTGGCCTTCTACCCCAGGGGCGAGTTCTTCTGGGGCACCGTCGTCATCACCCTGTTCGTCTTCTCGGACCTGGTCGACGGCAACATGGCCCGCCAGGCGGGCCGCTCCAGCCGCTGGGGCGCGTTCCTGGACTCCACCCTGGACCGGGTCGCCGACGGCGCCGTCTTCGGCGGCCTGGCGCTCTGGTACGCCGGCGGCGGCGACAACCTCGTGCTGTGCGCGGTCACCATCTTCTGCCTCGCCAGCGGCCAGGTGGTCTCCTACACCAAGGCGCGCGGCGAGGCGATCGGCCTGAAGGTCGCGGTCAACGGCCTGGTCGAGCGCTCCGAGCGGCTCGTCATCACCCTGGTGCTGTGCGGCTTCGCCGGCTTCCACCGCACCTTCGGGGTGCCCGGCATCCAGTGGGTGCTGCCGATCGCCCTGTGGGTCGTCGCCGTCGGCAGCCTGGTCACGCTGATCCAGCGGGTCGTCACCGTGCACCGCGAGGCCGCGGAGGCCGACGCCGCCGAGGCGGAGAAGCGGGCGGTCAGCCAGGGGAGCAGCGTGTGAAGGAGCGCCTCACCGACGGCCTGTACGGGCTCGGCTGGAGCGCGGTGAAGACCCTGCCGGAGCCGGCGGCACGCGCGCTCGGCCGGACCGTCGCCGACGCCGCGTGGCGGCAGCGCGGCAAGGGCGTGCAGCGGCTGGAGGCGAACCTCGCCCGCGTGGTGCCCGGCGCCGGCCCGGAGCGGCTGCGCGCGCTGTCCCGCCAGGGCATGCGCTCCTACCTGCGGTACTGGATGGAGTCCTTCCGGCTGCCGGCCTGGAGCAAGGACCGCATCCGCACCGGCTTCGCCCCGCAGGACGTGCACTGGCTCACCGACGGGCTCGCCGCCGGGCGCGGAGTCATCCTCGCCCTGCCGCACATGGGCAACTACGACCTCGCCGGCGCCTGGGTCACCACCAAGCTGGAGACCCCGTTCACCACCGTCGCCGAACGGCTCAAGCCCGAGACCCTCTACGACCGGTTCGTCGCCTACCGCGAGGGCCTGGGCATGGAGGTCCTGCCGCACACCGGCGGCGCCGCGTTCGGCACCCTCGCGCGGCGGCTGCGCGCGGGCGGCCTGGTCTGCCTCGTCGCCGACCGGGACCTGTCCAAGAGCGGGGTCGAGGTCGACTTCTTCGGCGAGAAGACCCGGATGCCCGCCGGGCCGGCGATGCTCGCCCAGCAGACCGGCGCGCTGCTGCTGCCGGTCACCCTCTGGTACGACCAGTCGCCGGTCATGCAGGGCAGGGTGCACCCGCCGGTCGAGGTCCCGGCCGACGGCGACCGGGCGAGCCGCACCGCGGTGATGACCCAGGTGCTGGCGAACACCTACGAGTCCGGGATCGCCGAGCACCCCCAGGACTGGCACATGCTGCAACGGCTCTGGCTGAGCGACCTGCCGCAGCGCGCCGCCGCCGAACCCGCTGCCGAGCCCGCTGCCGGGACGGTCACCGTCGAGACGGCCGCGGCCACCGCCACCGACCCGGCAGTCGCCGCGCCGGACGAGAGCCCCGGGACGGAGCGGCCTTGAGGATCGGGATCGTCTGCCCGTACTCCTGGGACGTCCCAGGCGGCGTCCAGTTCCACATCCGCGACCTCGCCGAGCACCTGATCACGCTCGGGCACCACGTGTCCGTGCTGGCCCCGGCCGATGACGAGACGCCGCTGCCCCCGTACGCGGTCTCCGCCGGCCGCGCGGTGCCCGTGCCGTACAACGGCTCCGTGGCGCGGCTGAACTTCGGCTTCCTGTCGGCCGCACGGGTCCGGCGCTGGCTGCACGACGGCGGGTTCGACGTCATCCACATCCACGAACCCACCTCGCCCTCGCTCGGGCTGCTCGCCTGCTGGGCCGCCCGCGGCCCGATCGTGGCGACCTTCCACACCTCCAACCCCCGCTCGCGGGCCATGATCGCGGCCTACCCGATCCTCCAGCCCGCGCTGGAGAAGATCAGCGCGCGGATCGCGGTCAGCGAGTACGCCCGCCGCACCCTGGTCGAGCACCTCGGCGGCGACGCGGTCGTCATCCCCAACGGCGTCGACGTCGGCTTCTTCGCCGCCGCGCGGCCCCGGCCCGACTGGCAGGGCGACACCATCGGGTTCATCGGGCGGATCGACGAGCCCCGCAAGGGGCTCCAGGTCCTGATGCGGGCGCTGCCCGGGATCATCGAGCGCCGCCCCGGCGCCCGCCTCCTGGTGGCCGGGCGCGGCGACCAGCGCGAGGCCCTGGAGCCGCTGCCGCCCGAACTCCACGGCCACGTCGAGTTCCTGGGGATGGTCAGCGACGAGGACAAGGCGCGGCTGCTGCGCAGCGTCGACCTGTACGTGGCGCCCAACCTCGGCGGCGAGAGCTTCGGGATCATCCTCGTCGAGGCGATGTCCGCGGGCGCGGTGGTCCTCGCCACCGACCTCGACGCCTTCGCGCAGGTGCTCGGACAGGGCAGCGCGGGCGAACTGTTCCCCAACGGCGACGCCGCCGCGCTGGCGGACGCCGCGGTACGCCTCCTCGGGGACGACGCCCGCCGCGAAGAGCTGCGCGGCCGCGCCTCGGCGCACGTACGGCGCTTCGACTGGTCCGTGGTCGCCGCGGAGATCCTCTCGGTCTACGAAACGGTCACGGTCGGCACGGAGTCCGTCCACCCCGACCGCCCGGGCTTCCCCGCCACCTGACCGCCCGCCGCACGGCGCCGTCGCGGCGGATCGCGGCCACCCGGGGGAATAGGGTGCCGCGGTGACCACCGTGATTTGCGTCGTAGCCGCACTGATCCTGCTCGGGCTCTACCTCAGCTGGACCGCGGGTCGCCTGGACCGCCTGCACGCCAGGATCGACGCGGCGCGCGCCGCGCTCGACGCGCAACTGCTGCGCCGCGCCTCGGTCGCCCAGGAACTGGCGACCGCGGGCGTCCTGGACCCGGCCGCCTCCATCGTGCTGTACGAGGCCGCGCACGCCGCCCGCCAGGCTGAGCCGGACGGGCGGGAGGTCGCCGAGAGCGAGCTGAGCCAGGCGCTGCGCGCGGTGTTCGCCGAGCCGGACACGCTCGCGGCGGTCGAGGCGGCGCCCGGGGGCGCCGAGGCGGTCGGCGAGCTGACCCGCTCGGTGCGCCGCGTGCCGATGGCCCGGCGCTTCCACAACGACGCGGTGCGCGCCGCGCGCGCCCTGCGCCGCCACCGCGTGGTGCGCTGGCTGCGACTGGCCGGCCACGCCCCGTTCCCGCTCGCTTTCGAGATGGACGACGAGCCGCCGGTCCTGCTCACCGCGGAGGGCGCCACCACCGCATAGGAGCATCCGCGGGAGCCACCTGCGCCGAATTGGCCCTTTTCGGTGGTCCACGCGCCGCCGGACGATGGATGCACAAGCCATCCACAGCCTGGAGTGAGGTCACCTTGTCCACCGCTTCCCCGTCCTCCGCAGCGTCCCCCGAGACCGGCACCGCGCGCGTCAAGCGCGGCATGGCCGAGCAGCTCAAGGGCGGTGTGATCATGGACGTCGTCACGCCCGAGCAGGCGCGGATCGCCGAGGACGCCGGCGCGGTCGCCGTCATGGCGCTGGAGCGGGTGCCCGCCGACATCCGCAAGGACGGCGGCGTGGCCCGCATGTCGGACCCGGACATGATCGACGGCATCATCAGCGCCGTGTCGATCCCGGTGATGGCCAAGTCCCGGATCGGCCACTTCGTCGAGGCCCAGGTGCTCCAGTCGCTCGGCGTGGACTACATCGACGAGTCGGAGGTGCTCACCCCGGCCGACGAGGTCAACCACTCCGACAAGTGGGCGTTCACCACCCCGTTCGTGTGCGGCGCCACCAACCTCGGTGAGGCGCTGCGCCGGATCGCCGAGGGCGCGGCGATGATCCGCTCCAAGGGCGAGGCCGGCACCGGCAACGTCGTCGAGGCCGTCCGCCACCTGCGGCAGATCAAGGGCGAGATATCCCGGCTGCGCGGCCTGGACCACAACGAGCTGTTCGCCGCCGCCAAGGAGCTGCGCGCGCCCTACGAGCTGGTCCGCGAGGTCGCCGAGCTGGGCAAGCTGCCGGTCGTGCTGTTCTCCGCCGGCGGTGTGGCCACCCCCGCCGACGCGGCGCTGATGCGCCAGCTCGGCGCCGAGGGCGTCTTCGTGGGCTCGGGCATCTTCAAGTCCGGCGACCCGGCCAAGCGCGCCGCGGCCATCGTCCGCGCCACCACCTTCTTCGACGACCCGAAGGTCATCGCGGACTCCTCCCGCAACCTCGGCGAGGCGATGGTCGGCATCAACATCGACACGCTGCCGGAGTCCGAGCACTACGCGAACCGCGGCTGGTAAGGCGACGATGACGAGCTCTCCCACCATCGGCGTCCTGGCCCTCCAGGGCGACGTCCGGGAGCACCTGGCGGCCCTGGCCGCGGCGGACGCCGCGGCCACGGCGGTCCGGCGCCCGGAGGAACTGGCCGGGCTGGACGGCCTGGTGATACCCGGCGGCGAGTCCACCACCATCTCCAAGCTCGCCGCGCTCTTCGGGCTCACCGAGCCGCTGCGGGACGCGATCCGCGGCGGACTGCCGGTCTACGGCACCTGCGCCGGGCTGATCATGCTCGCCGACAAGATCCTGGACCCCAGGTCCGGGCAGGAGACGTTCGGCGGCATCGACATGATCGTGCGCCGCAACGCCTTCGGCCGGCAGAACGAGTCCTTCGAGGCGTTCGTCGACGTGCGGGGCGTGCCCGGCGGACCGGTCGAGGGCGTCTTCATCCGCGCGCCGTGGGTGGAGTCGGTCGGCGCGGACACCGAGGTGCTCGCCGAGTACGGCGGCCACATCGTCGCGGTGCGGCAGGGGAACGTGCTGGCCACGTCCTTCCACCCGGAGCTGACCGGCGACCACCGGGTGCATGAACTCTTCGTGTCCGCCGTGCGCGCGGGGAGCTGACCGTATCCCGGTAGGATCGGGCGCGCGACGAAGAACAGTACTGGTGACGCGAAGGAGACTGTCGGATGTCCGGCCACTCTAAATGGGCTACGACGAAGCACAAGAAGGCCGTGATCGATGCCAAGCGCGGCAAGCTCTTCGCGAAGCTGATCAAGAACATCGAGGTCGCGGCCCGGACCGGCGGGGCCGACCCGGACGGCAACCCGACGCTCTTCGACGCCATCCAGAAGGCGAAGAAGAGCTCGGTACCGAACAAGAACATCGACAGCGCGGTCAAGCGCGGCGCGGGCCTGGAGGCCGGCGGCGCCGACTACCAGACGATCATGTACGAGGGCTACGGGCCGAACGGCGTCGCCGTCCTCATCGAGTGCCTGACCGACAACCGCAACCGCGCCGCGTCCGACGTGCGGGTGGCGATGACCCGCAACGGCGGCTCGATGGCCGACCCGGGCTCGGTGTCCTACCTGTTCAACCGCAAGGGCGTGGTGATCGTCCCCAAGGGCGAGCTGGGCGAGGACGACGTGCTCGGCGCGGTGCTGGACGCCGGCGCCGAGGAGGTCAACGACCTCGGTGAGTCCTTCGAGGTGATCAGCGAGGCCACCGACCTGGTGCCGGTCCGCAAGGCCCTCCAGGAGGCCGGGATCGACTACGACTCCGCCGACGCCAACTTCCTGCCCACCATGCAGGTCGAGCTGGACGAGGACGGGGCCCGCCGGATCTTCAAGCTGATCGACGCGCTGGAGGACAGCGACGACGTGCAGAACGTCTTCGCCAACTTCGACGTCTCGGACGAGGTCATGGAGAAGGTCGACGCCTGACGCGGCGCCTGACGCGACGTCAGGGAGGGGCCGGCGGGGACACACCCCGCCGGCCCCTCCGCTGTTTGTCGGTGCCAACCGCTAACCTGCACGAACAGGTTGGCGAACGACCGCCGACAGCGGCGGACGCGCGGGAAGGGGCGGCATGCGGGTGCTCGGCGTGGACCCGGGGCTGACCCGGTGCGGTGTCGGTGTGGTCGACGGCGTGCCCGGCCGGGCGCTGGCGATGGCCGGCGTCGGGGTGATCCGCACCCCGTCCGACGCGGAGATCGGCCACCGGCTGGTGCTGATCGAACGCGGCCTGGAGGAGTGGCTCGACGAGCACCGCCCCGAGGCCGTCGCCGTCGAGCGCGTCTTCAGCCAGCACAACGTCCGCACCGTGATGGGCACCGCCCAGGCCAGCGCGGTCGCCATCCTGTGCGCCTCCCGGCGCGGCCTGCCGGTGCACCTGCACACCCCCAGCGAGGTCAAGGCGGCCGTCACCGGCAGCGGCCGGGCCGGCAAGGAGCAGGTCGGCGCCATGGTGACCCGGCTGCTGCGGCTGGACGCCCCGCCCAAGCCCGCCGACGCCGCCGACGCCCTCGCGCTCGCCATCTGCCACATCTGGCGCTCCCCGGCCACCAACCGCCTCCAGCGGGCCGTGGCCGGGAACCGCCTCCAGCAGGCCGCCGCGGCCCACCGCGCCGCCGTCCGACCGCCCGCCGCACCCGTACACCCCGTGCCTTCCGCACCCAGCAGCCAGGAGCCCACCGCGTGATCGCCTTCGTCAGCGGCCCGGTGGCCGCACTCGCCCCGGACTCCGCGGTCATCGAGGTCGGCGGGATCGGCATGGCGGTCCAGTGCGCGCCCGGCACCCTGTCCGCGCTGCGGCTCGGCGAGCCCGCCCGGCTGGCGACCTCGCTGGTGGTCCGCGAGGACTCCCTGACGCTCTACGGCTTCGCCGACGACGACGAGCGGCAGGTCTTCGAGCTGCTCCAGACCGTCAGCGGGGTCGGCCCCCGGCTGGCGCAGACCATGCTCGCCGTGCACAGCCCCGACGCCCTGCGCGCCGCTGTCGCGGCTGGGGACGAGAAGGCGCTGACCGCCGTGCCCGGCATCGGCAAGAAGGGTGCCCAGCGGCTGCTGCTGGAGCTCAAGGACCGGCTGGGGGCGCCGGTGGGCGCCGCGGGCGCCCCGGCGGCCGGGAGCGCGGCCCGCGCGGCCGCCCCGCCGTCCTGGTCCGAGCAGCTGCTCACCGCGCTCGTCGGGCTCGGCTACGCGCCGCGCGAGGCGGAGGAGGCGGTGACCGCGGTCACCCCGCAGGCCGAGGCCGCCGCCGAGCCGAACGTCGGCACACTGCTGCGCGCGGCCCTCCAGACCCTCAACCGCACCCGCTGACCGCACCCCGACCCGCCTGCCGCCCCCACGCCCCGCCCGACCCGCACCCTGACCGATCCGCACCCTGACCGACCCGAGACCGGCCGCGAACCCCGACCGCCTGCCGACCGCCCGACCCGAGAGACCTGCCATGAACTGGGACGACGCCCCCGCCGACACACCCGACCGGCTGGTCGGGTCGGCCGCCGACCACGACGACCAGGCGGTCGAGGCGGCGCTGCGGCCCAAGGAGCTCGACGAGTTCATCGGCCAGGAGCGGGTCCGCCAGCAGCTCGACCTGGTGCTCAAGGCCGCCCGCCAGCGCGGTGCCACCGCCGACCACGTACTCCTGTCGGGTGCACCCGGGCTCGGCAAGACCACTCTTTCGATGATCATCGCCGCCGAGATGTCCGCGCCGATCCGGATCACCTCGGGCCCGGCCATCCAGCACGCCGGCGACCTCGCCGCGATCCTCTCCTCGCTCACCGAGGGCGAGGTGCTCTTCCTCGACGAGATCCACCGGATGTCCCGGCCCGCCGAGGAGATGCTCTACATGGCGATGGAGGACTTCCGGGTCGACGTGATCGTCGGCAAGGGGCCCGGCGCGACCGCGATCCCGCTGGAGCTGCCGCCCTTCACCCTGGTCGGCGCCACCACCCGGGCCGGGCTGCTGCCGCCGCCGCTGCGCGACCGGTTCGGCTTCACCGGCCACATGGAGTTCTACGCCCCCGCCGAACTGGAGCGGGTCATCCAGCGCTCGGCCGGCCTGCTGGACGTGGCGATCGACACCGACGGCGCCGCCGAGATCGCCGGCCGCTCCCGCGGCACCCCCCGGATCGCCAACCGGCTGCTGCGCCGGGTCCGCGACTACGCACAGGTACGGGCCGACGGCGTGGTCAGCCGCGAGGTCGCCGCCCGGGCCCTGGAGGTCTACGAGGTCGACGGCCGCGGCCTGGACCGGCTGGACCGGGCGGTGCTGCACGCGCTGCTGAAGCTCTTCGGCGGCGGCCCGGTCGGCCTGTCCACGCTCGCGGTCGCGGTGGGGGAGGAGCGGGAGACCGTCGAGGAGGTCGCGGAGCCCTTCCTGGTCCGCGAGGGACTGCTCGCCCGCACCCCCAGGGGGCGGGTGGCGACCCCCGCGGCCTGGTCCCACCTGGGCCTCGTACCGCCCCAGCAGGGCGGGGGGACGAGTCAGGGCGGAACCGGACAGACCGGCCTGTTCGGTCCCTGACCTCCGCTAGACTCCTACGATCAGGAACCCCCATGCAATGCTGGGCGTTGTTCCATCGGCGAGCCAGCGCTTAGACTCCGCCGACGCCCTTCCTCTGGATCGGCACCCACATCCCGAAATCCAGGCCATCCCCCACGTTGGCCGTGCGAAGGAATGTCCACACCGTGAGCATCGGAATTCTCCTCCCCCTGATCCTGATCATCGGCGTCATGTTCATGATGACCCGGTCGCAGAAGACCAAGCAGCGCCAGGCGTTGGAGATGCGCAACAAGATGGAGCCGGGCACCGGCGTGCGCACCATCGGTGGCATGTACGCCGTGGTGAAGGAGGTGAACGAGGAGACCGTCCTGCTGGAGATCACCGACGGTGTCCACGCGCACTTCACCAAGTCCGCCATCGGCACGGTGCTCTCCGAGGAGGAGTTCAACCGGATCGTGCACGGCATCGAGCCCGAGGAGCCCGCGGGGCTCGACGACGACGCCGTGAGCGACGCCGACGCGGCCGCGGGGGACGCCGCGCCGGCCGACGGTGCGACGGACGCGGACGCCGCCGAGGGCGGCGAGGAGCAGGTCAGCCTCGACAAGTCCGAGGAGGCCGCGGCCCCGTCGTCGACGGACGCGCCCGCCGCCGAGGACGGGGCCGCCAAGGAGCCGAACGGCTCCGCCGCGAAGTAAGCGTCCTGCTTCATCCACTCGTGGCCGCCCCCGGGCCCGCATGCCCGGGGGCGGTAGGACAGGGAGAGACAACAAGGTGGCAGCAGCCAAAAAGGGCCGTAGGTCCTCGGGGAGCCAGGGGTACCCCGGGCGCGCTCTGGCCGTGATCCTCATCGCCCTGGTGGCGCTGACCGGGGGGATCTTCCTCTCCGGCCACAAGACCCCGCGGCTCGGCATCGACCTCGCCGGCGGCGTGGAGATCACGCTGACCGCCAAGCCCGACCAGGGCAAGGCCGTCACCAAGGCGAACATGAACACCGCGGTCAACATCATCAACAACCGCGTCAACGGCCTGGGCGTCTCCGAGGCGGAGGTGCAGACCCAGGGGAACGACAACATCATCGTCGACATCCCCAAGAGCACCAACGCCGACCAGGCCGAGCAGCAGGTCGGCACCACCGCCCAGCTGTACTTCCGGCAGGTCCTCGCCGACGGCGACGGTTCGCCGACCGCGACGACGACGCCGACGCCCACGCCCACCGGCTCCGCCACCAGCAAGTCGTCCAGCACCGCCAGCCCGAAGGCCACCTCGAGCGCGACGGCCTCCAGCACCGGCAAGTCCACCGCGACCCCCTCGTCCACCAGCAGCCAGGGCCGCGCGGTCACCGACGCCCTGAAGTCCGGCACGGACAAGGCCCCGACCCCGCAGGCCACCGCCACGGCGTCGAGCAGCGCCTCGGACGGCACGACCGACACCAGCGGCACCAGCACCAGCACCACCGACGCCACCTCCGGCGTCTCGGCCGCGCTCCAGGCCAAGTACGAGGCGCTGGACTGCACCAAGCCCGCCCAGCGCGCCAAGGCCAGCGAGGGCACCAAGCCCACCGACAACGTGATCGCCTGCGGCCAGATCGACAAGCAGTGGGTGAAGTACCTGCTCGGCCCGTCCCAGATCGACGGCAAGCACGTCACCAGCGCCAACGCGGTCTTCGACACCCAGAGCGGCAACGGCTGGGTGGTCAACCTCAGCTTCGACTCCAAGGGCTCCTCGCAGTTCACCAGCGTCACCAAGAACCTCGCGGCGCAGTCCTCGCCGAACAACCAGTTCGCCATCGACCTCGACGGCAACGTGGTGTCGGCCCCCTCGGTGTCCTCGACCCTGTCCGGCGGCACCGCGCAGATCTCCGGCAGCTTCACCCAGCAGTCCGCCACCGACCTGGCGAACGTGCTGAAGTACGGCTCACTGCCGCTGGCCTTCAACATCTCCGACAAGACCACCGTCTCCGCCGCGCTCGGCGGCGAGCAGCTGCGCGGCGGCATGATCGCCGGCGCCGTCGGCCTCGCCCTCGTGGTCATCTACCTGCTGGCCTACTACCGCGGCCTGAGCTTCGTCGCCGTGCTCAGCCTGGTCGTCTCCGCCGCACTGACCTACACGATCATGTGCCTGCTGGGTGAGGCGGTCGGATTCGCGCTGAACCTGCCCGCGGTGTGCGGTGCCATCGTCGCGATCGGTATCACCGCCGACTCGTTCATCGTCTTCTTCGAACGGATCAGGGACGAGCTGCGCGACGGCAGGACACTGCAACCCGCGGTGGCCCGCGGCTGGCCGCGCGCCCGGCGCACCATCCTGGTGTCGGACTTCGTGTCCTTCCTCGCCGCCGCGGTGCTCTACGTCGTGTCCGTCGGCAAGGTCCGGGGCTTCGCGTTCACGCTCGGCCTGACCACCCTGCTCGACGTCGCCGTGGTCTTCCTGTTCACCAAGCCGCTGATGACGATCCTCGCCCGCCGCGCCTTCTACGCCAAGGGCCACAAGTGGTCCGGCCTCAACCCGGAGAGCCTCGGGGTCAAGGCACCGCTGCGCCGTATCCGCCGCCAGTCCTCCGAGACGAAGGAAGCCTGATGTCCAAGCTCGGCACTCTCGGTCACCGGCTGCACCGGGGCGAGGTCAGCTACGACTTCGTCGGCAAGCGGAAGATCTGGTACTCGATCTCCATCCTGGTCACGATCGTCGCGATCATCGGCCTGGTGGTGAACGGGCTCAAGGAGAGCATCGACTTCTCCGGCGGCGCGGTCTTCAACACCCCGAAGACGTCCCTGTCCGTCTCCGACGTGCAGAACAAGATCTCCGGGGACACCGACGGCCGCGACGCGACCGTGCAGAAGCTCGGCAACGGCAGCATGCGCATCCAGGTGGCCGGCCTCTCCACCGACCAGTCGAAGAAGGTCCAGAAGGAGATCGCCGCGGACCTGAAGATCCCGGCGTCGAAGATCGACGCCGAGATCGTCGGCCCGAGCTGGGGCAAGGAGATCACCCACAAGGCACTGGAAGGCCTGATCATCTTCCTGGTGCTGGTGGTCATCTACCTCGCCATCGCCTTCGAGTGGCGCATGGCGCTGGCCGCCCTCGTCGCCCTGCTGCACGACCTCACCATCACCGTCGGCGTCTACGCGATCGTCGGCTTCGAGGTCTCGCCCGGCACCGTGATCGGCCTGCTGACCATCCTCGGTTACTCGCTCTACGACACGGTCGTGGTGTTCGACGGGCTGAAGGAAGCCAGCAAGGACATCACCAAGAAGAACACCTCCACCTACAGCGAGGTCGCCAACCGCAGCCTCAACAGCACCCTGGTGCGGTCGATCAACACCACGGTGGTCGCGCTGCTGCCGGTCGCCGCGCTGCTGTTCATCGGTGGCGGCATCCTCGGCGCCGGCATGCTCAACGACATCGCGCTCGCGCTGTTCGTCGGCCTCACCGCGGGCGCGTACTCCTCGATCTTCATCGCGACCCCGATCGTGGCGGAGCTGAAGGAGCGCGACCCGCAGATGAAGTCGCTGCGCAAGCGGGTGCTCGCCAAGCGCGCGTCCGACGCGGCGAAGGCGAAGGCCCGGGCCGCCGCGGGCGAGTCCGCGGCCGACGAGCCCGAGGACGAGCAGCCCGAGGACGGCGAGGAGGACGCCGCGGCCGCGGTCGTCGGCCCGCGCGCCACCGGCAGCAGTGACTCCGGGGTCCGCCCGAACCGCAGCCAGCCGTCCAACCGGGGCAGCCGCGGCCGCGGCCGCCCCTCCGGCAAGCGCCGCTGAGCCCTCGCCCGCCGCCGCCCGGGAGTACCCGCCGGGCGGCGGCGGGCGTTTTCCCGCCCGCGCACCGAGCCCGCGCGCACCGCGCACCGAGCACCGAGCACCGAGCACCGAAAGAAGCATCATGACGACGACGGAAGCCGCCTCCCCCGAGCTGCGGGACCTGCTGCTCTCCCGTATCCGCGACGTGGCGGACTACCCGCAGCCCGGGGTGGTCTTCAAGGACATCACCCCGCTGCTGGCCGACCCGGTGGCGTTCAACGCCCTGGTCGACGCGCTCGCGGAGCTGTGCACCCGCCACGCGGCCACCAAGATCGTCGGCCTGGAGGCGCGGGGCTTCATCCTCGCCGCGCCCGCCGCCGCCCGCGCCCGGCTCGGCTTCGTACCGGTCCGCAAGGCCGGCAAGCTGCCCGGACCGACGCTGGCGCAGGGCTACGCGCTGGAGTACGGCACCGCCGAGATCGAGGTGCACGCCGACGCCTTCGGGCCCGGCGACCGGGTGATCGTCATCGACGACGTGCTCGCCACCGGCGGCACCGCCGAAGCCGCGCTCGACCTGATCGCGCGCACCGGCGCGAGCGTCGTCGGCGTCGCGGTCATGCTGGAGCTGGGCGCGCTCGGCGGCCGGGAGCGGCTCGCCCCGGTCCTGAAGGACGTCCCGCTGGACGCGCTCGTCGTGGTCTGAGCGGTCCGCAGCGGATCGGCCGCCCCCGGGCCGCCGCAGGGCCGCGCAGGCCCGTACGGCGCCCCTGAGGCGCTTCGCCGGCGTACGGCGTGCCCGGCGCGGCGTACGGACCGGCGTACGCCGGTGCGTGTGCGCCGGCCGGGCCGGGCGGAGCCGCCTTGCTCCGCCGCGCGCCCGCCGGGTGCCGCCGCTCGTTACCATGGGACTTCGACCGCGTGAGGAGTGCCCTTGCCAGACCAGGCCCAGCCGCTCGACGCCGCCGACGGGACCGCCCAGGGGACGGGCCCGGCCGACGGGCGCCGGGGCACGCCTGCGACCGGCGCGCCGGCGCCCGCTCCCACCCCCGAGTCCGCGCCCCCGCCCGCCGGGGCCCACCCGAGCTCCGACAGCGGCGCCGGCAAGGCCGCCGACCAGGCCAAGGCCGCCGACCAGGCCAAGGGCGCCACGCTCGCGCCCAAGTCCGGCCCGGCCCCCGCTCCCGCGCCCACCCCCGCCGCCCTGCGGCCGGTGCGTACCCCCGGCAGCGTCGCCCCCACCCGGCCCGGCGCCTCCTCCAGCCGGGTCCGCGCCCGGCTCGCCCGCCTCGGCGTGCAGCGCTCCAGCGCGTACAACCCGGTGCTCGAACCCCTGCTGCGGGTCGTGCGCGGCAACGACCCCAAGGGCGACAGCGCGCAGCTGCGGCAGATCGAGGCCGCCTACCAGGTCGCCGAGCGCTGGCACCGCGGCCAGAAGCGCAAGAGCGGCGACCCCTACATCACGCACCCGCTGGCGGTCACCACCATCCTCGCCGAGCTGGGCATGGACCCCGCCACCTTGATGGCCGGGCTGCTCCACGACACCGTCGAGGACACCGACTACGGCCTGGACCAGCTGCGCCGCGACTTCGGCGACCAGGTCGCCCTGCTCGTCGACGGCGTCACCAAGCTGGACAAGGTCAAGTTCGGCGAGGCCGCGCAGGCCGAGACGGTGCGCAAGATGGTCGTCGCGATGGCCAAGGACCCCCGGGTCCTGGTGATCAAGCTCGCCGACCGGCTGCACAACATGCGCACCATGCGCTACCTCAAGCGGGAGAAGCAGGAGAAGAAGGCCCGCGAGACGCTGGAGATCTACGCCCCGCTCGCCCACCGGCTGGGCATGAACACCATCAAGTGGGAACTGGAGGACCTCGCCTTCGCGATCCTCTACCCGAAGATGTACGACGAGATCGTCCGCCTCGTCGCCGAACGCGCCCCCAAGCGGGACGAGTACCTGGCCGTGGTCACCGACCAGGTCCAGCAGGACCTGCGCGCGGCCCGGATCAAGGCCACCGTCACCGGGCGCCCGAAGCACTACTACAGCGTCTACCAGAAGATGATCGTCCGCGGCCGGGACTTCGCCGAGATCTACGACCTGGTCGGCATCCGGGTCCTCGTCGACACCGTCCGGGACTGCTACGCCGCGCTCGGCACCATCCACGCGCGATGGAACCCGGTCCCCGGCCGGTTCAAGGACTACATCGCGATGCCGAAGTTCAACATGTACCAGTCGCTGCACACCACCGTGATCGGCCCCAGCGGCAAGCCCGTCGAGTTGCAGATCCGCACCTTCGACATGCACCGCCGCGCCGAGTACGGCATCGCCGCGCACTGGAAGTACAAGCAGGAAGCGGTGGCCGGCGCCTCCAAGGTGCGCACCGACAGCCCGCGTTCGGACAAGAAGGACGACGCGGTCAACGACATGGCCTGGCTGCGCCAGCTGCTGGACTGGCAGAAGGAGACGGAGGACCCGGGGGAGTTCCTGGAGTCGCTGCGCTTCGACCTGTCGCAGAGCGAGGTCTTCGTCTTCACGCCCAAGGGCGACGTGATAGCGCTGCCGGCCGGCGCTACCCCGGTCGACTTCGCCTACGCGGTGCACACCGAGGTCGGGCACCGCACCATCGGCGCCCGCGTCAACGGCCGCCTGGTGCCCCTGGAGTCGACCCTCGACAACGGCGACACCGTCGAGGTGTTCACCTCCAAGGCGTCCGGCGCCGGGCCGTCCCAGGACTGGCTGGGCTTCGTCAAGTCACCCCGGGCCCGCAACAAGATCCGCGCGTGGTTCTCCAAGGAGCGCCGCGAGGAGGCGGTCGAGCAGGGCAAGGAAGCGATCGCCCGCGCGATGCGCAAGCAGAACCTGCCGATCCAGCGGGTGCTGACCGGCGACTCGCTGGTCACCCTCGCGCACGAGATGCGCTACCCCGACATCTCGGCGCTCTACGCGGCGATCGGCGAGGGCCACATCACCGCGCAGTCCGTGGTGCAGAAGCTGGTCGACGCGCTCGGCGGGGAGGACGGCGCCACCGAGGACATCGCCGAGATCACCACCCCCACCCAGGGCCGCACCAAGCGGCGGAAGAACGCCGACCCGGGCGTCATCGTCAAGGGCGAGAGCGACGTGTGGGTGAAGCTCTCCCGCTGCTGCACCCCCGTCCCGGGCGACCCGATCATCGGCTTCATCACCCGGGGCAACGGCGTGTCGGTGCACCGCGCCGACTGCGTCAACGTCGAGTCGCTCTCGCAGCAGCCCGAGCGGATGATCGACGTCGAGTGGGCGCCCACCCAGTCCTCGGTCTTCCTCGTCGCGATCCAGGTCGAGGCGCTGGACCGGGCCCGGCTGCTCTCCGACGTCACCCGGGTACTGTCCGACCAGCACGTCAACATCCTGTCCGCGGCGGTGCAGACCTCCCGCGACCGCGTCGCGATCTCCCGCTTCACCTTCGAGATGGGCGACCCCAAGCACCTCGGCCACGTCCTCAAGGCGGTCCGCGGTGTCGAGGGCGTCTACGACGTCTACCGCGTCACCTCAGGCCGCCAGCAGCGCTGAACGGCCGCCCGCCACCCGGGACACGAAGAGGTCCCCCGCGCCACGGGCGCGGGGGACCTCTTTCTCTGGTGGATGCCGGCGTCAGCCTCCGCTCAGCGGAACTCGCCCATGCCCTTCAAGGCCGCGTCCAACAGCGCCTGCCGGCCGTCCAGTTCGGACTGGAGCTTGTCGGCCTTCGCGGTGTTGCCCGCGGCGCGCGCCGCCTCGACCTGGTCGCGCAGCTTGTCGACCGCGGCCTGCAACTGGCCGGTCAGACCCGCCGCACGCGCCCGGACCTCCGGGTTGGTGCGCCGCCACTCCGCTTCCTCGGACTCCTGGAGCGCCCGCTCCACGGTGTGCATCCGGCCCTCGATCCGCGGCCGGGCGTCGCGCGGCACATGGCCGATCGCCTCCCACCGCTCGTTGATCGAACGGAACGCCGCCCGCGCCGACTTCAGGTCGGTCACCGGCAGCAGCTTCTCCGCCTCGATGACCAGCTCCTCCTTGCGCGCGAGGTTCTCCCGCTGCTCGGAGTCCCGCTCGGCGAACACCTCGGAACGCGCGGCGAAGAACACGTCCTGCGCACCGCGGAAGCGGTTCCACAGGTCGTCCTCCGCTTCGCGCTGGGCGCGGCCGGCCGCCTTCCACTCCGCCATCAACTCGCGGTAGCGGGCCGCGGTCGGCCCCCAGTCCGTGGAGCCCGACAGCGACTGCGCCTCGGTGACCAGCTTCTCCTTGGTGCGGCGGGCCTCCTCGCGCTGCGCGTCCAGCGACGCGAAGTGCGCCTTGCGCCGCTTGGAGAAGACCGAACGGGCGTGGCTGAAGCGGTGCCACAGCTCGTCGTCGGCCTTGCGGTCCAGCCGCGGCAGACCCTTCCAGGTGTCCACCAGGGCCCGCAGCCGCTCACCGGCGGTGCGCCACTGCTCGCTCGCGGCCAGCTCCTCGGCCTCGGCGACCAGCTTCTCCTTGGCGGCCTTCGCCTCCTCGCCCTGCTTCGCCCGCTCCGCCCGGCGCTGCTCGCGCCGGGTGTCCACGAGCGCCACCAGCGCGTCCAGCCGGGTGCCCAGCGCCGCCAGGTCGCCCACCGCGTGCGCCTCGGTCACCGAGGTGCGCAGGTGCTCGATCGCGGCCAGCGCCTCCTTGGGCGCCAGATCGGTCGTCTGCACCCGCCGTTCGAGGAGGCCGATCTCCACGACGAGCCCCTCGTACTTGCGCTCGTAGTAGGCGAGCGCCTCGTCAGGGGAACCCGCCTGCCACGAACCGACCTCCTTCTCACCGTCGGCCGTACGCACGTACACGGTCCCCGTCTCGTCGACGCGGCCCCACGGGTCGCTGCTCACAGCGCCTCCCTCATGTGATGCCCACCCGCGTCACCGCCGGCGGGCATCGTCCACAGTTTCCCTCCGGCCGGGCCGCACGCCCTGACCGGTTCCAACGGCCAACATAGGCGACCGGCGCCCCGGCTGTCCGCATCCGATACGCGCTCAATCGCGAATTCGGATACCGATCAGGACTCGGTCCGGCCGCCCGCGGGCAGCCCGGGCACCCGGCCGCGGGTCAGGACTTGCTGACCGTCGCCTTGTTGATCACCACGGTCGCGTTGGGCGCACCGTCGCCCTGACCGGTGCTCTCACCGTCGGCGGCGATCTTGTCCAGGACCTTCATGCCGGCCTTGGAGACGGTGCCGAACGGCGTGTAGCTCGGCGGCAGCGGGCTGTCCTTGTAGACCAGGAAGAACTGGCTGCCGCCGGTGTGCGCCTGGCCGGTGTTGGCCATCGCGATGGTGCCCGCCGGGTAGGTGACCGAGCCGGTGGAGGAGTCGGCCTTGCCGAACGCCGTCAGGTTCTCGTCCGGGATGGTGTAGCCCGGGCCGCCCGAGCCCTGGCCGGTCGGGTCGCCGCACTGGAGCACGTAGATGCCGGTCGTGGTCAGCCGGTGGCACTTGGTGTGGTCGAAGTAGCCCTGGTCGGCGAGGAACTTGAAGGAGTTGACGGTGTGCGGGGCCTTCGCCGTCTCCAGCGCGATCGAGATGTCGCCGCAGGTGGTCGCCAGGTCGAAGGTGTAGCCGGCCGACTTGTCGATGGTCATCGCCGGCTCCTTCTTCCACTGCTTGGTGCCGGGCTTGCCCGCCGCCGCCTTCTCGCACGGGTCCGGGCCCTTGGAGACGGTGGGGCTCGCCGAGGCGGACGCGGTCGCACTGGTCGCGGCGGCGTCGTCCTTCTTCTTGCTGCTGCCGTCGAACGCGCCGGCCGCGTACGCCCCGCCGAGCGAGGCGACGACCACGGCGACCACCACGGCGATCACCGAGTTGCGCACCCGCGTCTTGCGCTGCGCGCTCACCCGGCGCTGCTGCTGGCGCGCGAACTTGTCCCGGGCGAGCTGCCGCCGCCGCTGATCCTTGGTGGTCACTTCGCCGTCTCCGTCGTCTGTCTGGGCGTCGGTTGTCCGTCCGTGCCGCGCACCGACGCATTGCGTTGTATGTTTCCTGTGCGCCGGCTGTATCGAAGGGGACACAGCCGGTGTCGAAGCTGCCGTATGCGAATGTACGTGCCGCAGATCTTCGCGTCACGCCGCACCTGCCGTCCAGTCCGCGCACCACCTCGCAACCGGTTCGCAGCCGCGCCCCGCTCGCCGGTAGGCTCGGGGGCAGCCCACAGCGGACGACAGAAGGACGAACGTGCTCATTGCCGGGTTCCCCGCCGGGGCGTGGGGCACCAACTGCTACGTGGTCGCGCCCGCCGCAGGCGAGGAGTGCGTGATCATCGACCCGGGGGTCGACGCGACCCAGGGCGTCCAGGACGTCCTCGCCAAGCACCGGCTCAAGCCCGTGGCGGTCATCCTCAGCCACGGCCACGTCGACCACGTCGCCTCGGTGCTGCCGGTCTGCGGCGCGCACGACGTGCCCGCCTGGCTGCACCCCGCCGACCGGTACATGCTCAGCGACCCGGCGACGGCGATCGGCGCCTCCGTCGGCTCCCCGCTGCTGGCCGGCCTGACCGTCGGCGAGCCCGACGACCTTCGGGAGCTGACCGACGGCGAGACCCTCGCGCTGGCCGGTCTGGAGTTCGGCGTCGCGCATGCGCCCGGCCATACCAAGGGGTCGGTGACCTACCGGCTGCCCGAGACCGCCGACATCCCGTCGGTGTTCTTCTCGGGCGACCTGTTGTTCGCCGGCTCCGTCGGACGCACCGACCTGCCCGGTGGCGACACCGCCGAGCTGTACGAGTCGCTGGCCCGCGTGTGCCTGCCGCTCGACGACTCGACGGTGGTGCTCTCCGGGCACGGCCCCCAGACGACCATCGGCCGCGAGCGCGCCACCAACCCCTTCCTGGGCAAGGTGGCCGGCGGCCACGGAACCGGCGACGACCCGGCTCCACGACGAGGATTGTGACTGTCACTGCCGTGAGCACGTTCCAGGCCCCCAAGGGCACCTACGACCTCCTGCCGCCCGACTCCGCGGCCTTCCTCGCGGTGCGCGAGGCGATCGCCGCCCCGGCCCGCCGCGCCGGCTACGGATACGTCGAGACCCCCGGCTTCGAGCACGTCGAGCTGTTCGCCCGCGGTGTCGGGGAGTCCACCGACATCGTCACCAAGGAGATGTACGCCTTCAGCACCAAGGGCGGCACCGAGCTGGCACTGCGCCCCGAGGGCACCGCGTCGGTGCTGCGCGCCGCCCTCCAGGCCAACCTGCACAAGGCCGGCAACCTGCCGGTGAAGCTGTGGTACTCCGGCTCCTACTACCGCTACGAGCGCCCGCAGGCCGGCCGCTACCGCCACTTCTCCCAGGTCGGCGCCGAGGCGATCGGCGCGGAGGACCCGGCGCTGGACGCCGAACTGGTGATCCTGGCCGTCGACGCGTACCGCTCGCTGGGCCTGCGCGACTTCCGGCTGCTGCTCAACTCGCTGGGCGACAAGGAGTGCCGCCCGGCCTACCGCGCCGCGCTCCAGGACTTCCTGCGCGGCCTCGACCTCGACGACGACACCCGCAAGCGGATCGAGATCAACCCGCTGCGGGTGCTGGACGACAAGCGCGAGGCGGTGCAGCGCCAACTCACCGGCGCGCCGCTGATCGTGGACCACCTGTGCGAGGCGTGCAAGGAGTACCACGAGCAGGTCCGGGAACTGCTGACCGCGGCGGGTGTGGCCTACGAGGACGACCCCCGGCTGGTGCGCGGGCTGGACTACTACACCCGCACCACCTTCGAGTTCGTGCACGACGCGCTCGGCTCGCAGTCCGCGGTCGGCGGCGGCGGGCGGTACGACGGCCTGTCGGAGATGATCGGCGGCCCGTCGCTGCCATCGGTCGGCTGGGCGCTGGGCGTGGACCGCACGGTGCTCGCGCTCAAGGCCGAGGGCGTCGAACTCGCGCTGCCCGCCGCCACCGACGTGTACGCGGTGCCGCTCGGCGAGCAGGCCCGGCGCACCCTCTTCGCGCTGGTCACGCAGTTGCGGCGGGAGGGGATCGCCGCGGACTTCGCCTTCGGCGGCAAGGGCATCAAGAACGCGATGAAGTCCGCGGACCGCTCCGGCGCCCGGCTGGCGATCGTGGCCGGCGAACGGGACCTGGCCGAGGGCGTCGTGCAGATCAAGGACCTCGCCAGCGGCGAGCAGGGTCCGGTGGCGCTGGACGAGGTGGCCGGAACCGTCAAGGAACGGCTGGTTTAAACCCCTCGAACGTGTACCGGGGCGGCGTACCTTACACCGTACTCACCGCCCCGGGTGCACAATGTCTGTGCCCGCCCCATGGATTCGATGAGAGATCGGCGATCATGACGACTTCCGCGTTGGACGACACGCGAACGGACGACGACCGCACCCCGCGCGCCGGCTCCGAGATCGTGCCGAGCAAGCCGTTCACCTGGCTGCTGCTGATCTCCGGCGCACTCGGCCTGCTCGCCTCCTTCGTGATCACCAACGACAAGTTCGTCCTGCTGCAGAACACCGTGGACGGCAAGCCGACGCACTTCTCGTGCAGCCTCAACCCGGTCATCGCCTGCGGCAGCGTGATGGAGAGCAAGCAGGCCCACGCCTTCGGCTTCCAGAACCCGATCATCGGCCTGGTCGCCTACGGCGTGGTGATCTGCGTGGCCATGGGCGTCTTCGCCGGCGGCCGCTACAAGCCGTGGTTCTGGTACGGGCTCCAGGCCGGCGGCCTCTTCGGCGTCTGCTTCATCTCCTGGCTCCAGTACCAGACGATCTACAACATCCACGCGGTCTGCCTGTGGTGCTGCCTGGCCTGGGTCGTCACGATCCTGATCTTCTGGTACACCGCCGTGCACAACATCCGCAACGGCCTGATCAAGCTCCCCCGCCCGGTCCGCTCCGCCGTGCTGGAGTTCCACTGGGTGGTGCCGGTGATGTGGTATGCGGTGATCGGCCTGCTGATCCTCACCCACTTCTGGTACTACTGGAAGACCGTCATCTGACCTCGTGATCCGGGGTGTGTCACAGCGGTGGCATACCCTTCACGAGTGGAGCCAGATCTGTTCAGCGCGGCCGCGGAGGAGCGGCAGGAGCGGGACCCGGGAAACAGCCCGCTCGCCGTCCGTATGCGGCCGCGCACCCTTGAGGAAGTGGTCGGCCAGCAGCACCTGCTGCGCAAGGGGTCCCCGCTGCGGCGGCTGGTGGGGGAGGGCGGCACCGGACCCGCGGGCGCCTCCTCGGTGATCCTGTGGGGCCCGCCCGGCACCGGGAAGACCACCCTCGCCTACGTCGTCAGCAAGGCCACCAACAAGCGGTTCGTGGAGCTGTCGGCGATCACCGCGGGCGTCAAGGAGGTCCGCGCGGTCATCGAGTCCGCCAAGCGCCAAGCCGGCGGGTACGACCGCGAGACCGTCCTGTTCCTCGACGAGATCCACCGCTTCAGCAAGGCCCAGCAGGACTCGCTGCTGCCCGCGGTCGAGAACCGCTGGGTGACCCTGATCGCGGCCACCACCGAGAACCCGTACTTCTCGGTGATCTCACCGCTGCTGTCCCGCTCCCTGCTGCTCACCCTCGAATCGCTCACCGACGACGACATCCGCGGGGTGCTGCACCGCGCGCTCACCGAGGAGCGCGGGCTCGGCGGCGCCGTCACCCTCCAGCCCGACGCCGAGGAGCACCTGCTGCGGATCGCCGGCGGCGACGCCCGCCGCGCGCTCACCGCGCTGGAGGCGGGCGCCGGCTCCGCGCTCGCCAAGGGCGAGGAGACCATCACGCTGGCCACCGTCGAGGAGGCCGTCGACCGCGCCGCGGTCGCCTACGACCGCGACGGCGACCAGCACTACGACGTGGCCAGCGCCCTGATCAAGTCGATCCGCGGCTCCGATGTCGACGCCGCGCTGCACTACCTGGCCCGGATGATCGTGGCGGGGGAGGACCCGCGCTTCATCGCCCGCCGCCTGATGATCTCCGCGAGCGAGGACATCGGTCTCGCCGACCCCACCGCGCTGCCCACCGCGGTCGCCGCGGCCCAGGCGGTGGCGATGATCGGCTTCCCCGAGGCGTCGCTCATCCTCAGCCACGCCACCATCGCGCTCGCCCTCGCGCCGAAGTCCAACGCGGCGACCACCGCGATCGGTGCCGCCCTCGCCGACGTCCGGGCCGGCAAGGCCGGCCCGGTCCCCGCGCACCTGCGCGACGGCCACTACAAGGGCGCCGCCAAGCTCGGCCACGCGCAGGGCTACGTCTACCCCCACGACGTGCCCGGCGCCATCGCCGCCCAGCGCTACCTCCCGGACGACCTCGCCGACCGCCGCTACTACGAACCCACCCGCTACGGAGCCGAGGCCCGCTACGCGGATGTGCTCGACCGCGTCAGAAGCCGCCTCGCCGGCGACAGCTGAGGTACGGGCCCCGGAGGGTCACGCCCGCGCGGAAGCGAAAAGGTGCCGAAGGGCGCGCCGGGCGGCGGCCGGCCCCTCCACCGGCGCCGGAAAGTCGAAGCGGGCGTCGTACGTCCCGGCCGCGCCGGTGAAGCGGACCCGCAGCCCGAACCGGTCCAGCGCCAGCGGCACCGCCTGCGCGGCGCCTGCGACGCACGGCTCGCCGACGAGCCCGCACAGGAGCGCCACCTCCTCCGGGTGCGACCCGGCCAGATGCTGGAGCACATCCGTCTCGAAGGGCGCGAGCGGATCGGGCCCGGCCGCGGCGAACTCGTCGGGCTCCACGAGCGCCGCACCCCACAGGTCGTCCACGGAGATCTCCCCGGGCTCCAGCCGCAGCAGCTCCGCGTCGGCCTCGAACCCGCCGCCGGGCACGTGGGTCAGCCACCCGGCCACCCAGGCGCGGCCGCGGATGCGGTGCGGCACCGCGACCGGCGCGACATCGGTGACTTCCAGCACAGCGGGTACCTCGTCGTCGCTGGCGTGCCGTGCCGCCCGCGCCGCGGGCGCCGCGCGCGGGAAGAGCAGGAAGACGTCCCCGTCGGGCCCGACGGAGCAGCGCAGCGGCACCATCGGCTCGGCCGGTGCGGGGCGCAGCGCGGGAATGGCCAGGGCGAGGGACGGGTTACCCTCGACGAGAGTGCGCGCGCGTTCGGCGGCCGAGGGCTGCCGGGGCGCTTCTTCCTCTTCGGGACGCGGCTGACCGTTCTCCTGCTGCCACGACGGCCGTTCGGGTGCGGGGTTCCCGGGTCGAATCATGCGTACTCCTCAGCTAAGGTAAGCCTTACCTAATCTACACGGAGGTTCGACGCACGTGAATCAGTCGCGTCCCAAGGTCAAGAAGTCGCGGGCGCTCGGCATCGCGCTCACCCCGAAGGCGGTCAAGTACTTCGAGGCCCGCCCCTACCCGCCGGGTGAGCACGGCCGCGGTCGCAAGCAGAACAGCGACTACAAGACCCGGCTGCTGGAGAAGCAGCGGCTGCGCGCGCAGTACGACATCAGCGAGCGGCAGATGCAGCGCGCGTACGACCGCGCGAAGAAGGTCGAGGGCAAGACCGGCGAGGCGCTGATCGTCGAGCTGGAGCGCCGACTTGACGCGCTGGTGCTCCGGTCCGGGCTGGCCCGCACCATCTACCAGGCCCGCCAGATGGTCGTGCACGGCCACATCGAGGTCAACGGCCGCAAGGTCGACAAGCCGTCCTTCCGGGTCCGCCCCGACGACGTCGTGCAGGTCCGGGAGCGCTCGCGGGAGAAGACCCCGTTCCTGGTCGCCCGCGAAGGCGGCTGGGCGCCCGACGGCGAGACCCCCCGCTATCTCCAGGTCAACCTCCAGGCCCTCGCGTTCCGCCTCGACCGCGACCCCAACCGCCGCGAGATCCCGGTGATCTGCGACGAGCAGCTCGTCGTCGAGTTCTACGCCCGCTGAGCGGTAGGAGGGTGCGCAGTTCCCCGCGCTGAGGGTTCCAAGGGGCGCGGGGAACTGCGCGGCACGCCCACCACCGGCAGCCGGTCCCGGGGCCGACCGGACGGGGCAGCCTGGAGGGTCCGGCCCGCGGAGCGCGATAAGCTCGCCTGTGTTCGTGGTCGGGTGGGAGCAAGAGGGGTGCGGCAGCGTGTCCGGTGGAGAGGTGGCGGGCCTCATCGTCGCCGTGTTCTGGGCGATCCTCGTCTCGTTCCTGGCCGTGGCCCTCGCCCGGCTCGCGCAGACCCTGCGCCGCACCACGGAGTTGGTCGCCAGCGTCACCGAACAGGCCGTACCGCTGCTCGGTGAGGCCTCGGACGCGTTGCGCAACGCGAACACCCAGCTGGACCGGGTCGACACCATCACCTCCGACGTCGCCGAGGTGACCGCCAACGCGTCCGCGCTGTCCTCCACGGTGGCCTCGACGTTCGGCGGACCGCTGGTGAAGGTCGCTGCCTTCGGCTACGGCGTGCGGCGCGCGGTCGGCATGCAGGCCGGCGACTCCGGCAAGGCCCGGGCCCGTACCCTCACCGGCCGGGTGCTGCCCACCTCGCGCCGGGACCGCCGCGACCGCCGCACTAAGGACTGAGGCCATGTTCCGCCGTCTGTTCTGGTTCTTCACCGGCGCCGCCACCGGCGCGTGGGCCACCGTCAAGGTGGGACGCGCGGTGCGCCGCCTCAACCCCGACAGCCTCGCGGTGACCGCCGCGGACCGCGCGCTGGAGACCGGCGCGCGGCTGCGGCTGTTCGCCCAGGACGTACGGGTCGGCATGGCCCAGCGCGAGACCGAACTGCACGACGCCCTGGGCCTGCGTACCCAGAGCGCCCCCGACGCACCCCAGCCGCTGCCCACACCGCGCGCCACCCTGCCCGGGACCACCGCGGACAGCGGCTCCGCCCTGCCCACCCGGGCCGGGCGCGGGGACCGCAAGCACAAGAACCGGAAGGACGAACACTGATGGAGTCGGCAGAAATCCGCCGCCGCTGGCTGCGCTTCTTCGAGGAGCGCGGGCACACCGTGGTGCCGTCGGCCTCCCTCATCGCGGACGACCCGACGCTGCTGCTCGTCCCGGCCGGCATGGTCCCCTTCAAGCCGTACTTCCTCGGCGAGGTCAAGCCGCCCTTCGACCGCGCGACCAGTGTGCAGAAGTGCGTGCGCACCCCGGACATCGAAGAGGTCGGCAAGACCACCCGGCACGGCACGTTCTTCCAGATGTGCGGCAACTTCTCCTTCGGCGACTACTTCAAGGAAGGCGCCATCAAGTACGCCTGGGAGCTGCTGACCAGCTCGCAGGCCGACGGCGGCTTCGGCCTGGAGCCGGAGAAGCTGTGGATCACCGTCTACGAGAAGGACGACGAGGCCGAGCGGATCTGGCGCGACGTCGTCGGCGTGCCCGCCGAGCGCATCCAACGCCTCGGCATGGGCCCCAACTTCTGGTCCATGGGCGTGCCCGGCCCCTGCGGCCCCTGCTCCGAGATCAACTACGACCGCGGCCCCGAGTTCGGCGAGGAGGGCGGCCCCGCGGTCAATGACGAGCGCTACGTGGAGATCTGGAACCTGGTCTTCATGCAGTACGAGCGCGGCCCGGGCCAGGGCAAGGACGGCTTCCAGATCCTCGGCGACCTGCCCGCCCAGAACATCGACACCGGCCTCGGCCTCGAACGCCTTGCGATGATCCTCCAGGGCGTGCACAACATGTACGAGACCGACACCCTGCGCGTGGTCATCGACACCGCCACCGCGCTGACCGGCGTGCACTACGGCGCCGCCGACGCGTCCGACGTGTCGCTGCGGGTCGTCGCGGACCACATGCGCACCGCCGTCATGCTCATCGGCGACGGCGTCACCCCCGGCAACGAGGGCCGCGGCTACGTCCTGCGCCGCATCATGCGCCGCGCCATCCGCAACATGCGGATGCTGGGCGCGGACCGCCCGGTCGTCGCCGAGCTGGTGGACGTCGTCATCGGCACCATGGGCGAGCAGTACCCGGAGCTGATCACCGACCGCAAGCGGATCGAGTCCGTCGCCCTCGCCGAGGAGTCCCGCTTCCTCAAGACCCTCTCGGCCGGCACCAACATCCTCGACACCGCGGTCACCGAGACCAAGGCCGCCGGCGGCCGGGTGCTCCCCGGCGAGCAGGCGTTCCTGCTCCACGACACCTGGGGCTTCCCGATCGACCTCACCCTGGAGATGGCCTCCGAACAGGGTCTGAGCGTCGACGAGGACGGCTTCCGCCGGCTGATGAAGGAGCAGCGCGACCGGGCCAAGGCCGACGCGCAGAAGAAGAAGACCGGCCACGCGGACCTGTCGGCCTACCGCGAGGTCGCCGACCGCTCCGGCGCCACCGAGTTCACCGGCTACGTCCTCGACCACGGCGAGGCCACCGTCGTCGGGCTGCTGGTCGACGGCGTGCCCTCGCCCGCCGCCACCGAGGGCGACGAGGTCGAGGTCGTCCTCGACCGCACCCCCTTCTACGCCGAGGGCGGCGGCCAGCTCGCCGACACCGGCCGCATCCGGCTGGACAGCGGCGCCGTCATCGAGGTCCGCGACGTGCAGCGCCCGGTGCCCGGCGTCAGCGTGCACAAGGGCGTCGTCCAGGTCGGCGAGGTCACCGTGGGCGCCGCCGCCCACGCCCAGATCGACCTGACCCGGCGCCGCGCCATCGCCCGCGCGCACAGCGCCACCCACCTCACCCACCAGGCGCTGCGCGACGCGCTCGGCCCCACCGCGGCCCAGGCCGGCTCGGAGAACTCGCCCGGCCGCTTCCGCTTCGACTTCGGCTCCCCGGCGGCGGTGCCCGGCACCGTGCTCTCCGACGTCGAGCAGAAGATCAACGAAGTGCTGGCCCGCGAACTCGACGTCACCGCCGAGGTGATGCCCATCGCGGAGGCCAAACGGCAGGGCGCCATCGCGGAGTTCGGCGAGAAGTACGGTGAGCACGTCCGCGTGGTGACCATCGGCGACTTCTCCAAGGAGCTGTGCGGCGGCACCCATGTGGGCAACACCGCCCAACTCGGCCTGGTCAAGCTGCTCGGCGAGTCCTCGATCGGCTCGGGGGTGCGCCGTGTCGAGGCGCTGGTCGGCGTCGACGCGTACAACTTCCTGGCCCGCGAGCACACCGTGGTCGCCCAGCTCACCGAACTGGTCAAGGGCCGCCCGGAGGAGCTGCCCGACCGGATCTCGGGGATGCTCGCCAAGCTCAAGGACGCCGAGAAGGAGATCGAGCGCTTCCGCGCCGAGAAGGTGCTCCAGGCCGCGGCCGGGCTCGCCGCCGGCGCCGAGGACGTCAAGGGCGTCGCCCTGGTCACCGGCACGGTGCCGGACGGCACCGGCGCGGACGACCTGCGCAAGCTGGTGCTCGACGTGCGGCAGCGGATCGGCGGCGGCCGGCCCGCGGTCGTCGCGCTCTTCACCGTGGCGGGCGGCCGCCCGCTGACGGTCATCGCGACCAATGACGCCGGGCGCGACCGCGGCCTGAAGGCCGGCGAGCTGGTCCGCACCGCGGCCAAGACGCTCGGCGGCGGGGGCGGCGGCAAGGACGACGTCGCCCAGGGCGGCGGCCAGAACCCGGCCGCGGTGCCCGAGGCGATCGAGGCCGTGCGGCGGCTCGTCGGCGAGAAGGCGTGACATGACCGAGCGGCGGCGGGGCGCGGAGCGCGGCCGGGAGCGGCCGCGGGCCCGGCGCTCCGCCGCGGGCCGGGGCGTGGCGCGGCCCGGCGCCTTCGGCGCGGACGGCCCGGGCAGCGGGGGTTCCGCAGACGGTACGGGTGGGCCGGGCGGTCCGGGTGGTCCGGGCGGCTCGGCAGGCAGCGGCAGCGGCGGTGCGGGCGGCACTGGTGGCTCCGGCGGGATCAGGCGCGGCCGCCGGCTCGCCGTGGACGTCGGCGACGCCCGGATCGGCGTGGCCTCCTGCGACCCCGACGGCATCCTCGCCACCCCCGTGGAGACCGTGCCCGGCCGCGACGTGCCCGCCGCGCAGCGCCGGCTGGCGGCCCTCGTCGGCGAGTACGAACCGATCGAGGTCGTCGTCGGCCTGCCCACCTCGCTGAACGGAACAGAAGGCCCGGCCGCCGTCAAGGTCCGCGCCTTTGCGTTCGCTGTGGCGAAAATCATCGCGCCGGTGCCGGTCCGCCTCGTGGACGAGCGGATGAGCACCGTCACGGCGACCCAGGGACTGCGCGCGTCGGGTGTCCGGGCGAAAAAGGGACGCTCCGTGGTCGACCAGGCGGCGGCTGTCGTTATCCTGCAAAGCGCCCTGGAAGCCGAGCGGGTGTCCGGCATCCCTCCGGGCGAGAACGTCGAAGTGGTCATCTGATCGCGATACGGTAACGTTCCGCGCGACACGGCGGTGCCTTCGGGCGCCGCCCGTTTCGCAAGGTCGGTGGACCTGATGCCGACCGCGTACCGACGGGACCGAGGGCCTACGCCCGAGCAGCCGTGGCGGACGACCGGGCACCGGTCCTCCGCAGTGGGTGCGAGCAGGAAGACCGACTGATGGATGCCGATGACTGACTACGGCCGGGGTTCCGGCTCAGAACCGTGGCACCCCGAGGACCCCCTCTTCGGCGACGTGTACGACCAGGGGTACCCCCAGCAGCAGCCCCAGCACTTCCCGCAGCAGGGCGACTGGCAGGACCCGTACGCCACCGGTCAGCAGCACCAGCAGTACCCGCAGCAGCCCCAGCAGGGCGGCTACCCGCAGCAGTACGACCAGCAGCAGTACCAGCAGCAGCCGCCGCAGCAGCAGTACCCGCAGCAGGGGCACGTCCAGCACGGCTACCCGCAGCAGACCGGGTACGACGGCTACGACGCGTACGAGGGCTACGACACCGGCTCCTACCAACCCGGCCAGGCCGACGGCTACGTCCAGGACCCGTACGGCGGCCACCCGGCCCAGGACCCGTACGGGCAGCAGCAGCCGCAGCCCGGCTACTACGGCCAGCCGCAGCAACAGCCCCAGCAGCCCCAGCAGCAGGGCTACCCGCAGCAGGCCCCGTACCAGGGACAGCCCCAGCAGCAGCCCGAGCAGCCCCACCAGCAGCAACCGCCCCAGCCCCAGCAGCCCCAACCGCAGCGGGGCGGCGCCGGCCGGCCGGGCCAACCGGCGCAGCCCGCCGCCCATACCGCACAGGCGGAGACCGACTGGGACGCCGACACCGCGGACGACCCGCGCGACCACGCCTTCTTCGCAGACCACCGCGACGACGAGGACGACGACGACCGGCACGCGCCCGAGCAGAACCGGTCCGGCGGCCGCAGGTCCGGCCGTACCCAGGGCCAACCCACCAAGAAGCGCCGCAGCGGCTGCGCCTGCGTGGTGGTGCTCGCCGTCCTGGTCGGCGGCGTCGGCGGAGTCGGCTACGTCGGCTACAACATGTACGAGAGCCGGTTCGGCCCGCCGCCGGACTTCTCGGGCAACGGCAGCGGGGACGTCCAGGTGAACATCCCCGCCGGCTCCACGACGACGACCATGGGGAACATCCTCAAGCAGGCCGGCGTCGTCAAGAGCGTCGGCGCCTTCACCAAGGCCGCGAACAAGGACCCCAAGGGCAACTTCATCCAGGCCGGCGTCTATGACCTGCACAAGCAGATGTCCGGTACCGCGGCCGTCACGATGATGCTCGACCCCAAGTCGCAGAACACCCTGATCATCGCCGAAGGCATGCGCGACAAGCAGATCTACGCGGCCATCGACGCCAAGCTGAAGCTGGCCGCGGGCACCACCGAGAAGACCGCGCACTCCCAGGCGAAGCAGCTCGGGCTGCCGTCCTGGGCGGACACCGACCCCGACATCTCCGACCCGCTGGAGGGCTTCCTCTTCCCCTCCCGCTACAGCATCGCCAAGGGCGAGAAGCCCGAGGTGCTGCTGAAGCAGATGATCGACGAGGCGACCAAGCAGTACGCCCAGTTCGACATGGCCGCGGAGGCGAAGAAGCAGGGCCTGAAGAACCCGCTCGAACTCGTCACGGTCGCCAGCCTCGTCCAGGCCGAAGGCAAGACCGACGAGGACTTCAAGAAGATGGCCAAGGTCGTCTACAACCGGATGGTGCCGAACAACCCGGAGACGCAGGGGCTGCTGCAGTTCGACTCGACGTACAACTACGTCAAGAACACCAGCAAGACGAACATCTCGACCGCCGAGGTCAACTCGCTGGACAGCCCCTACAACACCTACAAGCACCAGGGCCTGCCCCCCGGCCCGATCGGCAACCCCGGCGTCGACGCCCTCAAGGCGGCGATGGCGCCGGACAGCGGCGACTGGTGGTACTTCATCTCGCTGGACGGCAAGACCACCGACTTCACCCAGACCAAGGCCCAGTTCGACAAGCTCTACGACCAGTACAACTCCCAGTAGCAGGGCACTCTCCTTGGACCGCACCGCACGGCCGCACGACGGCGCCCCGCGCGCCGCCGTGCTCGGTTCCCCGATCGCGCACTCCCTCTCCCCGGTGCTGCACCGCGCCGCGTACGCCGCCCTGGGACTTTCCGAGCGGCGCTACGACCGCTTCGAGGTCGACGAGGTGGCGCTGCCCGGCTTCGTGGCCGGCCTCGACCCGGCGCAGTGGGCCGGGCTGTCGCTGACGATGCCGCTCAAGCGCGCGGTCATCCCGCTGCTCGACGCGGTCAGCGACACCGCCGCCTCGGTGGAGGCGGTCAACACCGTCGTGTTCGGCGCCGACGGGCGGCGGCACGGCGACAACACCGACATCCCCGGCATGGTCGCGGCGCTCGCCGAGCACGGCGTCACCTCGGTGCCGTCGGCCGCCGTGCTCGGCGCGGGCGCCACCGCGTCGTCCGCGCTCGCCGCCCTCGCCCGGATCTGCACCGGCGAGGTCACCGCCTACGTACGCGGCCCGGCCCGCGCCAAGGAGATGATCCGCTGGGGCGAGCGGCTCGGGGTGGACGTGCGCACCGCCGACTGGAGCGCCGCCGCCGACGCGCTGGCCGCGCCGCTGGTCATCGCCACCACCCCCGCGGGCGCCGCCGACCACCTGGCCGCCGCGGTCCCGGCCGCCCCCGGCACCCTCTTCGACGTGCTCTACGAGCCGTGGCCGACGCCGCTGGCGGCCGCGTGGTCCGCCCGCGGCGGGCAGGTCGCCTCCGGCCTGGACCTGCTGGTCCACCAGGCCGTCCTCCAGGTCGAGCAGCACACCGGCCGCGCGCCCGCCCCGCTCGCGGAGATGCGGGCCGCGGGCGAGGCGGCGCTGGCCGCCCGCGGCGGTCCGCTCCCCGGACAGGCGTCCTGACCCGCGGACGAAACGTGGGAGGATCGGCCCACAGGCACGGCCGTTTTCCAGGGAGCACCGTTGAGCAGATTGCGCTGGCTGACCGCGGGGGAGTCGCACGGACCCGCACTCGTCGCGACGCTGGAAGGACTGCCCGCCGGGGTGCCCGTCACCACCGCGATGGTGGCGGACGCGCTGGCCCGGCGCCGGCTCGGCTACGGCCGCGGCGCCCGGATGAAGTTCGAGCAGGACCAGGTCACCTTCCTCGGCGGCGTACGGCACGGCCGGACCATGGGCAGCCCCGTCGCGATCATGGTCGGCAACACCGAGTGGCCCAAGTGGGAGCAGGTGATGGCCGCCGACCCGGTCGACCCGGAGATCCTGGCCGGCCTCGCCCGCAACGCGCCGCTGACCCGCCCCCGCCCCGGCCACGCCGACCTGGCCGGCATGCAGAAGTACGACCTCGACGAGGCCCGCCCGGTGCTGGAGCGCGCCAGCGCCCGCGAGACCGCGGCCCGGGTCGCGCTCGGCGCCGTCGCCCGCTCCTACCTCAAGGAGACCGCGGGCATCGAGATCGTCTCCCACGTCGTCGAACTGGCCGCGGCGAAGGCCCCGTACGGGGTCGTGCCGGTGCCCGCGGACGAGGCGCGGCTGGACGCCGACCCGGTGCGCTGCCTGGACGCCGACGCGAGCAAGGCGATGGTCGCCGAGATCGACCAGGCCCACAAGGACGGCGACACCCTCGGCGGCGTCGTCGAGGTGCTGGTCTACGGCGCCCCGGTCGGCCTCGGCTCCCACGTGCACTGGGACCGGCGGCTGGACGCCCGCCTGGCCGGCGCGCTCATGGGCATCCAGGCCATCAAGGGCGTCGAGGTCGGCGACGGCTTCGACCTCGCCCGGGTGCCCGGGTCCAAGGCGCACGACGAGATCGTGCCCGGCCCCGACGGCATCCGCCGCGCCAGCGGCCGGTCCGGCGGCACCGAGGGCGGCATGAGCACCGGCGAGGTACTGCGGGTGCGCGCCGCGATGAAGCCGATCGCCACGGTGCCGCGCGCCCTGGCCACCGTGGACGTCGTCACCGGCGAGCCCGCGCAGGCCCACCACCAGCGCTCCGACGTGTGCGCGGTGCCCGCCGCCGGGATCGTCGCCGAGGCGATGGTCGCGCTGGTGCTCGCCGACGCCGTCGCGGAGAAGTTCGGCGGGGACTCCGTCGCGCAGACCCGGCGCAACGTGCGGGACTTCCTCGACCACCTGGCCATCCGGTGACCGCGCCCGTCGTCGTGCTGGTCGGCCCGCCCGGGGCGGGCAAGACCACCGTCGGCCGCGCCGTGGCCGCCCTGCTCGGCGTCGCCTACCGCGACACGGACGAGGACGTCGTCCAGGCCGCGGGCAAGCCGATCGCGGACATCTTCGTCGACGACGGGGAGCCGCACTTCCGCGCGCTGGAGCGGGCTGCCGTCGCCGCCGCGCTCTCCGAACACGACGGGGTGCTCTCCCTCGGCGGCGGCGCCGTGATGGACGACGGCACCCGCGCGCTGCTCGCCGGGCGGCCCGTCGTCTTCCTCGACGTCAGCCTGCACGACGCGGTGCGACGGGTCGGCCTGGACGCCCCCCGCCCGCTGCTCGCGATCAACCCGCGGCAGCGCTGGCGCGAACTGATGGAACAGCGCCGCCCGCTGTACACCGAGGTGGCCCGCGCGGTGGTCGACACCGCGGACCGCGGCACCGACGAGGTGGCGGCGGCGGTATTGGACGCACTGGAACTGAAGGACGCATGAGTCACGACGAAGCGCGCGAGACCAACGGCGGGGGCGACCAGGAGTGGAGCGGCGCGACACCGCCCACCCGTATCCAGGTCGGCGGCACCGCCGGCACCGAACCGTACGAGGTACTGGTCGGCCACCAGCTGCTCGGCGAGCTGCCCGGGCTGATCGGACCGAAGGCGCTGCGCGTGGCGGTGCTGCACCCCGAGGCGCTCGCCGGCACCGGTGAGGCGATCCGGCAGGACCTGGCCGAGCAGGGCTACCAGGCCGTCGCGATCCAGCTGCCGAACGCCGAGGAGGCCAAGACCGCCGAGGTCGCGGCGTACTGCTGGAAGGCGCTCGGCCAGACCGGCTTCACCCGCAGCGACGTGGTGGTGGGCGTCGGCGGCGGCGCCACCACCGACCTCGCCGGGTTCGTCGCCGCGACCTGGCTGCGCGGGGTGCGCTGGATCGCGGTGCCCACCACGGTGCTCGGCATGGTGGACGCGGCCGTGGGCGGCAAGACCGGCATCAACACCGCCGAGGGCAAGAACCTCGTCGGCGCCTTCCACCCGCCGGCCGGCGTGCTGTGCGACCTGTCCGCGCTGACCTCGCTGCCGCGCAACGACTACGTCAGCGGCCTCGCCGAGGTGATCAAGGCCGGCTTCATCGCCGACCCGGCCATCCTCGACCTCGTGGAGTCCGACCCGCAGGCCGCGAGCGACCCGGCCGGCCCGCACACCGCCGAACTCGTCGAGCGCGCCATCCGCGTCAAGGCCGAGGTGGTCTCCGCGGACCTGAAGGAGTCCGGGCTGCGCGAGATCCTCAATTACGGCCACACCCTCGCCCACGCCATCGAGAAGAACGAGCGCTACAACTGGCGGCACGGCGCCGCGGTCTCCGTCGGCATGGTCTTCGCCGCCGAACTCGGCCGCCTCGCCGGGCGGTTGGACGACGCGACCGCCGACCGGCACCGCGCCGTGCTCGGCTCCGTCGGGCTGCCGCTGACCTACCGCGGCGACCAGTGGCCGCGGCTGCTGGAGACCATGAAACTCGACAAGAAGTCCCGCGGCGACCTGCTGCGCTTCATCGTCCTGGACGGCCTGGCCAAGCCCACCGTCCTGGAGGGCCCCGACCCCGCGGTCCTGCTCGCCGCCTACGGTGAGGTGACCGCGTGACCGCCCGCCCCGTGCTGGTGCTCAACGGCCCCAACCTCGGCCGCCTCGGCTCCCGCGAGCCCGACGTCTACGGCTCCACCTCGTACGCCGGCCTCGTCGAGACCTGCCGGCAGCTCGGCGCGGAACTCGGCCTGGACGTCGAGGTCCGCGAGACCAACGACGAGGCCGAACTCATCGGCTGGCTGCACGAAGCGGCCGACGGCAAGGTGCCCGTCGTCATCAACCCGGGCGCGTTCACGCACTACTCGTACGCGATGCGCGACGCCGCGGCGCAGCGCACCGCGCCCCTGATCGAGGTGCACATCTCCAACCCGCACACGCGGGAAGAGTTCCGGCACACGTCGGTGCTCTCCGCGGTCGCCTCCGGGGTCGTCGCCGGGTTCGGCATCGGTTCCTACCGGCTGGCGCTGCGCGCGGTGGCCGAGGAAGCGGCGGGCTGACCGCCCGGGCGGCACCCCCGTCCAGGGGCGCCGCCCCACGAAGGGTTCCCTTGCGGGCAGGGGTGGTTGGGCGAGAGCCGGGGCGCACGGTACCGTTCAAGCGCGGCGCGCCGTGGTCACACAGAGCGAACCGCACAGACCTCGGGTACGGGATGGAGTGGCCGACATGCAGCACGCCGTGGGGGCGCCCCAGCCGCCCGGCCCGGGTCAGGGCCCCCCGCCCCCGCCGGGCCCTGCGCCCGCACCGAGCCAGACCGGCAGCACCGGTCACTTTCCGATGCCGCCGCCCGCCCCCGTGCAGGCGCCCACCGCCCCCGCGGGCGGCTCGCTGCCCGGGGCCGCGCACGGCCCCATAGCGGTGCTGCTCATCGGCGCGGCCGGCGCGGGCAAGACCACGATCGCCCGGCACTGGGCCGACCACCGCGGCGTCCCCACCGCCCACATCAGCCTCGACGACGTACGGGAGTGGGTCCGCTCCGGTTTCGCCGACCCGCAGGCCGGGTGGAACGAGAACTCCGAGGCGCAGTACCGGCTCGCCCGCCGCACCTGCGGCTTCGCCGCGCGCAACTTCCTCGCCAACGGGGTGTCCTGCATCATCGACGACGCGGTCTTCCCCGACCGGCCCACCGTCGGACTCGGCGGCTGGAAGCGGCACGTGGGGCCCGGGCTGCTGCCCGTCGTCCTCCTGCCCGGCCTCGACATCGTTCTCACCCGCAACGCCGAACGCTCCGGCAACCGCCGGCTCTCCGACGAGGAGGTCGCCCGTATCCACGGGCGCATGGCCGGCTGGTACGGCTCCGGCCTCCCCATCATCGACAACTCCCACCTCGACGTCGAAGCGGCCTCCGCGGCCCTCGACCGCGTAGTAACCCGCAGCCTCCAAGGCCCCCCCATCTGGTAACACGGCCCCCCTCCCGGCACGCACTTGCCCCCGGGCCCCGCGCCCCTGGGCATGTGCGGCCTGTACCCGGCGACGGCGAGCAACCGCAACAAGGGGCGCGGGGAACTGCGCGCCCAGCCCTCCACCGCCCGGCACCCGGCGGCCAAGCAGAAACCCCCGCGGCGGGGAGCCGCAGCCGCACCCGGGGGAGCGGGTCAGGGGAGCGGCGGTGCGGCGAGAGCGTCGCCCAAGCCGGTGCGCCGGTAGAGCACGGACCGCCCCGCGCGGGCCTTTGCGATGAGCCCCGAGCGGAGCAGCACCGCGAGGTGATCCCCGACCGCACCCGGCGCGAACGCGAGCTGTCGGGCGAGCTGCGTCGTACTGGCCGGCACGTCGAGCGCCGTGAGAACCCGCGCCCGGGACCTCCCGAGCAGTGCGGCGAGCGCATCGGGCGCCGGGGGAGCCGTCGACTCGTGCAGCACCGCCGTGCCGCGGGCCGGGTAGACGAGGGTCCGCGGCCAGGGATCGTCGAAGTACGCCGCGAGCCCCGGCCAGGTGAAGACGGACGGGATGAGCAGCAGCCCCTCGCCCCGCAGCCGCACCGTCCCCCCGTCGATCGGCTCCAGCTCGATCCCCCCGTCGCGCCACCGCACCCCGTCGTGCAGGTCGCCGATCGCCGCCGCCCAGCCGCGCTCTCCGATCACCCCCACCCGGTGCACCACATCCCGCTCGCACAGCGCCCGCAGCCGCGGCCAGTCCGGCGCGAGCAACTCCTGCCAAGCCCGGTCCAGTGCGGCGGCGAGGCGCTCGACCACGTCCGGGCGCTCCAACACGGCCCGCACCCGGGCGTCCCGCACCGGTCGCCGGGCGGTGAGCCGGTCGATCTCCGCCCGGGCCTGCCCGGGGGCGGTGGCCCGGATCGCCGCGAGGTCGTCCGGCCAGCTCTGCGCCGGCCCGCGCGGCGGCACCGCGAGGAAGTCCGCACCCGCGCGCGGCAGTTGGAGCGCCAGCACCGCGTCCACGTCGGTCTCGGCGCGCAGCCGCGCGAAGCCCGGCCGCAGTCGCTCCGCCCACGCCGCGGGAAGCCGCCCCTGCCCGTGGTGGAGTGCCCGCAGCACCGTGTGGAGTTCGAAGGCCGGGGACAGCGCGAACCGGCTGCGCAACAGGTCCTCGGTGGCCACTTCCAGGCGGAGCATGCCGCCGACCCTACGCCCGGCACCCCGGACCTTACGTCCAGGAGCGAACCATTCGCCGCCCGCCGCCGGGTCCGGAGAAGCTGCCGGGCATGGCCCCCACCGACAGCGCGCCGCGCGCCCCGGCGCGCACGACCTACCGCGAAGTCCTCGCGGAGCCCTGCTTCCGCGCCCTGTTCACCAGCCGCGCCCTCGCCGTCACCGCAGACTCCCTGCGCATCTCCACCTTTGCCGTCCTGGTCTACGCGACCACGAACTCCCCGCTGCTGAGCGGCGTCGCGTTCGGCGCGGGCTTCCTGCCGCAGGCGTTCGGCGCCACCCTGCTCGGCGCGCTCGCCGACCGGCTGCCGACCCGCGGCCTGATCACCGGCGGTTACCTGCTGGAGTGCGGCGCCGCACTCCTGCTCGCCCTCTGCGCACCGCCGATCGCCGCCTCGCTGGCGCTGATCGCCCTGGTCGCGCTCCTCACCCCGGTGTTCGGCGGCGCCGCGAACGGGCTGGTGGCCCAAACGCTCACCGGCGACGCCTACGTAGTCGGCCGCTCCCTGAACAACATCGCCTCCTCCGTCGCGCAGCTCGCCGGGCTCGGGCTCAGCGGCACCGCCGTCGCCCTCCTCGGCGCCCGTCGCGCACTCCTGATCGGCGCCGTGCTCTACGCCCTTGCCGCCGGGTACGCCCGGCTCGCCCTGCCGCGCCTGCCCGCGCCCGGGGCCGCCACGCCCGCCGCCTCCCCGGTCCGGGCCAGCCTGTCCGCCACCGCCGCACTGCTCAAGGCCCGGCGGCCGCGCCGGCTCCTGCTCGCCCAATGGCTGCCGGGGGCCTTCGTGGCCGGGGCCGAGGGGCAGATCGTCGCCTACGCGGCCACCCGGCACCTTCCGTCCGGCGGGTACGCCCTCCTCATGGCGTGTCTGCCCGTCGGCATGCTCGTCGGGGACGTCATCGTCGGACGGTTCCTCCCGCCCGCCACCCGTGAACGCCTCGTCGGCCCCCTCATCGCCCTCATGGGGCTCCCCCTCCTCCTCTTCGCCACCCGCCCCGGCCTCTCCGCCGGCGCCCTCCTCCTGCTCCTCACCGGAACCGGGTTCTCCTACGGCCTCGGGCTCCAACGCCCCTTCCTCGAGGCCCTCCCCACCCACTCCCACAGCCACGCCTTCAGCCTCCTCACCTCCGGCACCATGACCCTCCAAGGCCTCGCACCCGCCCTCTTCGGCGCCCTCTCCACTCCCCTCGGCCCACCCCTCTCCCTCACCCTCGCCGGCCTCGCCACCCTCCTCTCCACGGTCACCCTCTGCCCTTGACAGCGCGTGTCGCCTGCGGCTGCCCTGTGCGCCCTGCCCCTTGCGGTGCGTGCCTGTCTGCGGGTGCGCTGTGGCCGGTCGCGCAGTTCCCCGCGCCCCTGGGCATGTGCGGCCTGTACCCGGCGACGGCGGGCAACCGCAACAAGGGGCGCGGGGAACTGCGCGCCCAGCCCTCCACCGCCCGGCACCCGGCGGCCAAGCAGAAACCCCCGCGGCGGGCAGCCGCAGCGCCCACCGGGGCCCACCCGGGAGCGGATCGGAACCCCCGCGGCGGGGAGCCGCAGCGCCCGCCGGGCGCACCCGGCGGCCAAGCAGAAACCCCCGCGGCGGGGGCCGGGGGCCGTCCCCCAAGAGAAGGTCCCGGGGGGAGGGGCGGGGCTGGGCGGGGGGGTCCTGTTACCCCCGGAGGGACTCGTGGGGAGGCCAAGCCGCGAACCGCGTCGTAGGCTCGCGACATGGCGGAGGTGCATACGGTACGCAGAGCACGACTCCGGGAGCGCTGCGCCGCGGCAGACGCGGCCGCCGCGCTGGTGACGCTGCCCGCGAACGTGCGGTACCTGACCGGCTGCGCCCCGCCCGGCGCGGCCCTCCTGGTCGGCCCGGGCGCCGACGACACCCTCGTCCACCTGCGCCCCCCACCGGACGACACCACGCAGCCCACGGACGACCTGCGCAACGTCGTGCTCCCCTCGCCGGAGGCGGACGCCGCCGTCGCGGCCGCGGACCTCGCCCGCCAGCAGCACGCCGACGGCCTCGCCGTGGAGGAGCACCACCTCACCGTCACCCGCCACCGCGCCCTGCGCTCCGTGGCGCCGCAGGTGCACCTCACCGACCTGGGCGGCGCCGTCGAACAGCTCCGCCTGATCAAGGACGAGCACGAGATCGCCAGCCTGCGCATCGCCGCGGAGATCACCGACCAGGCCCTGGGCGAACTGCTGGAGTCGATCCTGGTCGGCCGCACCGAACGGCACCTCGCGCTGGAGCTGGAGCGCCGCCTCGTCGACCACGGCGCCGACGGCCCGGCCTTCGCCACGTGCATCGGCACCGGCCCGCACTCCGGGGCAGCCCGCCACGTCCCGACCGACCGCCGCGTGGAGGAGGGCGACTTCCTCACCGTACGGCTCGGCGCGTGCTACCACGGCTACCGCTGCGAGGTGAGCCGCACCTTCGTGATCGGCAGCGCCCCCGCCTCGTGGCAGATCGAGCTGTACGACCTGGTGTTCGCCGCCCAGCGGGCCGGCCGCGAGGTGCTCGCACCCGGTGTGGCCTGCCGCGACGTGGACCGCGCCACCCGTGATCCGCTGCGCGCGGCGGGCCACGAGGAGGGCCTTGCGGCATGGACCGGACACGGTGTCGGCCTGGAAATCGACGAGGACCCTCAGTTGTCACCCGCGGCCGTGGGTAAACTGGACGCTTGCGTGCCGGTCACCGTCGAACCGGGAGTCCACCTTCCGGGCCGCGGCGGTGTCCGCATCGGCGACACACTCGTCGTACGCCCCACGGCGGACGGCGGACCCGAGCTACTCACCATCACGACCAAGGAACTCCTCGCGCTGTGACCACCCCGTGGTCGGGCCGGGCGGCACGTCCTCGGTCCCGAAGCAGCACTTTCAGGAGATTCCGCAACCGTGGCCACCACGAACGACCTCAAGAACGGCCTCGTGCTCAAGCTCGAGGGCGGCCAGCTCTGGACCGTAGTCGAGTTCCAGCACGTCAAGCCCGGCAAGGGCCCCGCCTTCGTGCGCACCAAGCTGAAGCACGTGCTCTCCGGCAAGGTCGTCGACAAGACCTTCAACGCCGGCCTCAAGGTCGAGACGGCCAACGTCGACAAGCGCGGTATGCAGTTCTCCTACAAGGACGGCGCCGACTTCGTCTTCATGGACACCGAGACGTACGACCAGATCATCGTGAGCCCCGAGGTGGTCGGCGACGCCGCGAACTACCTGCTCGAGGGCTTCGATGCGGTCGTGGCGATGTACGAGGGCTCCGCGCTCTACGTCGAGCTGCCCGCCTCGGTCGAGCTGGTCATCGACTACACCGAGCCCGGTGTGCAGGGCGACCGCTCCACCGGCGGCTCCAAGCCCGCCCGCCTGGAGACCGGCTACGAGATCGCGGTGCCGCTCTTCATCACCACCGGTGAGAAGGTCAAGGTCGACACCCGCACCGGCGACTACCTCGGCCGGGTGAACAGCTAACCGTGGCTGCCCGCAACAAGGCCCGCAAGCGCGCGTTCCAGATCCTCTTCGAGGCCGAGCAGCGGGGCGCGACTCCCACGGTCGTGATGGCGGACTGGATTCGGCTCGCCCGGACCGACGACCGGCAGCCGCCGGTCACCGCGTACACGATGCAGCTCGTCGAGGGCTACACCGCGCACGCCGAGCGGATCGACGAGCTGATCGCCGGGTACGCCGTCGGCTGGACGCTGGACCGGATGCCGACCGTGGACCGCAACGTGCTGCGGCTCGGCACCTACGAGCTGATCTGGGAGGACGACGTGCCCGACGCGGTCGTCCTCGACGAGGCGGTGCAGCTCGCGAAGGAGTTCTCCACGGACGAGTCGCCGTCGTTCGTCAACGGCCTGCTGGGCCGGCTGATGGAGCTGAAGCCCACCCTGAAGCGGTAACCGGACCCGCCGGGGCCGTGCCTTCCGCCGGCTCCGGGACCACCTGCCGGTGGTGGGCCGCCCGCACCGCTCCCCGACGCCCCTCGGGGTGCCGTCCGCCACGTGAGGACGGCGCCCCTGAGGGGCGTCGGCGTCTCCCGCGCCCGGAAAACCCGGTGCGGTGGGCGAGGCCGCTGCCCTACAGTCGGTCGCGCCAGGAGCCGTTGGAGACGCGAGAGGGGAGCAGGCCGTGCGCCACCGCACTGCTGCCACTGTTCCCCAGGCCGGCCACGAGGTGCTGCTTCTGTCCACCTCCGCCCGGTGCCCGCTGCGCGCCCGGCACCGGAAGTCCGCGACGACGGCCTGACGTCCGTACACCCGACGTCCGCACCACCCCCGGGACCACCCGGCCCGGCCGTGCCGTCCGCGCATCGCGCTGCCCTGTTCAGGACCCGTCCCGAAAGGCCCGACGGCCATGCGCAGCACCCCGCTTCTCCGTACCCCCGTTCCGCGTACGCCTCTTCCCCGCCCCGCCGGCCCCCTCGCCGCCGTACGCAACCTCGGCATCCTCGCCCATGTCGACGCCGGGAAGACCACCGTCACCGAGCGGTTCCTTTTCCTGACCGGCGCCACCCATAGGCGCGGAGAGGTGCACGACGGCACCACCGTCACCGACTTCGACCCGCAGGAACGCGACCGCGGCATCACCATCTTCGCCGCCGCGGCCAGTTGCGACTGGGCCGGCCACCGCATCAACCTGATCGACACCCCCGGGCACGTCGACTTCGCCGACGAGGTCGAACGCTCCCTGCGGGTGCTCGACGGCGCGATCGCGGTGTTCGACGCGGTCGCCGGAGTGGAGCCGCAGAGCGAGTCGGTGTGGCGGCAGGCCGACCGGCACGGCGTGCCGAGGATCGCGTTCGTCAACAAGCTCGACCGGGCCGGCGCCGACCTGGACACGGCCGTGGCGTCGATCCGGCAGCGGCTGCACCCGGTACCGCTGGCCGTACAGCTGCCGATCGGACGCGAGGACGGCTTCACCGGCGTGGTGGACCTGGTCGCGATGAACGCGCTGACCTGGGACGACGCCGGACGGATGGCCGTGGGCGCGGTACCGGACGGGCTGCTGGTGGAGGCCCGGCGGCGGCGCCGGCTGCTGGAGGAGGCCGTCGCGGAGCTGCACCCGGAAGCGCTGGAGGAGTTCTGCGCGCACACCGCGCTGCGGGACGGGACGCTCGCCGCGGCCCTGCGCGACCTCACCCGCGGGGGCGGGGCCGTGGTGGTGCTGTGCGGCTCGGCATACCGCAACCGCGGGGTCGAGCCGCTGCTCGACGCGGCCGTGGCCTACCTGCCCTCGCCGCTGGACGTACCGCCGGTGCGCGGCACGTCCGCCGGGCGGGGGAGCGCGGCCGGGCCGGAGGGCGCCGAGGAGCGCCCGGCCGACCCCGAAGCGCCGTTCGCGGGACTGGTGTTCAAGGTGAACTCGACCGCCACCGGGCGGCTGACGTTCCTCCGGGTCTACTCGGGCACGCTGCGGAAGGGGGACACGGTGCTGGACGCGGGCGCCGGACGCACCGAGCGGGTCGGGCGCATCCTGCGGGTGCGGGCCGACCGGCACACCGAGTCGGAGCAGGCGGTGGCCGGCGACATCGTGGCCGTCGTCGGCGTGAAGGCCGCGCGCGCCGGGGCGACGCTGTGCGCGCCGGCGGCCCCGCTGGTGCTCGAACCGTCCTCGGCGGCCGAGCCGGTGGTGTCCGTCGCGGTCGAGGCACGCCGCAGCGGCGACACCGGGCGGCTGGCGGTGGCGCTGGCCCGGCTGGTCGAGGAGGACCCGTCACTGGTGGTGCGGACCGACCCGGAGAGCGGGCAGACCGTGCTGTCGGGGAGGGGCGAACTCCACCTGGAGGTGGCGGTGGAGAAGATCCGCCGCGCCCAGGGGCTGGAGGTCGCGGTCGGCCGGCCGCAGGTCGCCTACCGGGAGACGGTCGTCCGCGGGGTGACCGGTGTGGTGTACCGGCACGTCAAACAGGACGGGGGCGCCGGGCAGTTCGCCCATGTCGTGCTCGACGTCGAGCCGCTGCGGCCCGCCGCCGGGCAGGGGGAAGGAGAGCAGGACGGTACGCAGGAGGGGTTCGTGTTCGTCTCGACGGTGGTCGGCGGGCGGGTGCCGCGGGAGTACGTGCGCGCGGTGGAAGACGGCTGCCGCGACGCGCTCGCCGAGGGCCCGGTCGGCGGGCACCCGGTCACGGGGGTGCGGGTCACGCTCACCGACGGGGCGACCCATCCCAAGGACTCCTCCGAGACGGCCTTCCGTGCCGCGGGCCGCTTCGCGCTGCGGGCGGCGCTGCGGGCCTCGGCGGCGGTGGTGCTGGAGCCGCTGGTCGAGGTCACGGTGACCGTGCCGGACGACGCGGTCGGCGGTGTGCTCGGCGACCTCGCGGCCCGGCGCGGCCGGGTCACCGGCTCCACCGCCCGCGCGGGCACCTCCGTGGTCACCGCCGCGGTGCCGCTGGCCGAGCTGTTCGGCTACGCGACGCGCCTGCGCAGCCGTACCCGGGGCCGCGGCACCTTCACCACCCGCCCGGCCGGGTACGCCCCGGCCCCGGCAGGCGCGGCGGGTGCCGGGAGCTGACGGTCAGTACACGGCGGCTCCGCCCGGCCGGGAAAGGCCCAGCCGCCCGGGCGGAGCCGCCGGAAACGCCCGCGCCCGGCGCGGCGGCCCGTGAGGGGCGCCGCGCCGGGCGCGGGGACGTTTCTGCAACGGCGATGCCGCTTGAGCGGTCAGCTCTCCTCGTGCTGCACCGCTCGGCGGGCGTCCGCGTCGAGGACGCCCCACGAGATCAGCTGCTCGGTCAGCACCGAGGGCGACTGGTCGTAGATGACCGCGAGGGTGCGCAGGTCGTCCTGGCGGATCGACAGCACCTTGCCGTTGTAGTCGCCACGCTGGCTCTGGATGGTGGCCGCGTAGCGCTGGAGGGGGCCGGCCTTCTCCGGCGGGACCTGGGACAGCCGCTCCAGGTCGAGCACCAGCTTCGGCGGCGGCTCGGCGGCACCGCCGGGCGTGGTCCCGGGCAGCAGCTCCTGCACCGGGACGCCGTAGAAGTCGGCGAGCTCGGCGAGGCGCTGCACGGTCACGGCGCGGTCGCCGCGCTCGTACGACCCCACGACCACGGCCTTCCAGCGGCCCTGGGACTTCTCCTCGACGCCGTGCAGGGACAGGCCCTGCTGCGTGCGGATGGCACGGAGTTTTGCTCCGAGCTGTTTGGCGTAATCGCTGGACATATGGCTCCCCGGACGGAAACTCGGTGACTCACTGTGAGGTTACGCAGCGTAATCCGGGCTCGTCAAGCGGAAAGCGTCCGACCGGGCCCTGACCTGGGCCGTCCCGGTCGCCTGCTACGGTGGGGGACGTACTTCCAGACGTCCTTTAAGGCCCGTCCCGTGAGGCGGGGAAGGAGGTCCCCGGCCCATGGTCGACGACCGCAGCACCACCACGAGCACGGCACCCGGCGGCAGCGCCAGAGCCGAAAGTGCCGGCACCGCCCGCCCCGTGCTCGAAGCCCCGGACATCGCCCGGGTACTCACCCGCATCGCCCACGAGATCGTCGAACGCGCCAAGGGCGCCGACGACGTGGTGCTCCTCGGCATCCCCACCCGCGGGGTCTTCCTCGCCCGCCGGCTCGCCGACAAGCTCGCCGAGATCACCGGCCGCGCCGCCGCAGTCGGCTCGCTCGACATCACGATGTACCGCGACGACCTGCGGCTGCACCCGCCGCGCGCGCTCGCCCGCACCGACATCCCCGGCGACGGCGTCGACGGCCGCCTGGTGGTCCTCGTCGACGACGTGCTCTTCTCCGGCCGCACCATCCGCGCCGCCCTCGACGCGCTCGGCGACATCGGCCGCCCGCGCGCGGTCCAGCTCGCGGTGCTGGTCGACCGCGGCCACCGCGAGCTGCCGATCCGCGCGGACTACGTCGGCAAGAACCTGCCCACCTCGCTGCGCGAGACGGTCAAGGTGCTGCTCGCGGAGGAGGACGGCCGCGACAGCGTGCTGCTCGGCCAGAAGGACCCGGGCCCGCGCGCGGGCCACACCGCGGACGGCTAGCGCCCTTCGCACGGCGGCCCGCGCCTGCGGCGCCGCCCGCCGCGCACCGCAGCGCACCGCCGCACCCGGCTGCGGCCCGCCCCGGCCGCGCCGCCGGACCGCACGCAGCGCCCCGTCCCGCGCGCCCGCCCCTGCCCGTACCGACCGAGCCCGCACGCCCGGCCGACCGCGCCCGGGTGCGAACCCCCACCGCACCCGCCCGCCCGGCCACCCAGCCCCCGGAGCCCCCTGCATGAAGCGCCACCTGATCTCGGCCGCGGACCTCACCCGCGACGACGCCATCCTCGTCCTGGACACCGCCGAGGAGATGGCCCGCGTCGCCGACCGGCCGATCAAGAAGCTGCCCACCCTGCGCGGCCGCACCGTCGTGAACCTCTTCTTCGAGGACTCGACCCGCACCCGCATCTCCTTCGAGGCCGCGGCGAAACGGCTGTCGGCCGACGTCATCAACTTCTCCGCCAAGGGCTCCTCGGTCTCCAAGGGCGAGTCGCTGAAGGACACCGCGCTCACCCTGGAGGCGATGGGCGCCGACGCGGTCGTCATCCGCCACCACTTCTCCGGCGCCCCGCACCGGCTGGCCACCTCCGGCTGGATCAACGCCTCCGTGGTCAACGCCGGCGACGGCACCCACGAGCACCCCACCCAGGCCCTGCTGGACGCGCTGACCATGCGCCGCCACCTCTCGGGCGTCGGCCGCGGCCTCGACGGCCGGCGGATCACCGTCGTCGGCGACGTGCTGCACAGCCGGGTCGCCCGCTCCAACGTGCAGCTGCTGACCACCCTGGGCGCCGAGGTCACCCTGGTCGCGCCGCCGACGCTGCTGCCGATCGGCGTCGAGACCTGGCCCTGCACGGTCTCCTACGACCTGGACGCGGTGCTCGCGACGTCCGACGCGGTGATGATGCTGCGGGTCCAGCGCGAGCGGATGAACGCCGCGTTCTTCCCCACCGAGCGCGAGTACGCCCGCCGCTACGGCCTGGACGGGCTGCGGATGGCGGCGCTGCCCGAGCACGCGATCGTCATGCACCCCGGCCCGATGAACCGCGGCATGGAGATCACCGCCGAGGTCGCCGACTCGCCCCGCTGCACCGCCGTCGAGCAGGTCGCCAACGGCGTCAGCACCCGGATGGCCGTGCTCTACCTGCTGCTCGGCGGCTCGGAGCCGGCGATCGCCCCGGCCCGTACCGAGCCCGCCCCACCTGCCGAGCCCGCCCGGCCCGCCGTCAGCAGCGCGGCCGGCACCGCCACCGAAGCCGCCCGTACCGAGGAGAGCAAGTGACGATGAGCAAGATCCTGATCCGCGGTGCACGGCTGCTCGGCGGCGAGACCCAGGACGTCCTGATCGACGGCGAGAAGGTCGAGGCGGTCGGCGCCGGCCTGTCCGGGGAGGGCGCCGACGTCGTCGATGTCGTCGACGGCACCGGCCGCATCCTGCTGCCCGGCCTGGTCGACCTCCACACCCACCTGCGCGAACCCGGCCGCGAGGACTCCGAGACGGTGCTGACCGGCACCCGCGCCGCGGCCGTCGGCGGCTACACGGCCGTACACGCCATGGCCAACACCTTCCCCGTCGCCGACACCGCGGGCGTCGTGGAGCAGGTCTGGCGGCTCGGCAAGGAGTCCGGGTACTGCGACGTGCAGCCGGTCGGCGCCGTCACCGTGGGCCTGGCCGGCAAGCAGCTCGCCGAGCTGGGCGCGATGGCCGACTCCGCCGCCGGGGTGCGGGTCTTCTCCGACGACGGCAAGTGCGTGGACGACGCGGTGATCATGCGCCGCGCGCTGGAGTACGTGAAGGCGTTCGACGGCGTCGTCGCCCAGCACGCCCAGGAGCCGCGGCTGACCGAGGGCGCCCAGATGAACGAGGGCACCGTCTCCGGCGAGCTCGGCCTGACCGGCTGGCCGGCGGTCGCCGAGGAGTCGATCATCGCCCGGGACGTGCTGCTCGCCGCGCACGTCGGCTCCCGCGTGCACATCTGCCACCTGTCCACGGCCGGCTCGGTCGAGATCGTCCGCTGGGCGAAGTCCAAGGGCTGGGACGTCACCGCCGAGGTCACCCCGCACCACCTGCTGCTCACCGACGAACTGGTGCGCAGCTACGACCCCGTCTACAAGGTCAACCCGCCGCTGCGCACCGAGGCCGACGTGCTGGCGCTGCGCGAGGCGCTCGCCGACGGCACCATCGACTGCGTCGCCACCGACCACGCCCCGCACCCGCACGAGGACAAGGACTGCGAGTGGTCCGCGGCCGCCATGGGCATGGTCGGCCTGGAGACCGCGCTGTCGGTGGTGCAGCACACCATGGTCGACACCGGGCTGCTGGACTGGGCCGGCGTCGCCGACCGCATGTCGGCCCGGCCCGCGGCCATCGGACGGCTCGAAGGACACGGCCGGCCGATCGCCCCCGGCGAGCCCGCCAACCTGGTGCTGCTCGATCCCGCATACCGTGGAACCGTCAACCCCGCGGACTTCGCCTCCCGCAGCCGCAACACCCCCTACGCGGGGCGCGAGCTGCCCGGCCGGGTCATCGCGACCTTCCTGCGGGGCCGTGCGACGGTCATGGACGGGAAGCTCACGTGACGACTCTGACAGCGCTGGCGGCCACCGCCGCCGAGGGCGGCAAGCACTCCGCGAAGGTCACCCACTGGACCGACCGGCTCGGCTGGATCGTCGGCCTGGCCCTGGTGATCGGCCTGGTCTACTGGCTGATGCGGCAGGGCTGGCAGTGGCGCCGCACCCTGCAAGGCGGCCTGCCCGAGCTGCCGCCCGCCCCCGCCGACGCCGCCGAACTGGGCGCACCGCTGCTGGTCGCCGACGGCCGCTACCACGGCTCGACCACCGCCGGGCAGTGGCTGGACCGGATCGTCGCGCACGGCCTGGGCGTCCGCAGCAGGGCCCGTCTCACCCTGACCGCGCGCGGCCTGCTGGTCGAGCGCACCGGCGCCCCCGGCTTCCTGGTGCCGGCCGCCGCCCTGCGCGGCGCCCGGCTGGACCAGGCCATCGCGGGGAAGGTGCTGCCCGAAGGCGGCCTGCTGGTCGTCACCTGGGAGCACGGCGGCACCCTGATCGACTCCGGCTTCCGCGCCGAGCACGCCGCGGACCACCCGGCCTGGGCCCAGGCGATCACCGAGCTGAGCGGCGACCGGGCCGTGACATTCACCACCGAAGCCGTGGCAACGACCACCGAAAAGGAAGGCGCACGATGACGACCTCCACCCGGGCGGCCACCGCGCCCGCCGTACTCGTACTGGAGGACGGCCGCATCTTCCGCGGCCGCGCCTACGGGGCCGTGGGGGAGACCTTCGGCGAGGCCGTGTTCTCCACCGGCATGACCGGCTACCAGGAGACCCTGACCGACCCGTCCTACCACCGCCAGGTCGTCGTCATGACCGCCCCGCACGTGGGCAACACCGGCGTCAACGACGAGGACCCCGAGTCCCGCCGGATCTGGGTCGCCGGCTACGTGGTGCGCGACCCCGCCCGCGTCCCGTCCAACTGGCGCTCCCGGCGCTCCCTGGACGACGAGCTGTCCGCGCAGGGCGTGGTCGGCATCAGCGGCATCGACACCCGCGCCCTCACCCGCCACCTGCGCGAGCGCGGCGCGATGCGGGTCGGCATCTTCTCCGGCCCCGCGCTCCAGGCCGGCCCGGCCGACGACGCGGCCCTGGTGGACCGGGTCCGCCAGGCCCCCCAGATGACCGGCGCGGACCTGTCCGCCGAGGTCGCCACCGCCGAGTCCTACGTCGTCCCCGCGATCGGCACCAAGCGCTTCACCGTCGCCGCCCTCGACCTGGGCATCAAGGGCATGACCCCGCACCGCCTGGCCGAGCGCGGCGTCGAGGTGCACGTGCTGCCGGCCACCGCCACCGTCGAGGAGGTCTACGCGACCAACCCCGACGGGGTGTTCCTGTCCAACGGCCCCGGCGACCCCGCCACCGCCGACCTCACCGTCATCAAGGCGGTCCTGGAGCGCGGCACCCCGCTGTTCGGCATCTGCTTCGGCAACCAGCTCCTCGGCCGCGCCCTGGGCTTCGGCACCTACAAGCTCAAGTACGGCCACCGCGGCATCAACCAGCCCGTGCAGGACCGCGCCACCGGCAAGGTCGAGGTCACCGCGCACAACCACGGCTTCGCCGTCGACGCCCCCCTCGACCAGGTCAGCGACACCCCGTACGGGCGCGCCGAGGTCAGCCACGTCTGCCTCAACGACAACGTCGTGGAGGGGCTGCGGCTGCTCGACAAGCCCGCCTTCAGCGTCCAGTACCACCCCGAGGCCGCCGCCGGCCCGCACGACGCCGCCTACCTGTTCGACCGCTTCACCGCTTTGATGAGCACCGTCTCGATGGAGGGCCAGCGTGCCTAAGCGCACCGATATCCAGTCCGTCCTGGTCATCGGCTCCGGCCCGATCGTCATCGGCCAGGCCGCCGAGTTCGACTACTCCGGCACCCAGGCGTGCCGGGTCCTGAAGGCCGAGGGCCTGCGGGTCGTCCTGGTCAACTCCAACCCCGCCACGATCATGACCGACCCGGAGATCGCCGACGCCACCTACGTCGAGCCGATCACCCCGGAGTACGTCGAGAAGATCATCGCCAAGGAGCGGCCCGACGCGCTGCTGCCCACCCTGGGCGGCCAGACCGCGCTGAACACCGCGATCGCCCTGCACGAGAGCGGCGTGCTCGCCGAACACGGCGTGGAGCTGATCGGCGCCAACGTCGAGGCCATCCACAAGGGCGAGGACCGCGACCTGTTCAAGGGCGTCGTGGAGGCGGTACGGCAGAAGATCGGGCACGGCGAGTCCGCCCGCTCGGTGATCTGCCACTCCATGGACGATGTGCTCGCCGGCGTGGACACCCTCGGCGGCTACCCCGTCGTGGTCCGGCCCTCCTTCACCATGGGCGGCGCCGGCTCCGGCTTCGCCCACGACGAGGCCGAGCTGCGCCGCATCGCCGGCCAGGGCCTGACGCTCTCGCCGACCACCGAGGTGCTCCTGGAGGAGTCCATCCTCGGCTGGAAGGAGTACGAGCTGGAGCTGATGCGCGACAAGCACGACAACGTCGTGGTGGTCTGCTCCATCGAGAACTTCGACCCGATGGGCGTGCACACCGGCGACTCGATCACCGTGGCGCCCGCGATGACCCTCACCGACCGCGAGTACCAGATCCTGCGCGACATCGGCATCGCGGTGATCCGCGAGGTCGGCGTCGACACCGGCGGCTGCAACATCCAGTTCGCGGTGAACCCCGAGGACGGCCGGGTCATCGTCATCGAGATGAACCCCCGCGTCTCCCGCTCCTCCGCGCTCGCCTCCAAGGCCACCGGCTTCCCGATCGCGAAGATCGCCGCGCGCCTCGCCGTCGGCTACACCCTCGACGAGATCCCCAACGACATCACCGAGCAGACCCCGGCGTCCTTCGAACCCACCCTGGACTACGTGGTGGTGAAGGTCCCGCGGTTCGCCTTCGAGAAGTTCCCGGCCGCCGACGCCAGCCTGACCACCACCATGAAGTCGGTGGGCGAGGCGATGGCGATCGGCCGCAACTTCACCGAGGCGCTCAACAAGGCTCTGCGCTCGCTGGAGCGCAAGGGCTCGCAGTTCGACTTCGCCACCCCGGTCGACCCGGCCGCCAAGGACGAGCTGCTGGCGGTCGCGGGCGTGCCCACCGACGGCCGGATCAACGCCGTGATGACCGCGATCCGGGCTGGCGCCACCCCCCAGGAGGTCTTCGACGCCACCAGGATCGACCCGTGGTTCGTCGACCAGCTCTTCCTGGTCAAGGAGATCGCCGACGAGCTGGCCGCCGCCGACCAGCTCGACCCGCAGGTGCTCGCCGAGGCCAAGCGGCACGGCTTCTCCGACGCGCAGATCGCCGCGATCCGCGACCTGCGCGAGGACGTCGTCCGCGAGGTCCGGCACACCCTGGGCCTGCGCCCGGTGTACAAGACCGTCGACACCTGCGCCGCCGAGTTCGCCGCCCGCACGCCGTACTTCTACTCCTCCTACGACGAGGAGACCGAGGTCGCGCCGCGCACCCGCCCGGCAGTGATCATCCTCGGCTCCGGGCCCAACCGGATCGGCCAGGGCATCGAGTTCGACTACTCCTGCGTGCACGCCTCCTTCGCGCTGCACGACGCCGGGTACGAGACCGTGATGGTCAACTGCAACCCCGAGACCGTCTCCACCGACTACGACACCTCCGACCGGCTCTACTTCGAGCCGCTCACCTTGGAGGACGTGCTGGAGATCGTGCACGCCGAGAGCGTCGCCGGCCCGATCGCGGGCGTCATCGTGCAGCTCGGCGGGCAGACCCCGCTCGGCCTGGCGCAGGCGCTGAAGGACAACGGCGTGCCCGTCGTCGGCACCTCGCCCGAGGCGATCCACCTCGCCGAGGACCGCGGCGCGTTCGGCCGGGTACTCGCCGAGGCGGGCCTGCCCGCGCCCAAGCACGGCACCGCCACCTCCTTCACCGGCGCCAAGGCCATCGCCGACGAGATCGGCTACCCGGTGCTGGTCCGCCCCTCGTACGTGCTCGGCGGCCGCGGCATGGAGATCGTCTACGACGAGACCCGGCTCGCCGCGTACATCGCCGAGTCCACCGAGATCAGCCCGACCCGCCCCGTGCTGGTCGACCGCTTCCTCGACGACGCCATCGAGATCGACGTCGACGCGCTCTACGACGGCCACGAGCTGTACCTCGGCGGCGTCATGGAGCACATCGAGGAGGCCGGCATCCACTCCGGCGACTCCGCGTGCGCGCTGCCGCCGATCACCCTGGGCAGCCATGACATCAAGCGGCTGCGGGCCTCCACCGAGGCGATCGCCGCGGGCGTCGGCGTGCGCGGGCTGATCAACATCCAGTTCGCGCTGGCCGGGGACATCCTCTACGTCCTGGAGGCCAACCCGCGCGCCTCGCGCACCGTGCCCTTCACCTCCAAGGCCACCGCGGTGCCGCTGGCCAAGGCCGCCGCCCGGATCTCGCTGGGCGCGACCGTGGCCGAACTGCGCGCCGAGGGACTGCTGCCGGCCGCCGGCGACGGCGGCACCCTGCCGCTGGACGCGCCGATCTCCGTCAAGGAGGCGGTGCTGCCCTGGAGCCGCTTCCGCGACGCCGCCGGCCGCGGCGTGGACACCATCCTCGGCCCGGAGATGCGCTCCACCGGCGAGGTCATGGGCATCGACGCGGTCTTCGGCACCGCCTACGCCAAGTCGCAGGCCGGCGCCTACGGCGCGCTGCCCACCAAGGGCCGCGCGTTCGTCTCCGTCGCCAACCGCGACAAGCGGGCGCTGATCTTCCCGGCGCGGGCGCTGATCGAGCACGGCTTCGAACTGCTGGCCACCTCCGGCACCGCGGAGGTGCTGCGCCGCAACGGCATCGAGGCGCGCGTGGTGCGCAAGCAGAGCGAGGGCACCGGACCGGACGGGGAGCCCACCGTGGTCACCCTCATCCACGAGGGCGAGATCGACCTCATCGTCAACACCCCCTTCGGCACCGGCGGCCGCCTGGACGGCTACGACATCCGCACCGCCGCGGTCTCCCGCGGCGTGCCGTGCCTGACCACCGTGCAGGCGCTGGCGGCGGCCGTCCAGGGCATCGACGCGCTCACCCGCGGCGACATCGGGGTGCGGTCCCTCCAGGACCACGCCGCGGCCCTGGAGCAGGCCCGGGCCCGGTAGCCGGCGCCGCGGCCCCGGTAGGCGGGCGCCCCTGTGCGCCTTCGGGGCGCCCCGCACCGGGGCGCCCCCTGACGAACGAAAGCGAGCCATGTACGCCCTGTTCTTCAAGCTGGTCTTCCGCGGGATGGACCCGGAGAAGGCGCACCACCTGGCCTTCCGGTGGATTCGGCTGGCGGCGCGGGTACCGGTGGTGCGCACGTTCGTCGCGGCCGCGCTGGCCCCCCGGTACGCGAGCCTGCGCACCGAGGCGCTGGGCCTGCGCATGCACGGCCCGTTCGGGCTGGCCGCCGGGTTCGACAAGAACGCCGTCGCCATCGACGGGATGGCGATGCTCGGCTTCGACCACGTGGAGGTCGGCACCGTCACCGGCCAGGCGCAGCCGGGCAACCCGAAGAAGCGGATGTTCCGGCTGGTCGCGGACCGCGCGCTGATCAACCGGATGGGCTTCAACAACGAGGGCTCGGCCGCGGTGGCCGCGCGCCTGGCCACCCGCAGGCAGGTCTTCCGGACCACCGTGGGCGTCAACATCGGCAAGACCAAGGCCGTCGCCGAGCAGGACGCGATCGCCGACTACGTCACCTCGACCGAGCGCCTCGCCGAGCACGCGGACTACCTCGTGGTGAACGTGTCCTCGCCCAACACCCCGGGCCTGCGCGACCTCCAGGCGACCGAGGCGCTGCGCCCGCTGCTGGCGGCGGTACGGGCGGCCGCGGACCGCACGGTGACCACCCGCCGGGTGCCGCTGCTGGTGAAGATCGCCCCCGACCTCGCGGACGAGGACGTGGACGCGGTCGCGGACCTGGCCGTCGAACTGGGCCTGGACGGCATCATCGCCACCAACACCACGATCGGCCGGGAGGGCCTGCGCTCGCCCGCGGCGCTGACCGCGGAGGCCGGCGGGCTGTCCGGCGCGCCGCTCAAGGACCGTTCGCTCCAGGTGCTGAGCCGGCTGTACCGGCGGGTCGGCGACCAGGTCACGCTGGTCGGCGTCGGCGGCGTGGAGGACGCCGAGGACGCCTGGCAGCGCATCCTGGCCGGCGCGACCCTGGTGCAGGGGTACACCGCCTTCATCTACCGCGGCCCGTTCTGGATGCGCGGCATGCACAAGGGGCTGGCCGCCCGGCTGGCCGCCAGCCCGTACGCCACCCTCGCCGACGCGGTCGGCGCCCACTCCCGGAAGGTGACCGCATGACCGGCAGCAGCACCCCGCCGCCCGCCCCCAAGACGTCCGTCGCACCGCCCGAGCCGTTCGGCGCGCGGCTGCGCCGGGCGATGGACACCCGCGGGCCGCTGTGCGTCGGCATCGACCCGCACGCGGGCCTGCTCAGCCGCTGGGGGCTGCCCTTCGACCCGTCCGGCCTGGAGCGCTTCGCGCTGACCGTGGTGGAGGCGCTGGGCGAGCACACCGCGGTGTTCAAGCCGCAGTCCGCGTTCTTCGAGCGGTTCGGCTCGCGCGGTGTCGCGGTCTTGGAGAAGACGGTGGCCCGAGCCCGGGAGGCGGGCGCGCTGGTGCTGATGGACGCCAAGCGCGGGGACATCGGCTCCACCATGGACGCGTACGCGGCGACCTATCTCGCCCCGGGCGCCCCGCTGTTCAGCGACGCGCTGACGGTCAGCCCGTTCCTCGGGTTCGGGTCGCTGCGCCCGGCGCTGGACGCGGCGCGGGCGGCGGGCACGGGGGTGTTCGTCCTGGCGCTGACCTCCAACCCGGAGGGCGGCCAGGTGCAGCGGGCGACCGCGGCCGACGGGCGGTCGGTGGCGCAGGTGATGCTGGACGCCGTCGCGGCGGAGAACGAGGGCGCGGCGCCGCTGGGTTCGGTGGGCGCGGTGGTCGGGGCGACGCTGGCCGAGGCGGGCGCGGACCTCGCGGTCAACGGCCCGCTGCTGGCCCCCGGTGTCGGCGCCCAGGGCGCGACGCCGGCGGACCTGCCGGCGCTCTTCGGCGCGGTGCTGCCGAACGTGCTGCCGAGCGTGAGCCGGGACGTGCTGCGGCACGGACCGGACCCGGCGGCTTTGTTGAAATCGGTACGGGAGTATGTGGCGGAGGTACGGGCGGCCGTGGACGGTGCGGCCGCACCGGGCGGTATCGCGGGACGGTCGGCCGGCCGCTGAATCGGACCCTGATTCCGCTGCTCGATCCGCCGCTCGATCGGCCGCTGAATCGGCCGGTGAATGGGCTGGGAAACGGCCGAAAAAAGGGCCGGTTTCAACAACTGGGCTCATTGACGCCGAATCCCGTTCCGGTATGTCCCGTATATCCCCTCGGATCAAGGCTGACCTGGACTTTTCATCTGTTCTCGCTGACTTGGGCCGCTGGGACCGCTAGTCTCCGACAGGAGCGCGCCGCCCAGGTGCGCTGCAGGTCGACCGGTGCCTCCGGTCGGCTCCTACTCCTTATCCGATTGATCTACATCCGAGGTGACGTAGGCGTGGCTCTTCCGCCCCTTACCCCTGAACAGCGCGCTGCCGCGCTCGAAAAGGCCGCCGCGGCTCGCCGGGAGCGCGCCGAGGTCAAGAACCGGCTCAAGCACTCCGGCGCCAGCCTGCACGAGGTCATCAAGCAGGGCCAGGAGAACGATGTCATCGGCAAGATGAAGGTCTCCGCCCTCCTTGAGTCCCTGCCGGGCGTCGGCAAGGTCCGCGCCAAGCAGATCATGGAGCGGCTCGGCATCTCCGAGAGCCGCCGGGTGCGTGGCCTGGGTTCCAACCAGATCGCTTCCCTGGAACGTGAGTTCGGCGGCACCCCCGCCTGAGTCGCGTCTCCGGACGCCGCCGCAGCCCGCCCGCAGGTGGGGCGGCGCCGTCCTCGCGGAGACGAGGCGGTGACACCGGTTCCCGCCGCTCTCGGGAACCGGGGATAATCGCCTCATGAGTTCTCCAGCCTCACCGGGGCCGGCCACGCCCCCCGCCTCGCAGGGGGCTTCCCCGGCCGCTCCGGTCAGACACCCGCGACTGACCGTGCTCTCCGGCCCTTCCGGGGTCGGCAAGAGCACGGTCGTCGCCCATCTGCGCGCGTCCCACCCCGAGGTATGGCTCTCGGTGTCCGCCACCACCCGCAGACCCCGCCCCGGCGAACGCGACGGGGTGCAGTACCACTTCGTCGACGACGACGAGTTCGACAAGCTCGTCGCCAACGGCGAACTGCTGGAGTGGGCGGAGTTCGCGGGCAACCGCTACGGCACCCCGCGCCGCGCCGTACTCGACCGGCTCGCCTCCGGCGCGCCCGTGCTGCTGGAGATCGACCTGCAGGGCGCCCGGCTGGTGCGGACCTCGATGCCCGAGGCGCGGTTGGTCTTCCTCGCCCCGCCGAGCTGGGAGGAGCTGGTCCGCCGGCTCACCGGGCGCGGCACCGAGTCGCCCGAGGTGATCGAGCGGCGGCTCGCGGCGGCGAGGATCGAACTGGCCGCGGAGTCCGAGTTCGACGAGACGCTTGTCAACACCTCCGTCGAGGATGTAGCACGCGAGCTGCTAGCCTTGATGAACATCGGGTGACCTCGCGCTTCCGCGCGGCCGCCCGGCAGCGAGCCCCCGGTCCCGGGGTCCCGTCCCAGAAGTCCTTCCACAAGTAGGGGTAGGTAGAGCGTGTCCTCTTCCATCACCACGCCCGAGGGCATCATCAACCCGCCGATCGACGAGCTGCTCGAAGCCACCGACTCCAAGTACAGCCTGGTGATCTACGCGGCCAAGCGCGCCCGCCAGATCAACGCGTACTACTCCCAGCTCGGTGAGGGCCTGCTGGAGTACGTCGGCCCGCTGGTGGACACCCACGTCCACGAGAAGCCGCTCTCCATCGCGCTGCGCGAGATCAACGCCGGCCTGCTGACCTCCGAGGCCGTCGAGGCACCGCCCACCCAGTGAGGCGGTAGGCACCTCAGCACGGGCCCGGCGGCGCGACCGCCGGGCCCGTGGTGTGTCATGGGGTGGTGTCATCGGGTGACCACGGCGGCGTGACGGCGCGGCGGGAGCGGAGCGGGTATGGGCAGGCCACAGGTCGTACTGGGCGTCAGCGGCGGCATCGCCGCCTACAAGGCGTGCGAGGTGCTGCGCCGCTTCACCGAGTCCGGGCACGACGTCCAGGTGGTGCCCACCGACGCCGCCCTGCACTTCGTCGGAGAGGCCACCTGGGCCGCACTGTCCGGCCGGCCGGTCTCCACCCGGGTCTGGGACGGCGTCGAGAACGTGCCGCACGTGCGGATCGGACAGCACGCCGACCTCGTGCTCGTCGCGCCCGCCACCGCCGACCTGCTCGCCAAGGCCGCGCACGGCCTCGCCGACGACCTGCTGACCAACACCCTGCTCACCGCCCGCTGCCCGGTGGTCTTCGCCCCCGCCATGCACACCGAGATGTGGGAGCACCCCGCCACCCGGGAGAACGCCGCCACGCTGCGCCGCCGCGGCGCCGTGGTCATCGAGCCCGCCGTCGGGCGGCTGACCGGTGTGGACACCGGCAAGGGGCGGCTGCCCGACCCGGACGAGATCTTCCAGGTCGGCCGGCGCGTCCTCGCCCGCGGCACCGCCGCCCCCGACCTCGCCGGGCGGCACGTCGTGGTCAGCGCCGGCGGCACCCGCGAACCGCTGGACCCCGTGCGCTACCTCGGCAACCGCTCCTCCGGGAAGCAGGGATACGCCCTGGCGCGCACCGCCGTCGCCCGCGGCGCCCGGGTCACCCTGGTCGCCGCCAACACCGACACCCTCGCCGACCCGGCGGGCGCCGACGTGGTGGCCGTGGGCACCGCCGAGGAGCTGCGCGCGGCGGTGCTGGCGGCCGCGTCCGACGCCGACGCGGTGGTGATGGCCGCGGCCGTCGCCGACTTCCGCCCCGCCGCGTACGCCACCAGCAAGATCAAGAAGAGCGACGACGGTGCCGGGCCCGCACCGGTCGAGCTGGTCCGCAACCCCGACGTCCTCGCCGAGCTGTCGGCGCACCGCGCCCGGCCCGGGCAGATCGTCGCCGGGTTCGCCGCCGAGACCGACGACGTGCTGGCCAACGGCCGGGCCAAGCTCGCCCGCAAGGGCTGCGACCTGCTGGTCGTCAACGAGGTCGGCGGCGGCAAGGCCTTCGGCACCGACGACAACGAAGCGGTGGTGCTCGGCGCCGACGGCAGCGCCACGCCGGTGCCGCACGGCCCGAAGGAGGCGCTGGCCGACCAGGTCTGGGACCTGGTCGCCGCCCGCCTCTGACGGCGCCGCCACAGGCGGCGCCACCCGCCTGGACCAGGCCCCGGCCCGGCCCCGTCACCCCTACGGCCTCGGACGCCCCCTGAGGGCCGCTTCGAAAGCCGCCGCCGGGGACCGGCGGGCGTACGGGGCCGGTGGTGGGGGAGTGGCGTGTGGGCCGCCGGTTACGTACCGTCGGCGGCCGGCGGCCTGCCACGCCCGGGCGGCCTGTGAACAACCGGTGAAATCAGGCCAGCCGCCGACCGGCCCGCCGGGCCCGCCGGCCGCCCGGCCCGCGCCCGGCCCGCGCCCGCCGCCACCTGCCGTCTTTCCCGGTCACCGGGAGGGGTGCGATCGGCTGACGGACGGGCGGCGAGTGGCCGAGTAGTGGACATCGGGGTGCAGGGTGTGGCATATCCAAAGAGCGAGATGCCTGGCCCGTCCCGGGGGCGCTCACGCTAAGCTAGCCGCGGAGCGCCGGGCGCAGCCCTGTGCACTCCACCAGCTAGAGCCAGCAGCCGCTGCAACCCCAGGGAGCGATGTGTCGCGCCGTCTGTTCACCTCGGAGTCCGTGACCGAAGGTCACCCCGACAAGATCGCTGACCAGATCAGCGACACCATTCTCGACGCCCTGCTGACCGCGGACCCGACCTCCCGGGTGGCCGTCGAGACGCTGATCACCACCGGCCAGGTGCACGTCGCGGGCGAGGTCACCACGACCGCCTACGCCGACATCGCCTCGCTGGTGCGCGGGAAGATCCTGGAGATCGGTTACGACTCCTCGAAGAAGGGCTTCGACGGCGCCTCGTGCGGCGTCTCCGTGTCGATCGGCGCCCAGTCGCCGGACATCGCCCAGGGCGTCGACACCGCGTACGAGAAGCGCGTCGAGGGCGGCGCCGCCGACGAGGACGAGCTGAACAAGCAGGGCGCCGGCGACCAGGGCCTGATGTTCGGGTACGCCTCCGACGAGACGCCCGAGCTGATGCCGCTGCCGATCACGCTCGCGCACCGGCTGTCCAAGCGCCTCACCGAGGTCCGCAAGAACGGCACCATCCCCTACCTGCGGCCCGACGGCAAGACCCAGGTCACCATCGAGTACGACGGCGACAAGGCGGTCCGGCTGGACACCGTCGTGGTCTCCTCGCAGCACGCTTCCGACATCGACCTGGAGTCGCTGCTCACCCCCGACATCCGCGAGTTCGTCGTGGAGGTCGAGCTGAAGGCCCTGCTCGACGAGGGCATCAAGCTCGACACCGACGGCTACCGGCTGCTGGTCAACCCGACCGGGCGGTTCGAGATCGGCGGCCCGATGGGCGACGCCGGCCTGACCGGCCGCAAGATCATCATCGACACCTACGGAGGCATGGCCCGGCACGGCGGCGGCGCCTTCTCCGGCAAGGACCCGTCCAAGGTGGACCGCTCCGCGGCGTACGCGATGCGCTGGGTCGCCAAGAACGTGGTGGCCGCGCGGCTCGCCGCCCGCTGCGAGGTCCAGGTCGCCTACGCGATCGGCAAGGCCGAGCCGGTCGGCCTGTTCGTCGAGACCTTCGGCACCGCCAACGTGGAGGTCGAGAAGATCGAGCAGGCCATCGGCGAGGTGTTCGACCTGCGCCCGGCCGCGATCATCCGCGACCTGGACCTGCTGCGGCCGATTTACGCCCAGACCGCCGCCTACGGCCACTTCGGCCGCGAGCTGGACGACTTCACCTGGGAGAAGACCGACCGGGTCGACGCGCTCCGCGCCGCGGTCGGCCTGTAAGCGGCCCGCCGCCCCGCCACGCGCAGTTCCCCCCCAGGCGAAGCCTCTGGGGGGAGGACTGCGCGTTCGGCTTTCCACCGGCCGGTGGCGACGCCCGCCACGTTCCCGGTCCGGGCCGCGGTGTCGTAGGGGTCTGGTAAGAATCACAAGGTGAGCGGTGACGAGGGACCGAAGCGGGAGGGAGCGGCCGAACCGCCGGAGGCGGGCGGCGGGGAGCAGCTCGCGCTGATCCGCGAGACGGTCCGCAAGGCCAGGCAGCCGCGCGCGAAGCCGCGCACCTGGCGCGGGGCCGCGCTTGCCGAGGGCCTGCCGGTCGCTCGGGTCCTCGTCGACAAGGGCCTGGTCCACCTCGACCAGTTCTTCGACTACGCGGTGCCCGCCGCCATGGACGCCGACGCCCAGCCGGGCGTGCGGGTCCGGGTCCGGTTCGGCGCCCGCGTGGTCAAGGGCCGCCGCGAGGGCGGCACCCTCCACGACGGCTTCGTGGTCGAGCGCCGCGCCGACAGCGACTACGCCGGCCCGCTCGCGCCCCTCGCCCAGGTGCTGTCCACCGAACCGGTGCTCACCGAGCCGCTGCTGCGGCTGTGCCGCCAGGTCGCCGATCGGTACGCTGGCGCGCTCGCCGACGTGGTGCAGCTCGCGGTGCCGCCCCGGATGGCCCGCGCCGAACGCGACCCCTCGCCCGACCCGCTCTCCGACCCGCCGCTGCCGCCGCCCGCGACCTGGTCCCGGTACGCCACCGGCCCCGCCTACCTCCAGGCGCTCGCCCGCGGTGACACCCCCCGCGCGGTGTGGCTCGCGCTGCCCGGACCGCACTGGCCGCAGGAACTGGCCACCGCGCTCGCCACCGCGCGCGCCGCCGGCCGCGGCGCGCTCGCGGTGCTGCCCGACGGGCGCAGCGCCGCCCGCGTGGACGCCGCCCTGACCGGACTGCTCGGCGCCGGACACCACGTCCTGCTCACCGCCGACGCGGGGCCGCAGGAGCGCTACCGGCGCTGGCTCGCGGTCAGCCGCGGCAGCGTCAAGGTCGTCGTCGGCACCCGTGCGGCGATGTTCGCGCCCGTCGCCGACCTCGGGCTGGTCGCCCTGTGGGACGACGGCGACTCCAGCCACGCCGAGCCGCACGCCCCGCAGCCGCACGCCCGCGACGTGCTGCTGCTGCGCGCCCGCGAGGAGCGCACCGCCTTCCTGCTCGGCGGCGTCACCACCACCGTCGAGGGCGCCCAGCTCGTCGACAGCGGGTGGGCGCTGCCGCTGGCCGCGTCCCGCGACCAGGTACGGGCCGCGGCGCCGCTGGTGCGTACGGTCGGCGACCTGGACCAGGCGCGCGACGAGGCGGCCCGCGCGGCCCGGCTGCCGTCGCTGGCCTGGCAGGTCACCCGGGACGCGCTGGCCCGCGGGCCGGTGCTGGTGCAGGTGCCGCGGCGCGGATACGTACCCCGGCTCGGCTGCGACACCTGCCGGGCGCCGGCCCGGTGCGCGGCCTGCGCCGGGCCGCTGGAGGTGCGCGAGGAGGGCGGCACCCCGGCGTGCGGGTGGTGCGCGCGGCCGGCGGCGGACTGGCACTGCCAGGAGTGCGGGGGGTTCCGGCTGCGGGCGCGGGTGGTGGGGGCGCGGCGCACCGCGGAGGAGCTGGGGCGGGCCTTCCCCCGGGTGCCGGTGCGGACGTCGGGGCGCGACACCGTGCTGGCGACGGTCGGGGCCGCCCCCGCGCTGGTGATCGCCACGCCCGGGGCCGAGCCGGTCGCGGAGGAGGGCTACGCGGCCGCGCTGCTGCTGGACGGCTGGGCGCTGCTGGGCCGCCCGGACCTGCGCGCGGCCGAGGAGGCGTTGCGGCGGTGGGCGCTGGCCGCGTCCCTGGTCCGCCCGGCGGGGGCGGGCGGCACCGTGGTGGTGCTGGCCGAGCCGACGCTGCGGCCGGTCCAGGCGCTCGTCCGGTGGGACCCGGCCGGGCACGCCCTGCGGGAGCTGGCCGAGCGGGCCGAGCTGCGCTTCCCGCCGGTGGCCCGGATGGCCGCGGTGACCGGGCCGCCGTCCGCGGTGGCCGAGTTCGTCGACCTCGCCCGGCTCCCCGCGGACACGGACCTGCTCGGGCCGGTCCCCGTACGGCGCCCCGCGGGCTCCGACCCCTGGGAGCGCATCCTCTTCCGGGTGCCGCCGGGCTCCGGTGCGGCGCTGGCGGCGGCCCTCAAGCAGGCCCGGGTCACCCGCGCCACCCGCACCGGCCCCGCCACGCCCCTCCAGATCCGCATGGACCCGCCCGACATCGGCTGAGCCCTGACCGGGCGGCGGGCTACGGCGACGGCTACGGGTTGCGGGGGCTCGGGAAGGCCGGTGCGGGCGGGGGCACCTGCGCGGCGCGCTCCACCTCCATGGAGCGGGCCGCGGGCACGGTCGGCGCGGCGGCCTCCGCGGGAGCCCGGCGGGAACCGTAGCGGCGGTGCACCGCCTGTTTCGTGACCCCCAGCGCGGAGCCCACCGCGTCCCAGGAGAACCCGAGCGAGCGGTCGAACTCCACCGCCGCCGTCACCAGCGTCTCCACGCTGTCCCGCAACTCCTGGGCCAGCCGCACCGTGGGCGCCGGGGCCCGCCCGTACACCACGAACCCCGCGGAGGGCCCGCCGCGCCGCGGCCGGTAGACGTTTCCGAGCTGGGCGGTCAGCGTGCGCAACGCGTCGACCTGCCGACGGACCCGTTCGATGTCCCGCACCAGCAGGTGCAGGCTGGCCCGTGCCTGGGCATCGGGCGTTGCGTGGTCGGGCATCAACAAGCCTCTCCAACCGACGACGACAAGGATCGGGCCGCACGCTCCAGCCGCGGGCGGGGCCGATTTCGGTCACACTCTCTTGACCAACGCGCCACCGCCCCATCGAGTCACGCCCGACCGGCGCGGCCACCCCCTCGGGGGCGCGCGCCGTCCGCGCGCACTCCCCGTCCGCGTGCACCGTCCGCCCCCCGCCCGCCCTAGACTTGACCTCCGCCCGCAGACCCGCCCGCGCCCGCAGACCCGAGACCCGCCCGCGGGCCGTCCGACCGTTCAGGAGCCCCCGCCCGTGTCCGTCAAGCCCATCCGCCTGTTCGGCGACCCGGTGCTGCGCATGACGGCGCAGCCGGTCACCACCTTCGACCTCGAACTGCGCACCCTCGTCAAGGACCTGACCGACACCATGCTCCAGGCCCCCGGCGCGGGCCTGGCCGCCCCCCAACTGGGCGTGTCCCTGCGGGTGTTCACCTACAACGTGGACGGCGAGCTGGGCCACCTGATCAACCCGGAGCTGACCCTCAGCGACGAGCGGCAGGACGGCCCCGAGGGCTGCCTGTCGCTGCCGGGCCTGACCTTCGACTGCGAGCGCGCGTACGGCGTCGTGGCCCGGGGCTTCAACATGTACGGCGACCCGGTCACCCTCGAAGGCACCCAGCGGATGGCCCGCTGCATCCAGCACGAGACCGACCACCTCGACGGCATCATCTTCGTCGACCGGCTCGACGCCGAGGCGCGCAAGGCCGCGATGAAGGCGATCCGCGAGGCCGACTGGGGCGCGCAGGGCGCGCCGCAGGTGAAGGTCTCGCCGCACGACACGTTCGGCCGCGCCCTGTGACCGCCTGCCACCGAGAGGTACCCCCCGCACGATGAAGCTCGTCTTCGCCGGCACCCCCGAGGTCGCCGTGCCCGCACTCGACGCCCTGATCGCCTCCGACCGGCACGAGGTCGTCGCCGTCGTCACCCGGCCCGACGCCGTCGCCGGGCGCGGCCGCAAGCTGGTCGCCAGCCCGGTCGCGCAGCGCGCCGAGGAGGCCGGGATCGAGGTGCTCAAGCCGGCCCGGCCGCGCGACGAGGACTTCCTCGCCCGGCTGCGGGAGATCGGCCCGGACTGCTGCCCCGTCGTCGCCTACGGCGCGCTGCTGCCCAAGGCGGCCCTCGACGTGCCCGCGCGCGGCTGGGTCAACCTGCACTTCTCGCTGCTGCCCGCCTGGCGCGGCGCCACGCCGGTGCAGCACGCCGTGATGGCCGGGGACGAGGTGACCGGCGCGTCCACCTTCCTCATCGAACAGGGCCTGGATTCCGGGCCGGTGTACGGCGTCGTCACCGAGGAGATCCGGCCGAAGGACACCAGCGGCGACCTGCTCGGGCGGCTCGCGCACAGCGGCGCGCGGCTGCTGGTCGCCACGATGGACGGCATCGAGCAGGGCGATCTCGTCGGGCGCCCCCAGCCCGCCGACGGAGTGACCGTCGCGCCCAAGATCACGGTGGAGGACGCGGCCGTCGACTGGAGTGCGCCCGCGCTGCGCGTCGACCGGCTGATCCGCGGCTGCACGCCCGCGCCCGGGGCGTGGACGCTGCTCGGCGGCGAACGGGTCAAGCTCGGGCCCGTCGTGCCCGCCCCCGACGCCGAAGGGCTCGCGCCCGACGCCCAAGGGCTCGCGCCCGGCGAGATCGGGGTGACCAAGAAGGCCGTGTACGTCGGTACCGGAAGCCACCCGGTCCGCCTCGGCGACGTCCAGGCGGTCGGCAAGCGCGCCATGGCCGCCGCCGACTGGGCCCGGGGCACCCGGATCGAACCCGGCACCCGGTTCGGCGGGTGACGCGGGGCCACCCGGCGCCCCCGACCGACCGCGGCTCCTCCCGCCGTACCCTTGGCGGCGAGCCGTACGTTCGTATGAGGAAAACCGGAGCACCTTTGAAGAGCACGCAGGGCAAGCCGTACCGCCGTCCGCAGAAGGACCCGGTGCGGGTGTTGGCGTTCGAGGCGCTGCGGGCGGTGGGGGAGCGGGACGCCTACGCGAACCTGGTGCTGCCGGGCCTGCTGCGCGCCGCGGAGCAGGAAGCGGCGAAGAAGGGCCGCACCTTCGACCGCCGGGACGCGGCCCTGGCGACGGAGCTGGTGTACGGCACGCTGCGCCACCAGGGCACGTACGACGCGGTGATCGCGGCCTGCGTGGACCGGCCGCTGCGGGAGGTGGACCCGCCGGTCCTGGACGTCCTGGCGCTGGGCGCCCACCAGTTGCTGGCCACCCGCATCCCCGCGCACGCCGCGGTCTCGGCGACCGTGGAGCTGGCCCGGGTGGTGCTCGGCGACGGCCGGGCCCGGTTCGTGAACGCGGTGCTGCGCCGGGTCGCCGCGCAGGATCTGGACGCGTGGCTGGCGCAGGTCGCCCCGCCCTACGACGAGGACCCCGAGGACCACCTCGCCGTGGTGTACTCCCACCCGCGCTGGGTGGTCTCCGCGCTGTGGGACGCGCTCGGCGGCGGCCGGGCCGGCATCGAGGAGCTGCTCGCGGCCGACAACGAGCGGCCCGAGGTCACCTTGGTGGCCCGGCCCGGCCGCAGTACGCCCGAGCAGATCGCGCGGTCGCTGCCGCCGGAGGCCACCGCGCCGGGCCGCTGGTCGCCGTACGCGGTGCGGCTCGCCGAGGGCGGCGACCCGGCCGCGGTGCCGGCGGTGCACGACGGCGACGCCGGTGTGCAGGACGAGGGCAGCCAGCTGGTCGCCGCGGCACTCGCCGCGGCCCCGCTCGAGGGCCCCGACACGCGCTGGCTGGACGGCTGCGCGGGCCCCGGCGGGAAGGCGGCGCTGCTCGCGGCGCTGGCCGCCGGGCGCGGCGCGCACCTGGTCGCCGCCGAGAAGCAGCCGCACCGGGCCCGGCTGGTGGGCCGCGCCCTGCACGGCAACCCGGGCCCCTACCAGGTGGTGGTCGCCGACGGGACCCGCCCGGTGTGGCGGCCCGGCTCCTTCGACCGGGTGCTGGTCGACGTGCCCTGCACCGGACTCGGCGCGCTGCGGCGCCGCCCGGAGGCGCGCTGGCGGCGCCGCGCGGAGGACGTCGGCGGCTTCGGCCCGCTGCAACGTGCCCTGCTCACCGAGGCGTTGACAGCGGTTCGGCCCGGCGGGGTGGTCGGCTACGCGACCTGCTCCCCGCACCTGGCCGAGACCCGCGCGGTCGTCGACGACGTGCTGCGCTCACCGCACGCGCCCGCCGCCGAGCAGATCGACGCCCGCCCGCTGCTGCCGGGCGTGCCCGCGCTCGGCGACGGCCCCGACGTCCAGCTGTGGCCGCACCTGCACGGCACGGACGCGATGTACCTCGCGCTGCTGCGCCGCCGCTGACGGCGCGGTGCCGTGCGGCCCCGGGCGGAACCGGGGCCGTACGGCCGGCAGGCGCGGGTCAGAGCAGGCTCCACTGCTGGTTGGCGCCGCCGTTGCAGGTCCACAGCTCCAGCCCGGTGCCGTTGGCGTTGCCCGCGGGCTGGTCGCCGCCGGTGACGTCGAGGCACAGGCCGGACTGGACCCCGGTGACGGTGCCGTCCGCGTTGAGCCGCCACTGCTGGTTGGCGCCGCCGTTGCAGCTCCACAGCTCGACCTTGGTGCCGGCCGCGGTCCGGTTGTCGTAGGCGTCCAGGCACGCGGTCCCGCCGTACAGCCGCAGTTCGCCGGCCGAGGTGAGGGTGACCGCCTGGTTGGCGCCGCCGTCGCAGTCCCAGATCTCGATCGGTGTGCCGTCGGCGGTCTCGTTGTCATAGGCGTCCAGGCAGCGCTTCGAGGACGCCCCGCGCAGCGGATGGGTGGTGCCGACGCTGCTGCCGCTGCCGGGGGAGACCCGGAACATCACGGTGCCGTGCCCGGGCACGGCAGCCGAGATCGCGCCGCTGGTGGTGCTGACCTCGTTCGTCCACAGGTTCGTCAGCTTGTACGACGACGCGGACGGTGCGGCGACCGCGGCGGCGGTGGTGCTGATGGTGGCGGCCGAGGAGTTCTCGTTGAACAGCGCCACCGACACGTCGCCGTTGGACAGCGGCTTGGTGAGCACGTCGAGGCCGCCGGCGGACGACACCTCGGTGCCCTGCTTGCCCAGCGCGTCCTGGTCGACGGCGATCACCGACGTGTTGCCGTACAGCGACAGTGTGGCCGGGGTGGCCGCGCGCAGGTCGGTGCCGGCGATCAGCGGCGCGGCCATCTCCGCCCACAGGCTGAACTCGCTGCGGTCCTCGGTGAAGGACATGCCGTTGCCGACCTCCAGCATGTCCGGGTCGTTCCAGGCGCCGGGACCCGCGTACTGCGCGAGCTGCACATTGGTGTGGAAGATCGACAGCATCGAGGAGAAGGAGGCGTTGATGTCGCCGGTGGTGCGCCACAGGTTGCCGGTGCCGGCGCCCCACGTCCACACGCTGTCCTCGCCCCACTCGCACATGCTGAAGACGATCGGCCGCCCCGTCGCCGCCAGCGCGTCCCGCATCGCGTCGTAGCGCTGCTGCCAGGGCACGCCCTGGTTGTTGCAGTTGTCGTACTTCAGGTAGTCCACCCCCCACGACGCGAAGCTCGCCGCGTCCTGCTGCTCGTGGTCGAGGCTGCCGGGGTAGCCCGCGCAGGTGGCGGTGCCGGCGCTCTCGTAGATGCCGAGCCTCAGGCCCTTGGCGTGGACGTACGCGGCGGTGCCGCTGATCCCGTCGGGGAACTTCGCCGGGTCGGGCACGAGGTTGCCGCTCGCGTCGCGGCTCTTGGTCATCCAGCAGTCGTCGATGTTGACGTAGGAGTACCCGTCGTCCTTCAGGCCCGAGGAGACCAGGTAGTCGGCGGTCTGCTCGATCAGCTGCTCGCTGACGTCGCAGCCGAACGCGTTCCAGTCGTTGAAGCCCATCGGGGGCGTGCGGGCCAGGCCGTTGTCCAGGGCGTGCGCGCGGGGCGACGAGCCGAACAGGACCAGCAAGGAGAGCATCAGCAGCGCCGCGAGGGCCGCGGCCAGCGGCCGGCGGGCCCGGCGGACGGCTCCGGGCGGCGCCGCCGGGAGGTGCGAGGGTGCCGGTGCCGGTAAGGGTGCGGTCGGACGCATCGTGCCGTCTCCTTCGTGGGGGGAGGGGCGCACGGCGCCGCGACGGGGCGCGCAGCGGCCGGCGCCCACCGTCGCGTGTGGCGAATTGGCCGACGGTGTCGGAAGTTGGCACGACGAAGTGTCGGCTTGTGTTGATATCCCGTCAAGAGGCCCGGCGCGAGGCCCGTCAATCAGCCCGGCGGGTGCGGCACGACCGGGGTTACCGCGAGTAGGGTCGGGCGGAGCGGCGGTACCGTGCACTGTGCGCGGCGCCGCGGCGGCGGCCCGCCGTACGGGCCGGCGTCGGATCTGGTTTGCTTGGGAACCATGACCGCGCAGATCAACCCCAGTATCCTGTCCGCCGACTTCGCCCGGCTCGCCGAGGCGGCCGACGCGGCCAAGGGCGCCGACTGGCTCCACGTCGACGTGATGGACAACCACTTCGTGCCGAACCTGACGCTGGGCGTGCCGGTGGTCGAAGCGCTGGGCCGCGCCACGGACATCCCGCTCGACTGCCACCTGATGATCGACCAGCCCGACCGCTGGGCGCCCGCCTACGTGGAGGCCGGCGCCGGCTCGGTCACCTTCCACGCGGAGGCCGCCGCCGCGCCGGTCCGGCTGGCCCGCGAGATCCGGGCCAAGGGCGCCCGCGCCTCGATGGCGCTCAAGCCCGCCACCCCGATCGAGCCGTACGAGGACCTGCTGCCAGAACTGGACATGCTGCTGGTGATGACGGTCGAACCCGGCTTCGGCGGGCAGGCGTTCCTCGACATCATGCTGCCCAAGATCCGCCGCACCCGGGCGCTGATCGACAAGTACGGCCTCCAGATGTGGCTCCAGGTCGACGGCGGGGTCTCACCCGCGACGATCGAGCGCTGCGCCGAGGCCGGCGCCGACGTCTTCGTGGCGGGCTCCGCCGTCTACGGCGCGGACGACCCGGCCGGCGCGATCCGCGCGCTGCGCGAGCAGGCCGACGCGGTCGCCGCGCGCTGACCAGCGCTCCTGCCCGGCGGACCGGCGCGGGCGGCGGTCCGCGACACGCGCGCCGGGCGGGGAACACCGGCCGAACGGCCGCCGAACGGCAGTCGAAGATCGCCGCCGGCCGCCGGATCGCCGGGGCCTGCTTGCCGCCTACGCGCCCGTAACCCCCGAAGTCTGGGAGGATGGCAGCGGAGCTGATCATATGGGTGACTGGGGAGAAGCGACGTGAGCACAGGCCGCGCACAGGTGCGCATGGGCCCGGGCGAGATGGTCCAGGCGGCGGCGATGGCACGTCGCTTCTACCTCGAGGGCAAGTCCAAGATCCAGATTGCCGAGGAGTTCGGGGTCAGCCGGTTCAAGGTGGCCCGGGTGCTGGAGACCGCGCTCGAACGCGACCTGGTGCGGATCGAGATCAGAGTGCCCGCGGAACTGGACGCCGAGCGCTCCGACGCGCTGCGCGCCCACTACGGCCTGCGGCACGCGGTCGTGGTCGAGACCCCCGCGGACCAGGCCGACGCGCCCGACCCGGAGAACCTCGGCGCGGTCGCCGCGGACCTGCTCGGCGAACTCGTCAGCGACGGCGACGTGCTCGGCCTGGCCTGGGGCCGCTCCATCATCACCATGGCCAACGCGCTGGACCGGCTCGCGCCGTGCACCGTCGTGCAGCTCACCGGGGTGTACGACGTCGGCACCGCCGAGCGCGGCTCCGTCGAGGCGGTGCGCACCGCCGCGGCCGTCTCCGGCGGCGAGGCCCACCCGCTGTACGCGCCCATGGTGCTCGCCGACTCCGCCACCGCGTCCGCGTTGCGCGCGCAGAGCCAGATCGCGGCCGCGATGAGCTACTTCGAGAAGGTCACGGTGGCCGTGGTCTCGGTCGGCTCGTGGGAGAGCGGGATCTCCACGGTGTACGACGCCGTGTCCGACGCCGAGCGTGCGCACTACGCCAGCCTCGGGGTGGCCGCGGAGATGTCCTCCCACCTGTTCGACGCCCACGGGCGGCGGGTCGGGCGGGACCTGCGGGAGCGGTGCATCACGATCGACGCGGATCGGCTGCGCCGCATTCCGGAAGTGCTCGCCATCGCCGGGGGGAAGCGGAAGGCCGAGGCGATCAACGCGGTGCTGCGGTCCGGGCTGGTCACGAGCCTGGTGACGGACACGGCCGCGGCGGACCATCTGCTGCATTCCACCGGGCCGATGGTGCGGCCCGCGCTGGATCGGGCCGACCCGGACGGGTCCCTGGCCGGGGGCTGAGCCGCGACGTCGGGCGCCGCCGGCCGCCAGGCCGGTGGCCCCTGCGGGTGCCCGCCGTGGTGGGGTGCGGTTGTGTGCCGGCCGTCGGGCCGGTGGTGGGCTGGTCGCGCAGTTCCCCGCGCCCCTGTGGCCACGCGCCGTCGGGGCGGGGGTCCTGCGGCCACGCGCCGTGGTGGTGGGCGGTTGTGTGCCGGCAGTCAGTCGAGGGTGATGGTGAGCTCGGTGTCGGTGTGGCGCCAGAAGAGCTCGGCGTCGTGGAGGATGTCCTTGACGATGCGCCAGTCGCGGGGGAGGCGGTCGGCGAAGTCGTGCCAGTTGCGGACGTGGAGGCGGCGGCCGCCGGGCTCGACCGGCCACCAGGACAGGTCGGTGAGGCAGTCCGCGAGCGCGTCCCAGTTGCGGCCGAACCAGTCGGGCAGCCGGAGGTCCGCGGAGACCCGGTCCATGAACTCCTGCCGGTCGCCGACGCCGGCCAGATCGAGCACGAGCATGCGCCGATGCTGTCACAGCATGTCGCAATGTGCCCGACAAGCCCCCTGGTCGCGCCGTGTCCCCCGGGCCCTGCCGCTGCGGCCTGTGGCATGTCTGTGACAGGGACGGGACGGTTCGCGGGTCTCGCCGACCCTACGATCTTGGCCATGAAACTCGGGGGACTGACACGCGTGCACGGCCACAGCCATCTCCACCACTACGGCCACAGCAGCGGCGGGGGTTCGGGGAGCCTGCCGATGCCGGTGGTCGTGGTGCTGGTGGTCCTGGTCGTCGTCGTGCTCGTGGTGGTCGCGGTCAAGCGCCGCAGCGGCGACTCGTAACGGGAGCAGGTGATTGGAGGATCATACGAAACGCGGGCGGGGCGGGGTACGCCGAACCGACGAAGAGCGCGCCGAAGGCCGCCGTGACCAGCGGACTTCGGGGAGGATAGGCCGAGGAGCCGCAGCCGGACGCTGATCCGGCCCGCGCCGACTCCCCGCCCGCCCCCAGTTGAACCCGCAGGTGAGAGAGTCGGTATGCGTTTCCTCAACGATGCCCAGCCCCCGTACGACCTGACGTACGACGACGTCTTCATGGTGCCCGGGCGCAGTGCCGTGGGCTCCCGGCAGGCGGTGGACCTCCGCTCGCCCGACGGCAGCGGCACCACGATCCCGCTGGTCGTGGCGAACATGACCGCGATCGCCGGGCGCCGGATGGCGGAGACCGTCGCCCGCCGCGGCGGCCTGGTCGTCATCCCGCAGGACATCCCGATCGACGTGGTCACCGAGGTCATCGGCTGGATCAAGCAGCGCCACCTGGTGCTGGACACCCCGATCACGCTGGCCCCCTCGCAGACCGTCGCCGACGCGCTGTCGCTGCTGCCCAAGCGGGCGCACGGCGCCGGGGTCGTGGTGGCCGACGGCCGCCCGGTCGGCGTGGTCACCGAAGCCGACCTGACCGGCGTGGACCGCTTCACCCAGCTGTCCGAGGTGATGTCCCGCGAGCTGCTGGTGCTCGACGCGGACATGGACCCGCGCGACGCCTTCAACCAGCTGGACGCCGCCCACCGCAGGCTCGCCCCCGCGGTGGACGCCGACGGGCGGCTGGCCGGCATCCTCACCCGTACCGGCGCGCTGCGCGCCACGCTGTACGACCCGGCGGTCGACGCGCGCGGGCGGCTGCGGATCGCCGCGGCCGTCGGCATCAACGGCGACGTGGCGGGCAAGGCGAAGCAGCTGCTCGACGCGGGCGTGGACACGCTCGTGGTCGACACCGCGCACGGCCACCAGGAGTCGATGCTCGCCGCGGTCCGCGCGGTGCGCGCGCTGGACCCGGCGGTGCCGGTGGTGGCGGGCAACGTGGTCGCCGCCGACGGGGTGCGCGACCTGGTCGAGGCCGGCGCGGACATCGTCAAGGTCGGGGTCGGCCCCGGCGCGATGTGCACCACCCGCATGATGACCGGCGTGGGGCGGCCGCAGTTCTCGGCGGTGCTGGAGTGCGCGGCCGAGGCACGGCGGCTGGGCCGGCACGTGTGGGCGGACGGCGGCGTGCGCCACCCGCGGGACGTCGCCATGGCGCTGGCGGCCGGCGCGTCGAACGTGATGATCGGCTCCTGGTTCGCCGGGACCCACGAGTCCCCGGGCGACCTCCAGCAGGCGGCGGACGGCCGGCTGTACAAGGAGTCGTTCGGCATGGCCTCCGCCCGCGCGGTGCGCAACCGCACCAGCGAGGAGTCGGCGTACGACCGGGCGCGCAAGGCGCTGTTCGAGGAGGGGATCTCCACCTCGCGGATGTTCCTGGACCCGGTGCGGCCCGGCGTGGAGGACCTGATCGACTCGATCGTGGCCGGGGTGCGCAGCTCCTGCACGTACGCGGGCGCGGCCTCGCTGGCGGAGTTCGCCGAGCGCGCGGTCGTCGGGGTGCAGAGCGCGGCCGGCTACGCGGAGGGCCAGCCGCTGTACGCGAGCTGGTCGTAGCCGTCGCCGTCGCCGTCGCCGTCGCGGGTGGGGTCGGGCGCCGCGCGTGCGAGACTCCCGCTGTGGCGCTCAATGAGATCGACGAACGGATCGTGCACGCCCTGGCCGAGGACGCGCGGCGCTCGTACGCGGACATCGGGTCGCAGGTGGGCCTGTCCGCGCCCGCGGTCAAGCGGCGGGTGGACCGGCTGCTGGCGGCGGGCGCGATCACCGGCTTCACCGTACGGGTGGACCCCGCGGCGCTCGGCTGGCAGACCGAGGCACTGGTGGAGCTGTACTGCCGGCACAACACCTCGCCCGCGGACATCCGGCGGGGGCTGGCGCACTACCCGGAGGTGGCGTCCGCGTCGACCGTGACCGGCGACGCGGACGCGGTGGTGCAGGTGTTCGCCTCGGACGTGCGCCACTTCGAGCAGGTGCTGGAGCGGATCGCGGGGGAGCCGTTCGTCAGCCGGACCCGCTCGGTGCTGGTGCTCTCCCCGCTGCTGCGCCGCTACGGTGCGGCGGGCCCGTCGTGACTTCCGACCCGGGCGATATGTCCGGCTTGGGATGAGTAGATATGTTTTGTCGTCCTCAATGGGGTAACGCGGTGAGGTGAGACCGGGAAAAGGGCCCCGGCCGCCCGAGGAGGCGACATGATCACGCGCGAACAGATTCCCCAAGTCGTGGGCCATCCGGTCCATGACGCGCAGGGGAAGAAGATCGGCGATGCCAAGCACATGTACCTGGACGACGCCACCGGCCTGCCGGAGTGGGTGACGGTCAAGACCGGCTTCTTCGGCAACAACGAGACGTTCGTGCCGACCCGCGCCGCGAAGATCGTGCAGGACCATGTCGAGGTGCCGTACGAGAAGGACAAGGTCAAGGGCGCGCCCAACGTGGACGTCGACTCCGGCGGCCACCTGTCGGCCGAGGAGGAACGGCACCTGTACCGCTACTACGGCCTGGACTCGCGTGGCGGCGAGGCGGGCACGCAGGGCGGGATGGGCACCGGCGAGAAGGCGGCGGCGGCCGGTGGCGCGGCCGGGGCTGCCGGGGCGGCCGGCGCCGCGGGCCGGGGTCGGCACGCCCGCCGCGACCGCGCGGAGGCGGCGGACCCGTCCGCCAAGGGCACCCAGCCGGAGATGTCCGGCAGCGAGGCAGGCACCGGCACGGCGGCGTACGCGGCCGGCCGCAGCGGTGCGGCCGAGCGGCTGGGCACCGGCGAGTCGAGGGCCGCGGCCGGCGACGAGATGACCCGGTCCGAGGAGGAGATGCACGTCCGGGTCGAGCGCCAGGCGGCCGGCCGGGCCAGGCTGCACAAGGTCGTCGACGTGGAGGAGGTCGAGCAGACCGTCCCGATCGTCCACGAGGAAGTGCGGCTGGAGCGCACGCCGATCACCGACGCGGAGCGCGCCGCCGGGCTGGGCGACATCAGCGAGGCCGAGCGGATCGTCACGCTCCACGAGGACAAGCCCGTGGTCGAGACCGAGGTCGTGGCCAAGGAGCGGGTCCGGATGCGGGTCGAGGAGCACACCGAGCAGCGCAAGGTGCACGGCCGGGTCCGCAAGGAGCGGATCGAGACCGAGATGGCCGGCGAGCCCGGCACCGAGCGGTCGGCCAAGTCCTCCGACGAGGAGGGCCTCGGCTGACCGGCTGACGGTCGCGCTCGACGCGCCGTTCGGGCGCCCACCCCCTGCCCGGGGTGGGCGCCCGCGCACGTTCCCGGCCCCCGCCGCCCGCCGCCGCCCACCCCCGCGCAACAGATCGCCGTTTCGGCGCCGAACAACGCAACAGATCGGGGCCACCGGCGCAATGTTCGCGTCTTGTCGCCACATCAGGGCGGGACATACCGTCCGGGGAGGGCCTGCTGAGCTGCGGAAAGCCGCGGCGAGCGGGCTCCGGCCGGGCGCGCGGTGCGCCGGGCGGGAGACGACGGACCGGGGAGCGGTGCATGGCCGAAACACTGCGGATCGGGCTGCTGCAAGGCCCCACCGGGCTGCCCGCCGACCCCGCGGCGAGCCTCGCGGCCCTGGAGCGCGCCGCCGCGCAGGCGGCCGGGCGCGGCGTACGCCTGCTGGTCACCAGCGAGATGTTCCTGACCGGCTACGCCCTCGGCGCCACCGTCGCCGCCCTCGCCGAGCCGGCCGACGGGCCCGCCGCCCGGCAGATCGCCGCGATCGCCGCCCGGCACCGTGTCGCCGTCGTGCACGGCTACCCCGAACGGGACGGCGACCGCGTCCACAACGCCGCCCGCCTCACCGGCCCGGACGGCACCGCACTCGCCGACTACCGCAAGACCCACCTCTTCGGCGGCTACGAGCGCTCCGTGTTCACCCCCGGCGACCGCCCGCTGGCGCAGGCCACCCTGGACGGCGTCCGGATCGGCCTGCTGGTCTGCTACGACGTCGAGTTCCCCGAAGCGGTCCGCGCCCACGCCCTGGCCGGCACCGAACTGCTGGTGGTGCCCACCGCGTTGATGCGCCCGTACGAGTTCGTCGCCCGAACACTGCTGCCCGCGCGGGCGTTCGAGAACGGCCTCCACATCGCGTACGTCAACCGCTGCGGCCCCGAAGGGGAGTACGACTTCCTCGGCGGCAGCTGCCTGGCCGGACCCGACGGCGTGGTGCGCGCCCGGGCCGGCACGGGGCCCGAACTCCTCGTCGCCGACGCCGACATGGCACTGCTGCGCACCACCCGCGAGCAGAACCCGTACCTGACCGACCGCCGCCCCGAGCTGTACGGCTCGCTCGCCGCCAGGAGAACCGCCCGATGACGTCCGTGCCCACCGCGATCCCCGACGAAGGACACGACCGCGGCCCGGCCGAACCGCCGCTGACCATGTTCGGCCCCGACTTCCCCTTCCCCTACGACGACTTCCTCGCCCACCCCGCCGGGCTCGGAGCGGTGCCGCCCACCGCGCTCGGCACCGAGGTCGCCGTGATCGGCGGCGGCCTGTCCGGCCTGGTCACCGCCTACGAGCTGATGCGGATGGGCCTGCGCCCGGTGCTCTACGAGGCCGGCGAGATCGGCGGCCGGCTGCGTACCGTGGCCTTCGACGGGCACGGCGCCGTCGGCGAGGAAGGCGCCCTCACCGCGGAGATGGGCGCGATGCGCTTTCCGCCGTCCTCCACCGCGCTGCGCCACTACATCGACCTGGTCGGGCTGACCACCAGGCCGTTCCCCAACCCGCTGGCGCCCTGCACCCCTTCGACCGTCGTGGACCTCAAGGGCCGCTCGCACTACGCCACTTCCGTCGACGACCTGCCCGAGGTCTACCACCAGGTGATGCGCGCCTGGCAGACCTGCCTGGAGGAGGGCGCCGACTTCACCGCGATGCAGCAGGCGCTGCGCGCCCGGGACGTACCGCGGATCAGGCAGATCTGGTCCGCGCTCGTCGAGCGGCTGGACAACCAGACCTTCTACGGATTCCTGTGCGCCGCACCGGCGTTCGCCTCCTTCCGGCACCGGGAGATCTTCGGCCAGGTCGGCTTCGGCACCGGCGGTTGGGACACCGACTTCCCCAACTCGATCCTGGAGATCCTGCGGGTCGTCTACACCGGTGCCGACGACGACCACCACAGCATCGTCGGCGGCAGCCGCCAACTCCCGCTGCGGCTGTGGGCCCGCGAGCCGGACAAGCTGCTGCACTGGCCGCGCGGCACCTCGCTGCGCTCCCTGCACGGCGGCACCCCGCGCCCGGCGGTCACCGGGCTGCACCGCACCGCGGGCAACCGGATCACCGTCACCGACGCCACCGGCGACATCCGCAGCTACCGCGCCGCGGTGTTCACCGCGCAGAGCTGGATGCTGCTGGCGAAGATCTCCTGCGACGAGTCGCTCTTCCCGATCGACCACTGGACCGCGATCGAGCGCACCCACTACATGGAGTCCAGCAAGCTCTTCGTGCCGGTCGACCGGCCGTTCTGGCGGGACGTGGACCCGCGCACCGGCCGCGACACGATGTCGATGACGCTCACCGACCGGATGACCCGCGGCACCTACCTGCTGGACGACGGCCCGGACCGGCCGGCGGTGATCTGCCTCTCCTACACCTGGTGCGACGACAGCTCCAAGTGGCTGCCGCTGACCGCGCACGAGCGGATGGAGGTCATGCTCAAGTCGCTCGGCGAGATCTACCCCGGCGTCGACATCAGGAAGCACATCACCGGCAACCCGGTCACGGTCTCCTGGGAGGACGAGCCCTACTTCATGGGCGCGTTCAAGGCCAACCTGCCCGGCCACTACCGCTACCAGCGGCGGCTGTTCACACACTTCATGCAGGACCTGCTGCCCGCGGACCAGCGCGGCATCTTCCTCGCCGGGGACGACGTGTCCTGGACCGCCGGGTGGGCCGAGGGCGCCGTGCAGACCGCGCTCAACGCGGTGTGGGGCGTCATGCACCACCTCGGCGGCGCCACCGACCCGCTCAACCCCGGCCCCGGCGACCGCTACGACGAGATCGCGCCGGTGCCGCTGCCCGAGGACTGAGCCGGCAGACCGCGGGCGACGCTCGCGGGGAAGGGCGCGAGCACCGCCCGGGCCATCGCGCCGACCGACACGTCCAGCGCCCGGGCGCACTCCTCGTACGCCTCCCGGCGGTCGCGGATCGCCCACAGCAGCCGGGCAGCCGCCCACGCGCCGTCCCGCGCCCGGGCCAGCGACCAGGACGCGACGGCGTGGGTGAGCGGGTCCAGCCGCTCCAGCAGGTCCGGGCCCGGCATCAGCTCCTCCCGGACCCGCGCCTCGATGGCGGTGAGCACCGCGCCCACCGCGACGAAGTCGGGTGCGACCGCGTCGGGCGTGCGGCCGGTGGCCCGGCAGGTGTCGACCACGGCCAGCGCGAGGTCGTGCCCGACGTGGGCGGTGATGCCGGCCAGCGCGAACTGGAGCGGGTGGACCGCCGGATCGGCCCGCGCCCGCACCAACGGCTGCCAGCACGCGGGCACCCGGCCGCCCGTGCGGGGTGCGTCCGCGTCGGGTTCGCCGGTGCCGAGTTCGTCCGTGCCGGGTCCGTCCATGCTGGGTGCGCCGGTGCGGGGTCCGTCCGTGTCGGGGCCGTCCGGGGCCGGCGCGTCCGCGGCCTCGACCGCCGCCAGGTAGCGCCCGGCGAACAGCACGGCCAGCTCCGCCGCCTCCGGGCCGTCGGGGAAGCGGCCGCGGCCCAGCCGCCGGGCGAACTCCTCGGTGACCGACAGGTAGACCCGGTCGAACACCGCGACCCCGTCGGACGGCGGCAACCGCACCGCCAGCGCCCGCATCCGCCGCACCACGTCCGCCACGCCCGCCGCGCCCCCCGCGTCCCCCGGCGCCGTCCATTGTGCCGTCGTCGTCATCCCCCCAGCTTCCGCACCGCGCGGCCGCGGCCCGCCGCGCCGCGCGGCGAAGTCGCCGTGACGGCCGACCCGCACCGGCCGAAACGATTCGCCACCGGGCCCGGGCGGGCCCGCCCGGGCCTGCCAGGGGCGCTGCGGCTCCCTACAGCGCGCCCGCGTCCCGCGCGGTCCACACCGACGGGTAGATCGGCCGGAACCCCAGCTCGTCGCGGATGCGCGCGGTCGAGACGATGCCGTCCCACGGGTCCTCCACCACCCGCTCGGCGGCCTCGGGCGCGGGCGAAAGGCCGTTCAGCCAGAGCAGCTCGACGGTCGAGACGGGCGCGTCGTCGGCGATGTTGTAGATCCGGCCGCCGATGCCCGGCGCGTACAGCAGGCGCAGCAGTGCCTGCCCGACGTCGGCGTGGTGCACCATCTGGAGCCGCCGGTGCCCGGGCCACTCCCGCGCCCACGGCACCGCGTTCACCAGGTGCGGGTCGCCCTCGCCGTAGACGAACGCGAGCCGCCCGACGCGCAGGTCCAGGCCGTCCAGGGCCAGCAGACCGGTCTCCGCCGCCCACTTGGAGTCGGGGTAGGCGCTGCCCGCCAGGTGGCTGCCGGCCAGCGGCCCGTCGTCCTCCACGGCGGGGCGGCCGCGCCCGGCGCCGTACACCCGGTTCGTGCTGACCTGCACGAAGCGCCGCGCGCCCGCCTCGACCGCGGCCCGGCCGAGGTCGAGCGCCGCGTCGCGGTTGACCGCCCACGCCTCCTCGTCGGGCACACCGCGGAAGGCGGCCGCGACATTGACGACCGCGTCCACCCCGTCCACGGCCCGGCGCAGGTCCGCGCCCTGGCGCAGCTCGCCGACCACCGCCTGCGCGCCCAGCTTCGTGAACGGCTCGGCCCGCGCCTGGTCGCGCACCAGCACCCGTACGGTGTCGCCGCCGCGCCCGGCCCGCTCCAGCAGCCGGGGGACGAACCTGCGGCCGACCTGGCCGGTGGCTCCGGTGACCAGAATCCTCATGACGTGCTCCTCGCGCGTGTCCGTTGCCTGCGCCCGCCGCCACCACGCGGCGCGGCGGGCTGCTTCCCACCGTGCGCGCACCGGCCCGGTCGCGGGAGAGACGAGCCGATCCGGGGACAGCCGCGCCCTGGATCACGGCCCGGGCGTCCCGTTCGGTCCGCAGGCACCGCGCCGCACCGGGACCAGCTTGGTGAGCAGGCGTCAACTCCCTTCCCTGTCAAGGGAGATGGCGCGCGCCTGTGCCATGGCGTGTTCGCGCGCCTGGAATTGCCCGACTGGGGCTCCGACGGACGGTGAGTGCGCGCTAACGTGGAGACACGGTCCGGCGGGTTCGATTCCCCCGTGCGCATCCGCCGGACCGCTTACCTCTCGCACCTCTTCCCCTCCCTCCCGCTTCCTCCCGTCCCGCGGCGCCCGAGCCCGCCGGCGGTCGAGCATCCGGTGCGCAGCGCGGCTTTCCGCGCCCCCGAGGGGCCCCTCGTGTGAGCGAGGGCACAAAACAGGGGTGGAGCGCGGGGATGCCGCCGTGGCAGACTTGGATCAGTAGTGACGTTCGCGCACTCCGGGGTCGGTGCAATTCCGAACCGGCGGTTACAGTCCGCGACCCGGCCGCAGCCAGCGGTCGGTTGACCAGGTGAAATTCCTGGACCGACGGTGAAAGTCCGGATGGGAGGCAGTGCGCGGCGGGCGTTCACTCGGGAAGGCCGCCGTAGGAGCGGGTCCGTGCGCATGACGTACGGTGCCGCGCGTGTGCGACCGGTCGCCCGGCGAGTGGAGCCCGTCAGTTCCCTCGCCCCGGAGTCCGTGCCTGATGAGGCAGGAGGACCCGGTGGCCACCAGTGCAGAAGCCGACGCGATGCGTCGAGCCGTCGCGCTGTCCGCACGCGCCCTCGGCGCGACCGCGCCGAACCCCGTGGTGGGCTGTGTGATCCTCGACGCGGCCGGACAGGTCGCGGGCGAGGGCTGGCACCAGCGCGCCGGCGGGCCGCACGCAGAAGTGCACGCGCTCCTCGCGGCCGGGGAGCGGGCCCGCGGCGGCACCGCCCTGGTCACGCTCGAACCCTGCAACCACATCGGCCGGACCGGCCCCTGCGCCCAGGCGCTGATCGAGGCCGGAATCGCCCGGGTCGTCTACGCGGTCGCCGACCCCAGCCCGGTCGCGGCCGGCGGCGCGCAGACGCTGCGCGCCGCGGGCGTCGACGTCGCGGGCGGCCTGCTCGCCGAGGAGGCCGCGGCGGTCAACGTCGCCTGGCTCACCTCGGTACGCGAGGGCCGGCCGCACGTGCGCTGGAAGTACGCCGCGACGCTCGACGGCCGGATCGCCGCCGCCGACGGCACCAGCCGGTGGATCACCTCGCCCGAGGCCCGCGCCGACGTGCACCGGCTGCGCGCGGCCGCCGACGCCGTCGTGGTCGGCTCCGGCACCCTGGCCGCGGACGACCCGCACCTGGCCGTGCGCGGTATCGACGGCGCCACCCAGCCGCTGCGGGTCGTGGTCGACACCCGCGCCCGGACCACCCCCGGCGCCCGGGTGCTGGACGACGCCGCGCCCACCCTGATCGCCGTCGGCCCGGACGCCGACACCTCCCACCTGGCCGGCGTGGACGTCGTACGGCTGCCGTACGCGCCGCAGGGCCGCGGCCTCGACGTGGGCGCGCTGCTGACCGAACTGCTCGGCCGCGGGGTCCGCTCGGTGCTGCTCGAAGGCGGGCCGACGCTCGCCGGGGCGTTCGTCGCCGCCGGGCACGTCGACGCCGTGACCGCCTACCTCGCCCCGGCGCTGCTCGGCGCCGGGCCCGCCGCGCTCGACGGCGGGGGAATCAGCACGATCGCACAGGCGTTGCGGCTCGACGTGACCGGAGTCGACCGGATCGGACCCGACCTGCGGGTCACCGCCGTGCCCGCCGTCGCGGCCCCCGCGAGCGAAGCCGCCATCGAAACTGCCACCGAGGCCGCCACCGCACCCTCCGCTGCCGCCGTCGCCAGCGCTGCCGTTCCCACCGCATACCAGGAGAGCTGACGTGTTCACCGGAATCGTGGAAGAGCTGGGCGAGATCACCGCCGTCGAGGACCTGGGCGACGCGTCCCGCTTCACCGTGCGCGGCCCCGTCGTCACCGAAGGCGCGAAACACGGCGACTCGATCGCCGTCAACGGGGTCTGCCTGACCGTGGTGGACCTGCCCGAGGGCGCCTTCACCGCCGACGTGATGGCCGAGACGCTGGGGCGCTCCAGCCTGGGCGCGCTCACCCCCGGCTCCCGGGTCAACCTGGAGCGGCCGATGGCGCTGGGCGGCCGGCTCGGCGGCCACCTGGTGCAGGGCCACGTGGACGGCACCGGCACGGTGCTGGAGCGGGTGCCCGGCGAGCACTGGGAGATCGTCAAGGTCGCGCTGCCGGCCCCACTCGCCCGCTACGTGGTGGAGAAGGGCTCCATCACCGTGGACGGCGTCAGCCTGACCGTGGTCGACGCGGGGGCGGACTTCTTCACCGTCAGCCTCATCCCGACCACGCTCGCGCTGACCACACTGGGCGTCAAGCAGCCCGGCGACCCGGTCAACCTCGAGGTGGATGTCATCGCGAAGTACGTCGAGCGGATGCTCGGCGCGGGCGCGGTCCCCGGTGACGGCCTCGGTGACGTGCTCGGTGGCGGCGTGGCGGAGGCCGGGCGGTGAGCGGCGTCGTGCACTGGCTGAACAGCGAGGCGTTCACCGCCTTCGACCAGCACGTGGTGTGGTCCGACATGATCGGCAACCTGCTCGGCCTGTTCGCGCTCGCGCTCGGCTGGCGGCGGGCGATGCTGACCTGGCCGGTCCAATTGCTCTCCGGCGTGGTGCTGGTGGCCGCGTTCTGGGGCGCGCACCTCGGCGGCGGCGTCGGCAAGCAGCTCGTGGTGATCACCGTCGCCGTCTGGGGCTGGTACCAGTGGCGGCGCGGCTCCGGCGGGCGCACCGGCCGCCTGTCCATCCGCTTCGCCACCTGGCGGGAGCGGGCGGTGCTGGTGCTGGCCACCGGCCTGGGCACCGTGGCCGTCGCCTCGCTCTTCCTCGCCTACCCCAAGCTGTCGTGGAACCCGTGGCCGGACGCGTACATCTTCGTCGGCACGCTCGCCGCGATGTACGCGCAGGCCCGCGGCTGGGTCGAGTTCTGGTTCGCGTGGCTGGCGGTCGACCTCGTCGGGGTGCCGCTGAACTTCCACAGCGGGCTGCCCTTCTCCGGCCTCGTCTACATCATCTACTTCGTCCTGGTGATCGCCGGGATGTACTCCTGGTGGCAGCAGACCCGGCGGGCCGGCGGCGAGCGGGGCGGCCCGCGGCCGAGCAAGCCGGTCGCCACCGTGGAAGGAGCGCGCGCATGACGGCCCTGACCGCACCCCACGACCACCGGCGCCGTACGGAAGCCGCCCCGGGCGGACCCGAGCCGCTCGACGGGCTGCTGCTCGACCCGGTCGAGCGGGCGATCGCCGACATCGCCGCCGGCCGCCCCGTCGTGGTCGTCGACGACGAGGACCGGGAGAACGAGGGCGACCTCGTGGTGGCCGCCGAGAAGATCACCGCCGAGACCGTCGCCTTCATGATGAACGAGTGCCGCGGGCTGATCTGCGTGCCGATGGAGGCGCCGGCGGCCGAGCGGCTGGAGCTGCCGCAGATGGTGGCGGCCAACACCGAGTCGATGCGCACCGCGTTCACCGTCTCCGTGGACGCGAGCGCCGCGCACGGCGTGACCACCGGCATCTCCGCGGCCGACCGCGCCACCACCATCCGGCTGCTCGCCGACCCGGCCGCGCACCCCGGCGACTTCGTCCGGCCCGGCCACGTCTTCCCGCTCGCCGCCCGCCCCGGCGGAGTGCTGGCCCGCCCCGGGCACACCGAGGCCGGGGTCGACCTCGCCCGGCTCGCCGGACTGCGCCCGGCGGCCGCCATCGTGGAGATCACCCGCGAGGACGGCAGCATGGCCCGGCTGCCGGACCTGGTCCCCTTCGCCCGCAAGCACGGCCTGGCGATCATCTCGATCGAGGCGCTGATCGCCCACCGCCGCGCCGCGCGGACCGCGCAGCCCGCCCCGGCCGCTCCGGCCGTGGCCCCGTCGGAGCAGCCCGAGCAGGCGGCCCCGAACGAGCCGAACGCCCCGAACCAGCCGGCCGCGGCTGCCGTGGTGCGGCGGGAGGCCGGCACCCGGCTGCCCACCGCCTACGGCGAGTTCCGCGCGTACGGCTACCGCGGCACCGTGGACGGCGCCGAGCACGTCGCGCTGGTGGCCGGGGACCTCGGCGACGGCGGCGACGTCCTGGTCCGGGTGCACTCCGAGTGCCTGACCGGCGACGTCTTCGGCTCGCTGCGCTGCGACTGCGGCCCGCAGTTGCAGAGCGCGCTGCGCGAGGTCGCCGCCGCCGGCCGCGGCGTGGTGGTCTACCTGCGCGGCCACGAGGGCCGCGGCATCGGCCTGATGTCGAAGCTGCGGGCGTACGAACTCCAGGAGCGCGGTCGGGACACCCTGGACGCCAACCTCGAACTCGGCCTGCCCGCCGACGCCCGCGACTACGCGGCCGCCGCGCAGATCCTCGCCGACCTGGGGGTGCGTTCGCTGCGGCTGCTGACGAACAACCCGGCGAAGTCCGCCGCGCTGGCCGGGCACGGCCTGGACGTGCTCTCCCGCGAGCCGATGCCCGTCACCGCGGGCGAGCACAACGCCCGCTACCTGCGCACCAAGCGCGACCGGATGGGCCACGAACTGCCGTGGCTCGACGGCGCGGCGACCGTACCGACCCCCCTGAGCGACCGGTCGGCGACCGACCGGTCCCGTACCGACCGAAGCACCACCGGAGGAGAGAAGTGAGCGGCAAGGGCGCCCCCGAGTTGACCGTGAAGAACTGCGGGGACCTGCGGGTCGCCGTCATCGCGGCGCAGTGGCACACCCAGGTGATGGACGGCCTCGTGGACGGCGCGGTCCGCGCGCTGCGCGACCTCGGGATCGAGGAGCCGACCCTGCTGCGGGTGCCGGGCAGCTTCGAACTGCCGGTCGTCGCCAAGGTGCTGGCCGGCCGCGGCTACGACGCGATCGTGGCGCTCGGGGTGATCATCCGCGGCGGCACCCCGCACTTCGAGTACGTCTCGCAGGGCGTCACCGCCGGGCTCACCCAGGTCGCCGTGGAGACCGGGGTGCCGGTCGGCTTCGGCATCCTCACCTGCGACAACGAGGAGCAGGCGCTCGCCCGGGCCGGGCTGCCGGGCTCCACGGAGGACAAGGGCCACGAGGCGGTGACCGCGGCGGTCGCCACCGCGACCACCCTGCGTTCGGTCTCCGAACCCTGGCGGTGACCAGCATCCGAACCGTGGCGGTGGTCCCCGGCCGCTTCCCCGTAGGCTAGGGACCACCATGGCTGACAAGACATTCGAGGAGCTGTTCAGCGAGCTCCGGCAGAAGGCCGCCACCGGCGACCCCAGCACCTCCCGCACCGCCGAACTCGTCGGGAAGGGCGTGCACGCGATCGGTAAGAAGGTCGTCGAGGAGGCCGCCGAGGTGTGGATGGCGGCCGAGTACGAAGGACCGGACGCGACCGCCCTGGAGATCTCGCAACTGCTTTACCACGTCCAGGTGATGATGGTCGCGCGCGGGATCTCCCTGGAGGACGTCTACGCTCATCTCTGAGCGCCGCCCCCGCCGGTCCCTCCGGTCCGGCCGACCCGCCCCGCCCGTACCCCCTTGCCGTACCCGCACCACCGTCCGCGCCGTCCCCGGCGCCCGCTCCGGCACCACCCACGAGGAAAAGGAACCCGACCCCATGCTCCGCATCGCCGTACCGAACAAGGGCGCACTGTCCGGACCTGCGGCGGCCATGCTCCATGAGGCCGGGTACCGCCAGCGCAAGGAGTCAAAGGAACTCGTCCTGTTCGACAACGTCAACGGCGTCGAGTTCTTCTACCTGCGCCCGCGGGACATCGCGATCTACGTCAGCTCCGGCCGCCTCGCCATCGGCATCACCGGCCGCGACCTGCTGCTGGACTCCGGGGCGAACGCCGAGGAGATCCTCCAACTGGGCTTCGCCCGCTCGACGTTCCGCTACGCCGCCAAGCCCGGCACCGCGAGCGCCGTGGCCGACCTGGCCGGGCTGACCATCGCCACCTCCTACGAGGGCGTGGTCGGCAAGCACCTCGCCGACAGCGGGGTGGCCGCGTCCGTGGTCCACCTCGACGGCGCCGTGGAGACCGCGATCCAGCTCGGGGTCGCCCAGGTCATCGCCGACGTGGTGGAGACCGGCACCTCGCTGCGCAACGCCGGGCTGGAGCCCTTCGGCGAGCCGATCATGGAGTCCGAGGCCGTCGTCATCCGCCGCACCGGCGCCGACGCCGAGGACGCCGACGTGCGGAAGTTCCTGCGCCGCCTCCAGGGCGTCCTGGTCGCCCGCCGCTACGTGATGATGGACTACGACATCCGCGTGGAGCAGGTGGAGAAGGCCGTCGCGCTCACCCCCGGGCTGGAGTCGCCCACCGTCTCCCCGCTGCACCACGAGGGCTGGGTCGCGGTCCGCGCGATGGTGCCCACCGCCGACGCGCAGATCATCATGGACCAGCTCTACGACCTGGGCGCCCGCGCCATCCTGACCACCGGCATCCACGCCGCCCGGCTGTGACGGTGCCCGCCGATCCGGCGCAGCACCCGGCGGCCACCGCCGCGCGGTACGACCTGCCGGTGACCTTCCGGCCGGTCGTCACCCGCGCGGTGCTGCTGGTCCTCGCCGTGGCGATCGTGGTGGTGCTCACCGCCGTCGCCGTCCTCATGCCGCACGAGGGCGCCTCGCCCTGGAGCACCGCCGAGCGCGCCACCGTGGTCGGCACGGCGGTGCTGATCGGCGCGGGGCTGACGCTGCTCAGCCGGCCCAAGGCCGTCGCCGACCCGGACGGGCTCACCGTGGTGAACCTCACCGTGCGCCGCCGCCTGGCCTGGCCGGAGGTGCTGCGGGTCAACCTCGGCCACGGCGACGCCTGGGTCCGCCTCGACCTCGCCGACGGCACGACCCTGGCGGTGATGGGCATCCAGCCCGGCATCGCCCCCGCCCGGGCGCTGCGCGACGCCCGCCGGCTGCGTGAGCTGGTCGAGGCGCTGGGCGAGGCGCCCGCGGTGTGAGCCCGGCGCACCCCCCGGCGGGCGATGGCCGGGTGCCCCTGACGGCGGCGGCGCGCCGCCGGGTGGGCACCGTCACTTCGCGGCCGGGCCCGCAATGACTACCCTGGATTCCCGAGCGCGCCCCTTCGCGCGCTTCCCACCCCGGCGCCGCCCCGCGCGGCACCCACCCGAGGAGTGACACTCACACCCCGATGGACGAACCGTCCGGTAGTACATGCGCCGCCCCTCCCGCCCGGGACTCCCACCGGAAACGCGGGGCGGCGGCCTCATGAGCACCTCGTTGCTGCTGCTCGCAGCGGCGTTCGTACTGATCCTCGCCAACGGCTTCTTCGTCGCCGCCGAGTTCGGCCTCGTGACGGTGGAGCGCCCGGCCGCCGAGCGCGCCGCGGCCGACGGCGACCGCAGGGCCCGCAGCGTGGTCGCCGCTCTGCACAAGCTCTCCTTCCAGCTCTCCGGCACCCAGCTCGGGATCACCATCACCTCGCTGGTGGTGGGCATGCTGGCCGAGCCCGCCCTCGGCGACCTGCTGGAGGGGCCGCTGCGCGCCGCGGGCCTGCCGGACGGGGCCGCCCCCGGGTTCGCCGTGGTGATCGGCATGATGGTCGCCTCCGGGGTGCAGATGGTGATCGGCGAGCTCGTACCGAAGAACTGGGCGGTCTCCCGGCCGCTGGCCGTCGCCCGTATGGTGGCTGGCCCGCAGCGGGCCTTCTCGCGAGCCTTCCGCCCGGTGATCGAACTGCTCAACCGCGCCGCGAACCGCCTGGTGCGGATGCTCGGCGTGGAGCCCACCGACGAGCTGGACTCCGCCCGCACCCCGGGCGAACTGGTCTCGCTGGCCCGGCACTCCGCGCTGGCCGGGGCCCTGGAGCCGGACACCGCCGACCTGTTCGTGCGGACCCTCTCGCTCGGCGACCTCACCGCGGAGAACGTGATGACGCCCCGGGTCCGGGTCAGCGCCCTGGAGGACACCGCGACCGCCGCCGACGTCCTGAACCTCACCCGCGCCACCGGCCTGTCCCGGTTCCCCGTCTACCGCGAGCGGCTGGACGACACCACCGGCATGGTCCACCTCAAGGACGCGCTCGCCGTCCCCGCCGACGCCCGCGCGCGCACCCCGGTGTCCCGGATCGCCGTCGCCCCGCTGCTGGTGCCCGAGACGCTGCCGGTCCAGCAGCTGCTGGAGCTGCTGCGCAACCAGCAGCCGATCGCGGTCGTGGTCGACGAGTACGGCGGCACCGCCGGCGTGGTCACCCTGGAGGACATCGTCGAGGAGCTGGTCGGCGAGGTCCGCGACGAGCACGACGGCGTCGACCTGCCCGAACTCGCCCAGGCGCCCGCCGAGGACGGCCACCCGGCCTGGACCGCGGACGGCGGCTGCCGGATCGACACCCTGGCCCGGATCGGCCTGGCCGCGCCCGAGGGCCCCTACGAGACCGTCGCGGGCCTGGTCGCCGACCTGCTCGGCCGCATCCCCGAGGTCGGCGAGACCGCCGAGCTGCCGGGCTGGCTGCTGCGGGTGGAGGACGTCGTCCACCACCGGGCCGAACGCGTCCGGATCGTGCGGACCACCGCGCCGGACGACGACCCCTGCGCCGACGGGCCGGGGGACGCTGCCGAGCGGGCCGGCGCGCCCGCCGCGATGGCCGCCGCCGTCGAGGAGGGCGAGCACCGATGAGCCTGCTGCAACTCCTCTTCGCGGTCCTGCTCGTGCTCGGCAACGGCTTCTTCGTCGGCGCCGAGTTCGCGCTCGTCTCGGTGCGACGCAGCCAGATCGAGCAGCACGCCGCCGAGCAGCGGGCCGCCCGTACCGTGCTGTACGGGCTGGAGCACCTGCCGCAGATGATGGCCGCCGCGCAGTTCGGGGTGACCGTCTGCTCGCTGACCCTCGGCGCCGTCGCGGAGCCGACCGTCGCGCGGCTGGTGGAGCCGGTCTTCTCCGCCGCCCGCGTCCCGCACGACCTGGTGCACCCGATCGGCTACGTGCTGGCGCTGGCGATCGTGGTCTTCCTGCACCTCGTGATCGGCGAGATGGTGCCGAAGAACCTGGCGATGTCCGACCCGGAGAAGGCCGCGCTGCGGCTCGCCCCCGGGCTGGTCGGCTTCGCCCGGGTCTTCCGGCCGGTGATCGCGGTGCTCGGCGCGTGCGCCCGGCTGATCCTGCGGGTCTTCCGGGTCGAACCGAAGGACGAGGTCGACGCGGTCTTCACCAGCGCCGAACTGACGGTGCTGGTCGAGGACGCGCGCGCGGCCGGGCTGCTCGACTCCGACGAGCAGGAGCGGCTGGAGGACGCCCTCGAACTGGGCTCCCACCCGGTCGCGGAGGTGCTGCTCACCCCGGACGAGCTGGTCACGCTCGGCCCCGCGGCGACCGCCCGGGAGGTCGAGGCGCTGACCGTGCGGACCGGCTACTCCCGCTTCCCGGTCGCCGCCGACGGCTCCAGCGCCGCCGGCTACCTCGGCTACCTGCACGTCAAGGACATCCTGGACGTGGAGGACCCCGACCAGCCGGTGCCGCAGCGGCTGTGGCGCCCGATGACCACGCTGCGCGCCGACCTCCCGCTGGACGACGCCCTCACCGCGATGCGCCGCGCCGCCACCCACCTCGCGTCCGTCACCGACGGGCAGGGGCGGGTGCTCGGCCTGGTGGCGCTGGAGGACGTGCTGGAGATGCTGGTCGGCGAGGTCCGCGACCCCGCGCACCGGTCCGCGCCGCGGAAGAACGCCGCGGGCAGGCGCGCCGGCACGGTGCCGGTGCCGGGGCCGGCCCAGTCCGGCGGGGCGGCCGGCGAACTCGTCCGCTGAAGCGCACCCGGGCCGGTAGGCGGGCCCGGCCCCGCGCCCGGGTCGATGCTCGTACCGCCCGCCCGCCGTACCGCCCCGCCCGCCGGATCGGCGCTATTCCGCCGGTTCGGCGGGCGGCGGGGTGCCCGGGCCGCGGCCGGACAGCACCTCGCCGTACGCCTGCATCAGGTCCGGCAGGCGCAAGGTCGCCAGCTCCGCCCGGCCGGGCGTCGCCGCGTACTCCGACAGGCGCAGGTCGCGGTAGGCGCAGCTCTTCTCGTACAGGGTGCGCAGCAGGCGGCCGTTGCCCAGCTCGTCCACCCAGCCCTGCTCCACCACATGGCCGTTGATCGCGGCCAGCTCCTCCAGCGCCTCGTCGTCCCAGCGGTCGCCGTTCTCGCCGGCGAGCACCTCGCCGATCCGGGTCAGCTCGTGCGGGCGGTAACTGGGGAAGTCGACCCGGGTGGTGAAGCGCGAGCCGAGCCCGGGGTTCGCCGCGAGCAGCCGGTCCATGCCCTCGGGGTAGCCGGCGAGGATGACCACGAGCCGGTCGCGGTTGTCCTCGGCGCGCTTGAGCAGCACCTGGAGCGCCTCGTCGCCGTACGCGTCGCCCTTGCTGTAACCGGAGTTGGACAGCGCGTACGCCTCGTCCACGAAGAGCACGCCGCCCAGCGCGGAGTCGATGAGCTCGTTCGCCTTCACCGCGGTCTGCCCGAGGAACTCGCCGACCAGGTCGGAGCGTTGGGCCTCCACCAGGTGGTCGCCGCCGAGCAGGCCGAGGGCGTAGAAGACCCGGCCGAGGATGCGGGCGACGGTGGTCTTGCCGGTGCCGGAGGGGCCGGAGAAGACGAAGTGCCGTTTCGGCGGCTGCACCGGCAGGCCCTGTCCGGCGCGCAGCCGGGCCATCCGCAACTGCGCCGACAGCGCCCGCACCTGGCGTTTGACCGGCTCCAGTCCGACCATCCGGTCCAGCTCGGCGAGGGCCTCGGCGAGCAGCGCCGGGTCGGCGCCGCCGAGCGGCAGTCCGGCCGCGGCCGCGGTGCCGGCGCCGCCGGGCAGGGTGGAGAAGCGGCCGCGCACGGCGTCGCCGGGCGGCCCGGCGATCAGCAGCGACTCGTCCCACTCGGCCTCGGCGCCCGGACCCGGGCCGGCGGGCGCCGACGGGTCGGCCGGGAAGTCGGCGGGGTAGCCGCCGTCGGGCTCGCCGTACTCGGGTACGGCCTGGCCGCTCCCGGCGAGCGACACCGCGGCCAGGCCCGCGGCCTCGTCGAGGCCGTCGTCCGACTCGTGGATGGCGGCGAGCCGGGCGGCGGTGTCCATGAAGGCGGGGTCCACCCGGTGCACGGCGCGGTAGAGCGGCACCGCGGCGGCGCTGCGGCCGGTGCCCTCGTAGGCGCGGGCGAGCCAGTAGCGCAGCTCCTTGCGCTGCGGCTGCTCGCTGCGGCAGCGCATCAGCGCGGCGGACAGCAGCGGTTCGGCCTGGCCGCACATCTCCAGCCGGACCCGGGCCATCCCGCCGAACAGTCCGGCCTCGATGCCCAGCACCGGGTCGCCGAGCAGGGGTTCGGTGTGCCGGACCAGGCGCTCCCAGTCCTTGGTGAGATAGGCGCGGCAGGCGTGCAAGAAGCGCACCTGCGGGTCGGTGTCGACCGGCGGGCAGTCGGCCAGCGCCCGGTCCAGCTCGGCGACATGGCGGCCGTCCAGCCAGTGCGAGGCGTGGGCCAGTTGCAGGTCGCGGCTGGTCTCCAGCACCGGCTGCACCCACCAGCCCAGCCAGTACCAGGAGTTGAGGGTGCGGCGGTGGGCGGCGCGCTGCTCGCCGAAGCGGTCGCGGTGCTGGTACATCCGCAGCAGCGCGGTGGCGGTGTCGGCGCGCAGCGCGTGCAGGCCCAGCCACGCGTCGGCCATCCCCGGGTCCAGCCGCACCGCGTCCCTGAACTCCTCCTCGGCCTGCGCGTAGGCGCCCATGGTGTACGCCTCGACCCCGCGCAGCCAGGCCAGATCGGCCGGGGCACCCGGGCGCTCAGTGCCGAAGTCCATCAAGTCCCCACCACTCCGTCCCCCCGCCTCGCGGACACGCACGCTCCAACCCGTGGCCAACGGGCGGGAGTTGAGCAGACTGCGATCCCCCCAGGCACCGCACCGACCCCTGCGCGCATGGTACCCGCGATGGTCGGATCGCCGTAGGGTGCGCAGCCAAGCCACAGGGGAGGGGCGGGGCGCGGCAAAGGACGCGGTACGGCGCCGGTTCGTGACGGTGGGTGAGGGGCGCGGTGGCGCGCGCGGCGCGGCAGAACGCGCGGAAAGCAGGACGGAGCCCCTGATCACGGGGGAACAATCAGGGGCTCCGTGTCTGCTGAGCGGCTGCTTCGTGCCGCTGGTTGAAAACGTAATCTCTGGGTACCCGGCCGGTCAAGCGATCACGGCCGTCCGATCGGGGGGAAATTCGAGGCGGTCGCCGAGCGGATGCGACCGCCTGCCGACCGTGTTCGACCGCATCCGACCGGTTGCTTCCGGCGGCGCCGGTTCGCGGCACGCCGGCACCGGAGGGTCACATTCCGTGACCGCGGGCGGGGTGGCGGCCCGGCTGCGCCGCCGGCCCCGGCGCGAACCGGTAGCCGCCGTCGGAGCCCTGGTCCTGACGGACCAGCAGGTCGGCGTACGGGCGGGTCGGGTCGGCGGCGAAGTGCGCGTCCTCCGCGCTGCTCCACCCGGTCCAGAACGCGGTCAACTCCGGCCCGTCCCGGCGCAGTCCGCGCCGGTGCGCCTCGGCCGGGCCGACCTCCAGCCACAGCACGAGCGCGAGGTGCGGGCGCAGCGCGGCCCGGCCGGTGCCGACCCCCTCCAGCAGCACGTACGGCGCCGCGGGCACGCGGTGCTCGCCGTCGAAGCGCCGGGCGTGCCAGTCGTAGACCCCGTGCGCGGCGTCCCGGCCCGCCCGCAGCGGCGCGAGCACCTGCGCGGCCAGCCGGTCCGCCCAGTCGAAGGGCTCCTCGTGGGTCGCCAGGTCGTCGGTGTGCACCACCGGGCAGCCGCCCAGCGCCGCCGCCAACCGCCCGGCGAGCGTGGTCTTCCCGGCCCCGGCGTGCCCGTCCACCGCGATCACCCTGCTGCGGCCGCACGACGGGACCAGCCCCGCCATCCCCGCGACCAGCTGCGCCAACGTCATATCCGCCACCCCGCGACCATACGGCCCCACCCACCGAACCGCCCGCGCCGCGGGCCGGTGCGGCGCGTATGTTCGCCCGCCGCCGCGGGGGCACGGCTACCGTAGGGGCGTGAGTCAATCCACTGGCACGGCCGGCGCGGCCGAACTGTTTCCGCCGGAGCGACTGGACCGGGCCCGGCAGGCCGCCGGCGACGCCGGGCTCGATGCGCTGCTGGTCTCCCCGGGCGCGGACCTGCGCTACCTGACGGGCTACCAGGCCCTGCCGCTGGAGCGGCTGACCTGTCTGGTGGTGCCCGCGGACGCCGACCCGTTCCTGGTGGTGCCCGCGCTGGAGAAGGCGGCCGCCGAGGCGTCGCCGGCCGGTGCGCTGGGCGTGGAGATCGTCGGCTTCGCCGAGACCGACGACGCCTACGCGATGATCGCCCGCCGGCTGCCGCCGCACACCGCCCGCTTCGCGGTCGACAACCACATGTGGGCGGAGAAGCTGCTCGCGTTCCAGGACGCGCTGCCCACCGCGCAGGCGGGCCTGGCCGGTGACGTGCTCTCCGTGCTGCGGATGCGCAAGACGCCCGCGGAGGTGGCGGCGCTGCGCCGGGCGGGCGCGGCGATCGACCGGGTGCACCGCAGGATCGGCGAGTGGCTGCGGCCGGGCCGCACCGAGCGGGAGATCGCGGCGGACATCGCCGACGCGATCCTGGCGGCCGGGCATGTCACCGTCGACTTCGTCATCGTGGGCTCGGGGCCGAACGGCGCCAGCCCGCACCACGAGGTCTCCGACCGGGTGGTGAAGGCCGGCGACCCGGTCGTGGTGGACATCGGCGGCACCACCCCCGACGGCTACTGCTCGGATTCCACCCGCACCTACGCGGTCGGTCAGCCGCCCGCGGAGTTCCGCGAGTTGTACGAGGTGCTGCTGGCCGCGCAGACCGCGCAGACCGAGGCGGTCCGCCCCGGGATCACCGCGCAGGCGCTGGACGCGGTCGGCCGGGACCGGATCGCCGCGGCCGGCTACGGCGCGCACTTCATCCACCGCACCGGCCACGGCATCGGCCTGGAGACGCACGAGGAGCCGTACATCGTGGCGGGCAGCGCGCGGGCGCTGGAGCCGGGCATGGCGTTCTCGGTGGAGCCGGGGATCTATCTGCCCGGGCGGTTCGGCGCGCGCATCGAGGACATCGTGGTGTGCACCGAGGACGGCGGGGAGCGGCTCAACCTGACCGGGCGTGACCTGGTCGTTCTTCCAGCGTGACCGTCAGTGGTATAGGCCAATAATGATCCGTCCGGGAACACGGCAACCCTGGTGAACGGCCCGTCCAGCGACGATAGTGGTCGGCACCCGCCGTGCCCCGACAGGGCCCGGCCGGGCCATCTCCCGTTCACGTCGAGGGGAACCGAGGTACCACCCACATGACCAGTAACGCGCCCCGGCGTGCCGTGCTGACCGCCGCGCTCGCCGCCGCGGCCACCGTCGCCGCCTCGAACGCGCAGACCGCCTCCGCCGCGCCCGCCGGCAGCGGGACGCCCGCCGCCGGAACCCCCGCCGGGCAGCCCGCGGGCGGCAGCGGCACGGGCGCCGCCGCGGACGACCCCGCGCCGGTGGACTACCACGCCTGGAGCACCCACGCCGACTGGAACACCGGTGAGCACCGGGGTACCGAGCCGGTGCCCGGCTCCCGCGCCGGGGTGCGGATCGCCCGCCCGGCCGGCACGACGGACTACGCCGACCCGCACACCGGCAGGACCGGTACGTACGAGTACGCCACCTGGACCTCCCCGCGGCGGCAGCTCCCGCACCCGGCCACCGAACTGGTCTCCTCCTGGAACGCGCACACCCCCGCGGGCACCTGGCTGCAGGTCGAGCTGCTGGGCACGTACACCGACGGCACCGCCACCCCCGCCTACGTGATGGGCCGCTGGACCTCCGGCGACAGCGACGACGACATCCGCCGCACCTCCGTGGACGACCAGAGCGACGACGTCAGCAGCATCTACACCGACACGTTCGCCATCGACGACGCGAGCGCGGGCAAGCTGCTCGCCTCCTACCGGCTGCGGGTCACCCTCTACCGCAAGCCCGGCACCAAGGACACGCCGACGGTGTGGCGGGCGGGCGCGTTCGCCTCGGACATCCCCGACCGCTACACGGTGCCCGCCTCCGTGCCGGGGCTGGACGGCGCGGTGGAACTGCCGGTGCCGCGCTACTCGCAGGACATCCACAAGGGCCAGTACCCGCAGTACGACAACGGCGGCGAGGCGTGGTGCAGCCCCACCTCCTCCACCATGGTCATCGAGTACTGGGGCCGCGGCCCGAGCGCGGCCGACCTGGCCTGGGTGGACCCCTCCTACGCCGACCCGCAGGTCGACCAGGGCGCCCGCTACACGTACGACTACCAGTACGAGGGCTGCGGCAACTGGCCGTTCAACGCCGCCTACGCGGCCACCTACCAGGACCTCCAGGGCGTCGTCACCCAGCTGCACTCGCTGAACGACATCGAGCGCCTGGTGAAGGCCGGCATCCCGGTCATCACCTCCCAGTCGTTCCTGGCCAGCGAGTTGGACGGGGCGAACTACAGCACCTCCGGCCACCTGATGTGCATCGTCGGCTTCACCGCCGAGGGCGACGTGGTGGCCAACGACCCGGCCAGCGCGGACGACGACGCGGTGCGCAACGTCTACCGGCGGGCGCAGTTCGAGACGGTGTGGCTGCGCACGAAGCGGATCACCGCCAGCGGCTCGGTGGGCTCCGGCTCCGGCGGTGTGGCCTACCTGTACTTCCCGGTGAAGCCGAGCCCGGGGCAGCGGCGCGCGCTGGAGTCCGTGGGCGTGGTCTGAGCGCGGGGGCCGTACCTGCCCGCACCCGCTCGCTTCCGTACCGGCCCCCGTCCGGCGCATCCCGCGCCGGGCGGGGGCCGGTTGGCGTGCGGGCGGGGCGGGCCGCCCGCACTGGTAGAGACCAATTTGTGGGTTGACCCAAAGGTCTGGACCAACCTATTGACGTGTTCGGATCACCGCAGGAACCTGCTGGGACGTTCCCCCCACAGGAGGTCCGACGTGAACCGTCTCAAAGCCCTCGGCACCGGAGTGGCCGCCGCGCTGCTGGCCGCCGCCGGGCTGGGCACCGCGGCTGCCCTCGGCACCGGCGAGGCCAGCGCGGCCCCCACGGCCAGCGCGCTCAGCAGCAGTTGGTACGCCGCCGCGCCCTACCTGATGCCGCTGGACAACAACCCGCCGGACGCCACCGCGATCATGGACGCCAGCGGCCTGAAGGCCTTCCAGCTCGCCTTCATCCTCGCCCCCAGCGGCGGCGGGTGCAGCCCCACCTGGGGCGGCACCAACCCGGTGTCCTCCGACACCTCGGTCGCGGCCACCATCTCCGCGATCCGCGCCAAGGGCGGCGACGTGTCGGTGTCGATCGGCGGCTACGGCGGCACCAAGCTCGGCCAGGCGTGCTCCGACGCGGCCTCGACCGCGGCCGCCTACCAGCAGGTCGTCGACAAGTACCAGCTCAAGGCGATCGACTTCGACCTGGAGGAGCCGGAGTACGAGAACACCGCGGCCGTCGCCAACGAACTGGGCGCCGCGAAGATCCTCCAGCAGAACAACCCCGGCATCTACCTCTCGGTCACCACCCCGGGCACCTCGGCCGGCACCGGCTGGTTCGGCACCCAGATGCTCGACGAGGCCAAGTCGATCGGCTTCACCCCGAACAACTTCTCGATCATGCCCTTCGACGGCGGCTTCGACAACGGCGCCGCCTCCCAGACCGCGGCCCTGACCGCGTTCAACAGCCTGCTCCAGAGCACCTTCGGCTGGAGCGCCGCGACCGCCTACGCCCACGAGGGCTTCTCCGGCATGAACGGCCGCAGCGACACCGGCGAGTACTTCACCCAGGCGGACTTCCAGACCGTGCTGGACTACGCCACCAGCCACGGCATGGGCCGCTTCACCTTCTGGTCGCTCAACCGCGACCGCCAGTGCAGCCCGCCGGACAACAACGGCAGCACCTCCGGCTCGTGCAGCTCGGTCGCCCAGAACTCCTGGGACTTCGCCAAGTACTCCGTGGAGTTCGCCGGCGCGACCCCGCCCACCGGCACGCCCACCGACACCCCGACCACCACCACCCCGCCGGCCGGCGGCAGCTGCGCCGACGTGGCGGCCTGGAGCGCCTCCGCGGTCTACACCGGCGGCGACGAGGTGTCGTACGGCGGCCACAAATGGCTCGCCCAGTGGTGGACCACCAACGAGCAGCCCGGCACTACCGGCGAGTGGGGCGTCTGGAAGGACGAGGGCTCCTGCTGAGCCGTTAAGGACCGTACACCGACGAGCGGTTCATCTTTAGAAGCACTCATCCGATCACCGTCCGCGCGATAAGGTCGGGCCCGGGGCGCTCAGGCGCCACGGGCCCTTCCTGCTGGGTGCGCGTCTCCGCAGGTGCGCGTATCCGCATCGGTACATGCCGGTGCCAGCCGAGCAAAACGGACCTCGCGTTTCCGGCGATGTGCTTCACTCCGAACAAGTGATCAGTAATCTCGGTCGAGCATCCGGGAGTCTGCCCGATCCGGCCTCTGCCCGCCTGCCGCGTCCGCACTCCCACGACCTGGAGCACCGACCGTGACCGACCGACCGTCCTGGGCCCCGCAGAACATCGACATCACCGTTCCGAGCGTGTCCCGGATCTACGACTACTTCCTGGGCGGCTCGCACAACTTCGAGGTCGACCGGGAAGCGGCCCGGACCGCGCTGAAGGCGCTGCCGGGGATGCCCAAGATCGGCCAGGCCAACCGCGCGGTGATGCGCCGCGCCGTCAACTACGCGCTGGAGCAGGGCATCACCCAGTTCCTCGACATCGGCTCGGGCATACCCACCTTCGGAAACGTGCACGAGGTCGCCCAGGAGACCCACCCCGGCGCCCGCGTCGTCTACGTCGACAACGACCCGGTGGCCGTCACCCACAGCCGCGCGGTGCTCGCCGGGAACCCCGACGCCGACATCGCCGCGGCCGACCTGCGCGACCCGCGCTCCATCCTGGAATCGCCCCAGGTCCGCCGCCTGCTGGACCTGGACCGGCCGGTCGCGCTCATGCTCATCGCGGTGGTGCACTTCCTGTCCGACGACGACCGCCCCGGCGAGATCATCGCCACCCTGCGGGACGCCCTCGCCCCCGGCAGCATCATGGCCATCACCCACGCCACCCCGGCGGAGTCGACCGGCCAGTCCGACGCGCAGCGCGACGTCGCGACGGTCTACCAGCGCACCGCGAGCCCCCTGGTGCACCGCACCGCCGACGAACTGCGCCCGCTCTTCGCCGGGTTCGAGATCGTGGAACCGGGCATCGTGCACCTGCCCCACTGGCGGCCCGACACCCCGCCCGCCGACGACGACGACCCGGTGGTGCTGCTCGGGCTCGCCGGTGTGGGGTTGAAGGCGTGAGCACCAAGGCGGCCGGCGACGCGGCGCGCCGAGCCGGCACCCGGCCGGCCGCCGCCCCCGCGGACGGGCCGGCGGTCGCCGCTCCCGGAACGGCCCCCGACCACGCCCCCGAACCCCCGGCCGCCGCCGGCGCACCGGGCCGGGCCGAACCCGAGGTGCTGGCGCACGCCGACCCCGAGCTGTGCGCCCGGGCCGCGGCCGACGACAGCCTGCGCCGCTTCGCCGCCATCTGGGCCCGCGCGGTCTACCCGCTGACGGCCACCTCCATGACCCGGGCCGAACTGGAGGCGTACCTGCGGCCGTTGGCCCGCGTGCTGCGGGACGCGCTCAGCGCCGACCGGTTCGACCCGCGCACCGCGGTCCCGGTCGGCGCCGCCCTGGTCGACGCGCACTGCACCGACCCCGAGGCGCTGCCCAGCATCCTCGGCGTCATCGACGCCTACCTGGTGCTGTACTGCCCGCCCGGCGGCCTGTCCGCCGACGAGACCCGCGCCCGCTGCTCCCGCCTCCAGCACGCCGTGGCCGTCGGCTTCTCCCAGGCGCTGCGCGAACGCACCCTGCACGAGCAGGAGTCGATCTCCCGCGCCGCACTGGCCGCCCAGGCCGACGCCGAACGCGCGCTGGCCGCCAGCGAGGCCCGCTTCCGCGCGGTCTTCGAAGGCGCCGCCATCGGCATCGGCATCGCCGACCTCGACGGCCGCGTCCTGGAGATCAACGACGCGCTCAGCCGCATGTTCGGCGGTGAACGGCACGTCATGCAGCGCACCGTCCCGGAGTGGACCCACCCGGACAACCCCGCGGTGATCAGCGCCCTCAACGGCGAGATGCTCCGCGGCGAGCGCGACGGCTACCACACCGAGAAGGCGTATCCGCGCGCCGACGGCTCCGTGCTGTGGGGCAACCTCCAGGTCTCCGTGCTCCGCGACAGCGCCGGCGCCCCCCAGTACCAACTGGCCCTGCTGGAGGACATCACCGAGCGCCGCCAACTGCTGCAACGGCTGCGCCACGAGGCCACCCACGACGCGCTGACCGGCCTGCCCAACCGCGCCCTGTTCTTCGAACGGCTCGACCAGGCGCTCGCCGACCAGGACGCGCCCGACGGCGGCGAGGCGGGCGCCGGGCGCCGGATCGGCCTGTGCTACCTGGACCTCGACGGCTTCAAGGCGGTCAACGACAGCCTCGGCCACGCCGTCGGCGACCAGCTGCTGGTCGCCGTCGCCGACCGGCTGCGGAACTGCCTGACCTCGCCCGACCAGCTCGTGGCCCGGATCGGCGGCGACGAGTTCGTCGCCCTGTACACCGACCCGCCCAGCCTCGACGCCGTCACCGACCTGGCCGGCCGCATCCTGGAGGCGTTCGCCACGCCCGTCCTCGTCGACGGCCGCGAACTGCCGGTGCACGGCAGCATCGGTATCGTCCTGACCCCGACCGCCGAGCACGCCGCCGCCGACGTGCTGCGCAGCGCCGACATCACCATGTACCGGGCCAAGGAACTGGGCGGCAACCGCTACGAGGTCGCCGACCCCGACGCCGACGCCCGCGCCATCACCCGGCACAGCCTCACCAACCGGCTGCCCGGCGCGCTGGAGCGCGGCGAGTTCTTCGTGGAGTACCAGCCGCTCATCGGGCTCAGCGACGGCGTGGTGCACGGCGCCGAGGCCCTGGTCCGCTGGGGCCACCCGGTGCACGGCGTGATCGGCCCGGACCGCTTCATCCCGCTCGCCGAGAACACCGGGCAGATCGTGCCACTCGGCCGCTGGGTGCTGGAACAGGCGGTCCGGCAGGCCGAGGTGTGGCAGCGCAACCACCACGGCGCCCGCCCCCCGCGGGTCAACGTCAACCTCTCGCCGATCCAGCTCCACCACCCCGACCTGGTCGCCGAGGTCACCCGGGTGCTGGACGACAGCGGCCTGCCGCCGGACGCGCTGTGCCTGGAGGTCACCGAGAGCGCGCTGATCGGCGCCGACCAGGACGCGCTCAAGCCGCTGCGCCGGATCGCGGACCTCGGTGTCGAGATCGCCCTGGACGACTTCGGCACCGGCTACTCCAACCTCTCCTCGCTGCGCTGGCTGCCGGTCAGCGTGCTCAAGCTCGACCGCGCCTTTACCCGGGGGATGAGCCACCACCCGGCCGACCCGGTCGACCTGAAGATCGTCGAGGGGATCGTCTCCCTCGCGCACGGCCTGGGCCTGTCCGTCACCGTCGAGGGCGTGGAGACCAGCGCCCAGGCCGGCTACCTGCGCGACCTGGGCTGCGACACCGGCCAGGGCTGGTACTACGGCCGCCCCGCGCCGCCCGAGCAGATGGGCACCCTGCTGCTCGCCGACGCGAGCTGACCGCCCGCGCCGGTCAGCTCTGCTCGGTGCCGGTCAGCTCTGCTTGCTGAACGTGCTGGGGGCGCCCACCGACAGGTCGGTGTAGTTCGTCAGCGCCAGCGTCCGGCCGTCGCCGCCGAGGGTGAGGGTGTACACGCGCACCCCGGAGCACACGGTGCCGCTGGACGGGTCGGACGGGGTGCTGGACACCGTCTGGAACTCCAGCGTCGAGCCGTCCTGCCCGGTGTAGCCGAGCGTGTCGACGCAGCCGATGTCGGCGCCGCCGAACAGGTCGGTCACATGGGTGACCTCCTTGCCGACGACACTGCCGCGCGCGCCGCCGGTGAAGGTGATGGTGACCTTGGCCTTCCCGGTGAGCGAGGGCACGCCCGGGCCCACGCCGTACCAGGTGCCGATCCAGGCGGCGGGCAGATCGTCGCCCGAGCTTCCGGAGCCGTCGCCGGTGCCGGACGCGGTGCCTGTGGGGGCGGTGGTGCCGGGGGGCGTGGCGGCGGGGGTCCCGTCGGCGGCGTCGTCGCTCCCGCCGGAGTGCTGCCGCCAGCGGTAGGCCGCGACGGAGCCGGCCACGACCAGGACCACGGCGACCGCGGCCGCCACCGCCACCGTGCCGCCGCGGCGCCCGCGGCCGGGGGCCGCGGCAGGCCCCGAGGGGCCGTGCGGACCGCTCGGTGGCGCATACCCGCGCGGCGGTGCCTGCGGCCCCGGTACGGGCGGCTGAGGGCCCGTCGGAAGGCCCTGGCCCTGGTAGGCGGGGTGGCGGAAGGTCGCGGACTCCGGCCCGTACGGCGTGGTGGCGGCCACCGGGGGCGCACCGGGCGCGGCGGCTTTCGGGGCGGTTGGCTGATCGGTGTGCGGAGCGGCCGGTGAACCGGCCGGGGGATCAGCTGGGGGATTTGCCGGGGGAGCCGCGGCCAGCGCGGCCCGCATCTCCGCCTCGCGCGCGTCCAGTTCGCCTGCCAGCCCCGGCGGCAGCAGGCCGCCCCACGGCGGCGGCGCGGACATCTGCCCGGCGCCGCCCAGCAGTTCGGCCGCCGCCGGCGCCGCCGGCCGCTTCGCCGGGTCTTTGGCCAGCAGCGCGGACACCGCCGGCAGCAGTTCGGCGGGCACCCCGGTCAGGTCCGGGTCCTCGTGCACCACGCGGTAGAGCAGGGCGGCGGTGGAGACGGTCTCGCCGGGGTGGTGGAAGGGGCCGCGGGCGGTCGCCGCGTAGACCAGCACCGCGCCCAGCGCGAACAGGTCGCCCGGCTCGGCCGAGCCGCCGGACGTGGCCTGCTCCGGCGCCATGTACCCGGGCGAGCCGATCATCGCACCGGTGCTGGTGTGCCGGGTGTCGTCGGCGGCCCGGGCGATCCCGAAGTCGATCAGCAGCGGCCGGGCCCGCGCCAGCAGCACGTTCGACGGCTTCACGTCGCGGTGCGCGAGGCCCGCGCGGTGCACCGCGTGCAGCGCCTCGCACAACTGCGCGCCGAGCGCCACCACGCTCCGCGCGGGCAGGGGGCCGTGCGCCCGTATCCAATCCGCGAGCGACGGCGCGGCCACGTACTCCGTCGCCAGCCACTTCGGGCTCGCCCCCTCGGGGGAGTAGTCGACCACGGCGGCCGTCCACGGCGAGCGCACCCGGTCCGCGTTCCTGATCTCGCGGGCGAACCGCTCGCCGAAGGACGGGTCGAGCCCGAACTCCGCGCGGACCGTCTTCAGCGCCAGCGGCCGCCCCGCGACCGTGCGGGCGAGGTAGACCTGCCCCATGCCGCCCGCGCCCAGCCGGGCGAAGAGCGGATAACCGCCCACCGACCGGGGATCGGACGCCTCCAAGCTCTCCATGCGCAGCAGCGTACGTGGCCTTCCGCTCCGTTCGCGGGTGTCCGACGGGTTCGCCCGCGCGGCCCGGACCGCCCGGGCGCCGAACCAGGGGACGCGGCGGGTCGCCCCCGCGGTTGCGGCCCCCGCAGGCGGCCGGTGGCGGCCGGTGGCGCCCCGTGTCGGCCGGTGTCGCCCGGCGGCACCCGGTGGGTGCACCCCTGCGGCGGGAGGAGCCGTGGCGGTAATTCGCCGGTGACGTCTTCGCCCCCATACGGCATACTCCATGCGCCGGACCCGTTGATCACCCGTTGCCGAGACCCGGCGTGGGAGATCGCGACGGGAACGGGGTAGTTCTCACCGGACGGCTCCACCTCACCCTCGCGCGGGGCCGCCGCCACCCCACAGGGAGGATGTGCCGCCATGCCCCAGCAAGGCCCGCAGCCGGTCGAACGGCAGCTGCCCACCGACGAGGCCCGCCTTCTGCTCGACCTGACCCGGGACCTGGCCCGCCGCGAGATCGCGCCCTCCGCCGCGGCGGAGGAGGAGGCCGGGCACTTCCCGCGGGAGACCATGGCGCTGATCGGCCGCTCCGGGCTGCTCGGCCTGCCCTACCCCGAGGAGTTCGGCGGGGGCGGCCAGCCGTACGAGGTCTACCTCCAGGTGCTGGAGGAGCTGGCGGCCGCGCGTCTGACCGTGGGGCTCGGGGTCAGCGTGCACACCCTGGCCTGCCACGCGGTGGCCGCGTTCGGCAGCAAGCAGCAGCGCACCGACCACCTTCCCGCGATGCTCGGCGGCGAACTGCTGGGCGCCTACTGCCTGTCCGAGCCGACCTCGGGCTCCGACGCGGCGAGCCTGCGCACCCGGGCCGTACGGCACGGCGACTCCTGGACGATCGACGGCACCAAGGCGTGGATCACCCACGGCGGCGTCGCCGACTTCTACACCGTGCTGGCCCGCAGCGGCGGCGAGGGCGCGCACGGCATCTCCGCGTTCCTCGTACCGGGTGACGCGGCCGGGCTGAGCGCGGGGGCGCCCGAGCACAAGATGGGGATGAAGGGCTCGCCGACCGCGCAGCTGCACTTCGACGGGGTCGAGGTGGCCGACGAGCGGCGGATCGGCGAGGAGGGGCAGGGCTTCGCGATCGCGCTCGCCGCGCTCGACGCCGGGCGGCTGGGGATCGCCGCGTGTGCGATCGGCGTGGCGCAGGCCGCGCTCGACGCGGCGGCGGACCACATGGCCCAGCGCCGCCAGTTCGGCCGCCCGATCGCGGACTTCCAGGGGCTGCGGTTCATGCTCGCGGACATGGCCACCCGGGTCGAGGCGGGCCGGGCGCTCTACCTCACCGCGGCCCGGCTGCGCGACGCCGGGCGGGAGTTCAGCGCGCGGGCGGCGATGGCGAAGCTGTTCTGCACGGACACCGCGATGCAGGTCACCACGGACGCGGTGCAGTTGCTCGGGGGGTACGGCTACACCGCGGACTTCCCGGTCGAGCGGTACATGCGCGAGGCGAAGGTGCTCCAGATCGTCGAGGGCACCAACCAGATCCAGCGGATGGTGATCGCACGCCACCTGGTGGGCCCGGAGACCCGCGGCTAGGTACCGGCCGCGGGTGTGTGCGGCTCCTCGCCGTCGGGGGCGCCCACGCGCCCCCTTCCGGCCGCGACGCCCAGCTGCTCAGGCGGCCAGCGGCGGGTGGGCGGCGCGCTGGGCGGGGACGCGGACGGGGCGGGAGCCGGGGCCGCCGACGTGCGAGAAGGGCTGGGTGCGCCAGTCGAGGGGGCGGGCCGGGGCCAGGGGCTCGTGGGCGGGCGCCAGCACGAGCGGCTCGAGGGCTCCGGCCTCGGCCACCGCGCGGCCGGAGCCGGCGCAGACCGTGAGCCCGAAGGGCTGCCAGGGGTTGGGGCACACCGCGTGGGGCGGCAGCAGGGTGTCGTCGCCGGCGACGGCGATCGGCCGGCCGCAGTCGGGGCAGGCGAGGCGTACGACGTCGGCGAGGTCGTCGCCGTCCTCGTCGTAGGGCTCCGCGCCGTCGTCGAAGCCGTCCGCCGGGTCGAAGTCGTCGGCGTCGGCGGCGTGGTCATCGCCGGCGGCGGCCTTGTCGGCGGCCGGCGCGGGAGCGAGCGCGAGGTCGCGTTCGTGACCCTCCGCGGCGGTGGACGACGTCCGGGCACTGCGGCTGTGGCGCACAGGGTGACGCATATGGGTTTCCCCCTTGGGTGATGCCCTCCGTTGGGCCGGCCCGGCTTCACGCTCGCGGCCATAGCGAGCACTTCCCGCCGTGCTACGCGGGTAATCGCGCCATGCGGAGCCCTCCGCGCCGTCGCAGTGTGGCCTTCGTCACACTCCCGGAATGGCCGGATGATGCGCCCCCGCGATGCGCCCCTACGCCCCCCGGTGCCCCCGAAAGCCACCCGCACGGCCGCCTTATAGGGTGACGAGAAGGCGGGGACCAGCACGGTTGTGTCGGCAGCGGGCCGGCGGGCGGGAGTGGCACGGCATGCGGACCAACTGGGCGGGCAACCTGACGTTCGGCGCACAGCGCGTGCACCGGCCCACCACGCTCGACGAACTGCGCGCGATCGTCGCCGGCAGCCGCCGCGTCAAGGCGCTCGGCAGCGGCCACTCCTTCAACGCGATCGCCGACACCGACGGCGACCTCGTCGAACTGGCCGCGCTCCCGGCCGAGATGGACATCGACAGCGCCGCCGGCACCGTCCGCGTCGCCGCCGGCGTGCGCTACGCCGAACTCGCCGCGTACCTGCACGCCCACGGCCTGGCCCTGCCCAACATGGCGTCCCTGCCGCACATCTCGGTGGGCGGCTCGGTCGCCACCGGCACCCACGGCTCGGGCGACACCAACGGCTCCCTGGCCGCCTCCGTGACCGCGCTGGACCTGCTGACCGCCGGCGGCGACACCCTCCGCCTCAGCCGCGCGCAGGACGGCGACCGCTTCGACGGCGCCGTGGTCTCCCTCGGCGCCCTCGGCATCACCACCCACCTGACGCTGCAAACGGTGCCCGCCTTCGACGTACGCCAGACCGCCCGCACCGGCCTCGCCCTCGCCGACGCGCTCGCCCACTTCGACACCCTCACCGGCGCCGCCTACAGCGTCAGCCTCTTCACCGACTGGCGCGCCCCGCGCTTCACCCAGGTCTGGCTCAAGCGCCTCGACGGCACCCCCGAACCCGAACTGCCGTGGACCGAGCCCGCCCCGGGCCCGCTGCACCCCGTGCCCGGCGTCGACCCGGTGCACTGCACCCCGCAGGACGGCACCCCCGGCCCCTGGTACGAGCGGCTGCCGCACTTCCGCCCCCAGTTCACCCCCAGCAGCGGCGCGGAACTCCAGTCCGAGTACCTGGTGCCCCGCGTCCACGGCACCGCCGCCATCGCCGCGCTCGCCGACCTGCGCGAGACGCTCGCCCCGGTCCTGATGACCTGCGAGGTCCGCACCATCGCCGCCGACCGCCTCTGGCTGAGCCCCGCCTACGGGCACGACACCGTCGGCCTGCACTTCACCTGGCGCCAGGACCCCGCCGCCGTCACCCCCGTCCTGGGCCGCATGGAGGCCGCCCTCGCCCCCTACGGCGCCCGCCCGCACTGGGGCAAGCTCGCCACTACCGACCCCGCGACCGTACGGGGCCTGTACCCCCGGATGGCCGACTTCCAGGCGCTCGTCGCGGAGCTCGACCCCGACGGCACCTTCGGCAACGCCCACCTGCGCCGCCTGCTCGGCCCGTGACCGGCCACCCCGGGCCCGGCCGAGACGTGCCCACGGACCCCGCGGTGCCGGTAAGGTCAACGGCTGTGGAGGAGCTGGACCGGCACATCGTGGAACTGCTCGTCGCCGACGGGCGGATGAGCTACACCGACCTGGGCAAGGCCACCGGCCTGTCCACCTCGGCCGTGCACCAGCGCGTCCGCCGGCTGGAGCAGCGCGGCGTCATCCGCGGCTACGCGGCCGTCATCGACCCCGAAGCGGTCGGCCTGTCGCTGACCGCCTTCATCTCCGTCAAGCCGTTCGACCCCAGCGCACCCGACGACATCGCCGACCGGCTCGCCGAGGTACCCGAGATCGAGGCGTGCCACAGCGTGGCCGGCGACGAGAACTACATCCTCAAGGTGCGCGTCTCCGCCCCCATCGAGCTGGAGCACCTGCTGTCGCGGATACGCTCCCTGGCCGGCGTCTCCACCCGCACCACCGTGGTGCTGTCCACCGCCTACGAATCCAGGCCCCCCCGGATCTGACCGCGCCACCGGCCCGGGCAGACTGGCGGTATGCACCAGCGCCCCGCCGCAGCGGCGACCAAAACCCCCGACCAGCACCCCAGCGACCGCCCCGCAGCCGGCACCGTGCTGCTGCGCGGCGGCTTCGTCTACAGCCCCGCCGACCCCTTCGCGACCGCGATGGTGGTCGACGGCGACACCGTCGCCTGGGTCGGCTCCGAAGGCGCCGCCGACTCCTTCGCCGACGGCGTGGACGAGGTCGTGCACCTCGACGGCGCACTGGTCACCCCCGCCTTCGTCGACGCCCACGTGCACACCACCGCCACCGGCCTCGCCCTGACCGGCCTGGACCTCGGCCCGGCCCGCACCCTCGCCGACGCCCTGGCCCGCACCGCCGCCTACGCCGACGCCCACCCCGGCGACCGGGTGCTGCTCGGCCACGGCTGGGACGACAGCCGCTGGCCCGAGGGCCGCCCGCCCACCCGCGCCGAACTGGACCGGGCCGTGCACGGCCGCCCGCTCTACCTCGCCCGCACCGACGTCCACTCCGCCGCCGTCACCAGCGCCCTGCTCGCCCTCGTGCCCGGCGCCGCCGGCCTGCCCGGACACCATGAGACCGGCCCGGTCACCCGCGACGCCCACCACGCCGCCCGCGCGGCCGCCTACGCCGCCGTGACCCCCGCCCAGCGCGCCGCCGCCCAGCGCGCCGCGCTGCGCCACGCGGCCGCCCGCGGCATCGGCAGCCTCCACGAGTGCGCCGGCCCCGACATCTCCTCGCAGGACGACCTGACCGGCCTGCTCGCCCTCGCCGCGGCCGAACCCGGCCCCCGCGTGCACGGCTACTGGGCCGAGCCCGTGACCGGCCCCGCCGACCTGGACCGGCTGCGCGACCTCGGCGCGCTCGGCGCCGGCGGCGACCTCTTCGTGGACGGCTCCCTCGGCTCCCACACCGCCGCCCTGCACGCCCCCTACGCCGACGCCGACCACCTCGGCGTCACCTACCTCGACGCCGACACCATCGCCCGCCACCTGACCGTGTGCACCCAGGCAGGGGTCCAGGCGGGCTTCCACGCCATCGGGGACGCCGCGCTGGCCGCCGTGGTCGACGGGGTGCGCGCGGCCGCCGCCACGGCCGGCACAGGCCGCGTACGGGCCCTGCGGCACCGCGTGGAGCACGCGGAGCTGATGACCGCCGAGACGATCGCCGCGTTCGCCGAGTTCGGCCTGATCGCCTCCGTGCAGCCCGCGTTCGACGCGACCTGGGGCGGCGACGACGGCATGTACGCCGCCCGGCTCGGCCGCGAGCGCGCCCGCACCCTCAACCCGTACGCCGCGATGACCCGCGCCGGGGTGCCGCTGGTCCTCGGCTCCGACAGCCCCGTCACCCCGCTCGACCCCTGGGGCGCCGTCCGCGCGGCCGCCTTCCACCGCACCCCCGGGCACCGTGTCTCCGCCCGCGCGGCCTTCAACGCCCACACCCGCGGCGGCTGGCGGGCCGCCGGCCGCGACGACGCCGGCGTCCTCACCCCCGGCGCCCCGGCCGACTACGCGGTCTGGCAGGTCGGTGACCTGGTCGTGCAGACCCCCGACGAACGCGTCGCCAACTGGTCCACCGACCCCCGCTCCGGCACCCCCGGCCTGCCCGACCTCACCCCGGGCACCTCGCTGCCCACCGCCCTGCGCACCGTCGTCGCCGGCCGTACGGTCCACCACCCGCCGAACGGGTGACCTGCGCTTTCCGGCATGCGCCCGAACGGTGCGCGGTGCCCGCCCCGCGGCGTGTCGCAGCCGCCCGGACACCTCGCCACTGACCTGCTGATTTGTCGAAGATCCGCAGGTCACAGCGGTGTTGACAGTGGCTGGTCGGCGGCGGGTAGGTTCGGCCAGGTCCACCACAGGACGTCGGACCGGGGGCTCTCCGCGGTTGCGTCGAACACCGCTGGGTCATGGGGCGCCGCGCCCACCGCGCGCCGCCACTGGCAGCCAGGTCCAGCGTCCGCGGCGCGGAACGCGGGGGGAGTGCCGCCCGATCGGCAGGTGTGACCCGGGAAGGGCCCGGACACCCAGTAGACAACGGCCTCGGTGCCGAGCCGCAGCCAGCGGTTCCCAGGTCGGCCCGAAGGGTGTCCGGGCCCGCTCCCGTTGGGTGCCCCGACCCCCCGGGGTGCCCCGCCCCCTCGTCACGGGACCTTGCGCCCGCCGGGTGGCTTGTCGCGCAGTTCCCCGCGCCCCTGAGTACGTGCGGCTGCTCCGCAGCTCGCCCCACCCGCACCCGACGACGCTGAGCAACCCCGACAGGGGCGCGGGGAACTGCGCGACAAGCCACCCACCGGCCGCAAGGTCCGGGAACCGGCGTGCAGGGGCAGCCCGGGCGGACCCGCACCCATCAACCCCCCAGGAACACGGGGTACCGTCACCCTCGTCAGATGTCCCCACCTGCAGGAAGGCCACGCCTGTGCGCCTGCGTCCGCCGAACGCCCCCGCGGCGCCCGACGGGGTCGCGCCCGACGGGGCCGCGCCCGCCGCCGAAGTGAACGTCGTACCGGTCGCACCGGTCGTACCGGTGACCCGGCGGGCGCGGTGGAAGGCCACGGCCAGGGCCGCCGCCCCCAGGAGCGCGGTCGCCGCGGCGTTCGGCCTGATGATGGCCGCGGCGTTCCCGCCGTACGGGGTGTGGCCGCTGTCCGTGGTGGCGGTGGCCGGCCTCGCGCTGGTGCTCGAGGGCCGCACGGTCCGGCAGGGCGCGTGGCTGGGCTTCGCCTTCGCGTTCCCGTTCTTCCTGTGGCTGCTGGTGTGGCTGCGGTCGGTGATCTGGCTGGCCGTGGTGGGCCTGTCGGCGATCGAGGCGCTGTACCTGGTGCTGATGGCCGCGCTGATGGTGGTGGCGCGGCGGCTGCCGTGGTGGCCGCTGTGGGCGTCGTGCCTGTGGGTGGCGCAGGAACTGGTCCGGGACCGGCTGCCGTTCGGCGGGTTCCCGTGGGGGCGGCTGGCGTTCGCCAACACCGGCTCGCCGTTCACCCCGCTCGCCGCGCTCGGCGGCGCCCCGCTGGTGAGCTTCGCGGTGGCCCTCAGCGGCACCGTGCTGGCCGCCGCGGCCCTGGCCGCCCACCGGGCCTGGCGCGGCCGGGCCGGGCGCCCGTGGGCCCCCGCGGCGGCCGTACGCGGCCTGCTGCCCGCCGCCGGCGCGCTGGTGCTGTCCGCGGCGGTGCTGCTGGCCGGACTGCTGGTGCCGATCCACACCGATGCCGTCGGCCATGTGAAGGTCGCCATCGTGCAGGGCAACGTGCAGCAGCCGGGCATGCACTTCCTCGGCCGCCCGATGAAGATCCTCGACAACCACGTGCAGGCCACCCTCAAGCTCGCCGCGGACATCAAGGCGGGCAAGGTGGCCAAGCCCGACATCGTGCTGTGGCCGGAGAACTCCTCCGACCTGGACCCCTTCACCTACCCGCAGGCGTACGCGAAGATCAGCGAGGCGGTCCAGGCGGTGGGCGTGCCGGTGCTGGTCGGGGCGCTGGTGGACGGCCCGGACAAGGACCACGTGCAGAACGAGGGCATCGTGTGGGACCCGCTCACCGGCCCCGGCGACCACTACACGAAGCAGCACCCGGTGCCCTTCGGCGAGTACGTCCCGTTCCGTAAAGAGTTGACCAAGGTCATTCCGATGCTGAACGAGATCCCGAAGGACTTCTACCCAGGTAAGAGCACCGGAGTGCTCCGGATCGGCCCGGCGAACCTCGGCGACGTGATCTGCTTCGAGGTGGCCTACGACGGAATTGTTCGCGACACAGTGAACGCCGGCGCCCAAGCCATCGTCGTACAGACCAACAACGCAACGTATGGCCGCACCGGCCAGCCCGACCAGCAGCTCGCGATGTCCAAGCTGCGCGCGGTCGAGCACGGCCGGGCCGTGGTCACCGCGGCGACCAGCGGGATCAGCGCGGTGGTCGAGCCGGACGGGACGATCGAGAAACGCAGCAAGGAGTTCACCCAGCAGGTCATCAGCGCCGACATTCCGCTGCGCGACGAGAAGACGGTCGCGGACCGAGTCGGTGCGGCACCTGAGTGGGCACTCGCTATGGTGGGTCTCCTGTCCTGCGCGGCCGCCGTCGCGATCGGCAGGCTGGAGCGCACGCGCATGGCGAAAGGGCAGTCGCAGCAGTGAACGAGGACGGGCAGCGGAGCTTTGACTCCCTCGGCAAGGTCCTGGTCATCATCCCCACCTACAACGAGGCGGAGAACGTCGGGCCGATCGTCAAGCGGGTCCGGGCCTCGGTGCCCGACGCGGACATCCTGATCGCGGACGACAACAGCCCCGACGGGACCGGGAAGCTGGCCGACGAGATGGCCGCCGACGACCCGCAGGTGCACGTGATGCACCGCAAGGGCAAGGAGGGCCTGGGCGCGGCCTACCTCGCCGGGTTCCAGTGGGGCATCGACCACGACTACGGCGTGCTGGTGGAGATGGACGCCGACGGGTCGCACCAGCCGGAGGAACTGCCGCGGCTGCTCACCGCGTTGAAGAGCGCCGACCTGGTGCTCGGCTCGCGCTGGATTCCCGGCGGCCGGGTGGTCAACTGGCCCAAGCACCGCGAGTACCTCTCCCGCGGCGGCAGCACCTACTCGCGGCTGATGCTCGACGTGCCGCTGCGCGACGTCACCGGCGGCTACCGGGCCTTCCGGCGGCAGACCCTGGAGAGCCTGGGCCTGGGCGACATCGCCTCGGCCGGGTACTGCTTCCAGGTCGACCTGGCCTGGCGCGCGGTGAAGGCGGGCTTCCACGTGGTCGAGGTGCCGATCACCTTCGTGGAGCGCGAGCGCGGCGACAGCAAGATGAGCCGCAACATCGTGGCCGAGGCGCTGTGGCGGGTCACCGCCTGGGGTGTGGGCGCCCGCGCCGGCAAGATCACCGGGCGCCGCCCGCTGCCGTAGCCGGCGCCGGGGTGGGAGCCGGCGGGAGCCAGGGGAAGGGGGCAACCCTGAGCCGGGCTTTACCCGGTCTTTGGCACACTTGAGATATGACGACGACGACACCGCCACCGGTCCGGCCGCAGCGACGGCGGCGCTCCCGGGCCCGCACCATCGTGCCCCTCGCGATCGCGGCCTGGGCGGTGCTGGAGATCTGGCTGCTGATCCTGGTGGCCGGGGCGACCAGCGGTTTCGTCGTGTTCCTGTGCATCCTGGCCGGGCTGGTGCTGGGCGCCGCGGCGGTCAAGCGGGCCGGGCGCAGCGCCTGGCGGAATCTGACGGCGTCCGTCAGCGCCCAGCAGCAGGGGGTCGCCCCCGGCCCGCCGCAGGGCGGCGGCCGCACCGGCCTCGCCATGCTGGGCGGGCTGCTGCTGATCATCCCGGGCTTCGTCTCCGACGCCGTGGCGCTGGTGCTGCTCTTCCCGCCGACCCGGGCCTTCATCGGCCGCCGGGTGGACCGGGCGCTGCTCTCGCGCGCGGTGCCGATGCCAGGCGGCGGACTCGGCGGACCTGGCGGCTTCGGCGGTTTCGGTGGCCCGGGTGGTCCGGGTGGCTTCGGGGGCGGGCGCGGCGGCCCCGGCGGGGGTCCCGCGGGCGGCGGGGACAAGGTCGTCCAGGGCGAGGTCGTCAACCGGGACTGAGCGGGCACGGGAGCGCCGCCAGAGGCGGAAATGGTGTGCGGGGGCGGGAGTTGGCATAGTGCCCGCATGATCATGCTGTTGCGGCGGGTACGCACCGCCGCCCGCGCCCTGTCCGTGGCTTTGGGCGGTCTCCTGGTGGCGGCGGTGCCGTTCGCGACCGCTCTGCCCGCGGCCGCGGCCGGGGCGGGTCGGGTGGTGCTGCGGGCCGAGGCGCCGAAGACATTCGTGATGTACGCGGCGGACGAGGGCGCCGACGGCACGAACAGCGGCTTCGTCATCCCCGTCTCCGTGCGGGCGAGCGACGCGGGCCCGGCCCGCGATGTCAGGGTCGTCGTGGACGCCTCGGGGCTCGCCGGCGTCGCCCGGGTGAGCGCGGGCGGCGGCGGGAACTGCACCCGGTCCGGCGCGGTGTTCACCTGCTCCTACGGCGACGTGCAGAACGACGACGGCGAGTCCGAGGCGCCCTTCACGCTGAACGGCGTGGACGGCGTCGCACCCGGTGACGGCGGGACGGTGACGTACACCGCCGTCGCGGACAACGCGGCCGAGGTGACCGGGTCCACCCGGATGACGGTGGGCGGCCCCTCCCTCGATGTGCCCGGGAAGGACCTGACGGCGCAGGACGTGGCGCCGGGCAGCTCCCGCCCGGTGACCCTCGCTTTCGCCAACCACAGCCGCTTCGCCGCCCGGCAGGGCGTCGCACTGACCGTCTCCGCCGATCCCGGGCTGAAGCTCACCTCGCGCCCGGGCAACTGCTTCTTCGACCCGTCCTTCACCTCGGCCTGGTGCGGCTTCGCCACCGCGGCAGGCCCGCACACCGCCTTCCGTACCAGCGCCCCGATCCGCTACACGGCCGCCGCGGGCCGGATGTCGGGCACCCTCACCTACAGCTGGTCGTCCGACCGCACCCGCCCGGCCGGGTTCACCGTGCGCGGCACGCAGGCCCCGCTGGCGCTGGCCAGGACCGCGGACCGCGGCTTCACCGCCGCCACCGGCACCGTCCGTGTCACCACCACGGTGCAGGCCGACTACCAGCCGGTGACCGCGACCGTACGCGGCCGGGTCGGCCAGACGGTCACGGTGCGGCTGGGGGTGCGGAACAACGGCCCGGGGCGTCCGCTGGGCAGCGAGACGATGGGCGGCTTCAAGGTGGTGCCGCCGGAGGGCACCACGGTGACGTCCATCCCGTACACCATCGAGGAGGACGGCGGCACCTGGGCGTGCGACCGGCCCGCGAAGTCCGGGGGCGCGTTCGTCTGCGACATCGGCACCGACCCCTTCGGGCCGGGGCCGGCGCAGGGCCGGACGACCGTCATCGGCTTCCGGGTGCGCATCGACCGGGTGGTGCCCGGCGCGCAGGGCACCATCAGCACCTACGGCCCCTTCGACCGCACCCCGGGCAACGACCGGGCCGTCATCGCCGTGGACGCCTCCCCGGCGTCGCCGGTGGCGCGGCGGCACACGGTCGCGTGGTCGGTCCTGGCCGCGGTCGTGGCCGGGGGAGCGGTGGCCGCAGGGGTGGCGCGGGTGCGCCGCCGCCGGGCCCGCGCCGGGGCATAGCTGCGCCCGGCGCGGAGCGGTGGGCTCCGGCCGGGCGGAAGGGATCGCGGGCCGCCGCGGGTGCGGGCCCGGGCGGGTCCGCGGCGCCGCGGACCCGGGTCCGGTCAGGCGGTCTTGCGGTTGTCGCGCGGATGCACCGCGATGTTCATCGCACCGGAACGGAGGACGGCCAGCCGCTCGGCGAGCACTTCCTCCAGCTCTTCGAGCGTGCGCCGCTCCATCAGCATGTCCCAGTGCGTGCGCGCCGGCTTGGTGGTCTTCTCCTCGGGACCTTCTCCGTCCACCAAGAGCGCGGTCTGGCCGCAGGCGCGGCACTCCCACTCCGGCGGAATCTCGGCCTCAACCGAGAACGGCATCTCGAATCGATGTCCGTTCCGGCATGCGTACTCAACGGTCTGGCGCGGGGCCAGATCGATGCCGCGGTCGGTCTCGTAGCTGGTGGCCCCGAGTCGCGTGCCGCGGAGAGCTCGCTCACTCATGAATCGTGCCTCCCGGGCTTTTGGTCGCCCACAGGACAGGTGTCGCTGTCGTCGTCATCCGGTCAACGTCCGGTCGGCGGTGAAGATTCCCGTTTCGGGATATGCGTCGCCCGTCGTGTCGCCCCTGTTTCTACCCAGCGACATCCCATTTGTCACACTTGGCGGGATATGTCACCCACTGTCGTCGTATCTTTTGCCGTCGACGGCGGTCAGGTCGCTGGGCCAACCGCGTACACTACCCGCCCGCACCCCTCAGGGCTAAATCGTGTCCACCACTCGGTGTTCCGGCGCTTCCCGGCGAATCACCGCAGAGCCGGTCGTAGTGGCCGCGGAGCCGTCGAACAGGCGCAGGAAGAACTGGGCGAGCGGACCGATCGACACCGCGTACAGCACCGTGCCCACGCCCACGCCGCCGCCGAGGGCGAAGCCCGCCACCAGCACGGTCAGCTCGATGCCGGTGCGGATCAGCCGCAGCGAGCGGCCGGTCCTGCGGTGCAGCCCGGTCATCAGGCCGTCGCGCGGGCCGGGGCCGAAGCGGGCGGATATGTACAGGCCGGTGGCGACGCCGTTGAGCACCACGGCGCACACCATCAGCGGTACCCGCACCGCGAGTGCCGCGTGGTAGGGCACCAGGTCGAGGGTGGCGTCCAGCGAGAGCCCGACGAGCACCACGTTGGAGACAGTGCCGAGCCCCGGCCGCTGCCGGATCGGCCACCACAGGAGCAGAACGGCGGCGCCGACGACAATGGAGACGGCGCCGATGCTCAGCCCGGTCAGCCGGGAGAGCCCCTGGTGGAAGACGTCCCACGGGTCCAGACCGAGCGAGGCCCGGACCAGCAGGGCGTCGCTCGCGCCGTACAGCGCGAGGCCGGCGTACAGGACGACGAGGCGGTGGGCGAGTGGACGGCTCATAGGGACCCCCCTGGCGTGTGGACGAGCGCGCATGACACTGTGTGGCCTGCGGACGGTTTCCTGCCATGGCCAATCAGGGAAAGGTGGACTGAGTTTCATGCCTCAGTGGACCGCTACGGTGAGCGCGGCGCATCTGGCCCGGCTCCTGACGCCCCGGCCGGCGACCGACCGGGCCGCCGCGACCGCCCCCGGCGCCCGGAAGCTGCCCGCCTACCGCGGCCTCGCCGACGGCGTACGGCTGCTGGTGCTGGAAGGACGGCTCCAGGTGGCCGCCCGGCTGCCCGCCGAACGCGAACTGGCCCTCGCCCTCGGAGTCAGCCGCACCACCGTCGCCGCCGCCTACGAGGCGCTGCGCGCCGAGGGCTTCGCGCACTCCCGGCGCGGCGCCGGCAGCTGGACCGCGATCCCCGAGGGCCACATCCTGCCCTCCCGCAGCCTGGAGCCCCTGCCGCCCGACGCCGCCGGCTCCGTGATCGACCTCGGCACCGCCGCCCTGTCCGCCCCCGAACCGTGGCTGACCCGCGCCATGCAGGGCGCCCTCGCGGAACTGCCCGCCTACGCCGCCACCCACGGCGACTTCCCCGCCGGGCTGCCGGTGCTGCGCGAGGCCATCGCCGACCGCTACACCGCCCGCGGGGTGCCCACCATGCCCGAGCAGATCATGGTCACCACCGGCGCGATGGGCGCGGTCGGCGCGGTCGCCCGCCACTCCGTCGGCTACGGCGAGCGGGTCGCCGCGGAGTCGCCCAGCTACGCCAACGTGCTGGAGCTCTTCCGCGAGACCGGCTCCCGCCTGGTGCCCGTCGCGCTGCGCGAACGCCTCGGCGGCTGGGACATGGACATATGGCGCCGCGTCATGCGCGACGCCGCGCCCCGCATGGTCTACGTCATGCCCGACTTCCACAACCCGACCGGCACCCTCGTCGGCGACGACGAGCGCCGCGAACTCGTCGAGGCCGCCCGCGTCGCCGGCGCCACGGTGGTCGCCGACGAGACCATGGCCGAACTCGTCCTGGACGGCGAGGAGTCCGGGGTGCGGCCGCTCGCCGCCTTCGACCGCGGCGGCACCGTGATGACCGTCGGCTCCGCCAGCAAGAGCGTCTGGGCCGGGCTGCGCATCGGCTGGGTGCGCTCCACCCCCGACGTGGTGCGCCGCCTCGTCTCCGCCCGCGCCTACCTCGACCTCGCGTCCCCCGTGGTCGACCAGCTCGCCGTCGCCTGGCTGCTGCGCGGCGACGGCTGGGAGCAGGCGCTCGCCTCCCGGCGGGACCGGGCCCGCGAGTGCCGCGACGACCTCGTCACGGCCCTGCGCGCGCACACTCCCGGGTGGGACTTCAGCGTGCCCCGCGGCGGCATGACCATGTGGGTCCGCACCGGCGACGTCTCCGGCTCCCGCCTCGCCGTCACCGGGGAACGGCTCGGCGTCCGCGTCCCCGCCGGGCCCCGCTTCGGCATCGACGGCGCCTTCGAGTCCTACATCCGCATTCCCTTCACCGTCAGCGGCCCCGCCGCCGACGAGGCCGCCGCCCGCCTCGCCCAGGCCGCCGAACTCGTCCGCTCCGGCGCTGCCCCGGAGGGGTCGGAGCCCTCTGGGCTTTTCGTGGCCTGACCCGCCCCCCGGGGCGGTGGGTTCCGCGGGTTGCGGGACCACCCGCCGGTGGGTGGCTTGTCGCGCCGTTCCCCGCGCCCCTGAATGCGCTCGGGTTTCCCTGCGGCGCCCACCCTCCGGGGTGGTGGGTTCCGTGCCTCGTCGGGACCTTGCGGTCCGCGGTGGCTTGTCGCGCAGTTCCCCGCGCCCCTGGGTCTGCTCGGGTTTCCCTGCGGCGCCCACCCTCCGGGGTGGTGGGTTCCGTGCCTCTTCGGACCTTGCGGTCCGCGGTGCCTTGTCGCGCAGTTCCCCGCGCCCCTGAGTAGGTGCGGCTGTTCCGCGAACTGTGGCGTGCGTGAGTGGGCAGAGGCTGGGCACCCACAGCCACCACAACTTGCGGAGCACCCGAGCGCACCCAGGGGCGCGGGGAACTGCGCGACAAGCCCCCCCACCGGCCGAAGGTCCCGGGACGACAGCACCCACCACCCCGGAGGGTGGGTACCGCAGGAGAACCCGAGCAGACCCAGGGGCGCGGGGAACGGCGCGACAAGCCCACCGCCGGCGGGCGGTCCCGCAACTCACAGCAACCCCCACCCCGGGGGGTCGGGTTCAGCCGAGCTCGAGGTCGGCCACCGTACGGATCACCGCACCCTTGCGGAGGGTGACGGTTTCGAGCGGGGGAGGGGCGTCGTCGGGTGGGGCGGGGGGAGAGGAGGGAGCGGGGGTGGGGTCGGAGGGGAGGAGGGTGAGGACGGCGGAACGGTGGGCGGCGGGCGCTTCCTCGTCGTAGGGGTCGGGGGCCGCGGGGACCTGGAGCCGGAGGACGGGGCCGGTGCCGAGACGGGCGTAACCGCGGCCGGGGGGTACGTCGGCCGCGGGGGTGGTGCGTTGGGGCGCGCCGAGGACGGCCTGGACGTGTTCGGGGGCGAGGCGGCCGAGGACGACCCGGGCGCGGGTCTGCGAGATGACGACCGGCGCGAGCGCTTCGGTGGCGTCGAGCTGGTCGGCGACGGCGACCGCGACATTGGCGGCGCGCCCGTGCCGCAGGGGGACGTCGAGCAGGGCCTGCGGGTCGGGCCGCCCCTCGGCGAGGGCGAGTTGGGTGAGGGAGGTCGGCCGGTCGACGACGATCCACAGCGGCCGCCGTACGTCCTCGGCGACGGGGCGGCCCGCCTGCCGGGCCCGGTTCACCGCGATCAGCCGCCGCTCGGTCTCGTGGACGGCCCACTCCAGGGTGGCCGCGGCGCCGAGCAGCCCGTCCTCGACGGCGAGCACACCGGGGCGGCCGGCCAGCGCGGCGTACTCCCCGGTGCCGCCGCCGTCGATGACGACCACGTCGCCGTGGACCAGCGCCTGGAGCGCGATCGAGCGGAGCAGGCTCGTCGTGCCGGTGCCGGGCTGGCCGAGCGCCAGCAGGTGCGGCTCGGTGGAGCGGGCACCGGTCCGCCACAGGACGGCGGGGGCGTCGCGGGTGACCGTACCGTCGCCGCCGTCGGCGCCCTCGTCGGCGGACGGGACCGACACCGGCACCGTGCGCTGCACCGCGCCCTCGTCGGTGAAGCCGAGCACGGTCTCGCCCGGCGACGTGACGAACCGCTGCGCGGCGATGTCCGTCGGCAGCGGCGGGAGGGCGGTGAGGGTGAGGTGGTTCTCCTCCTCGTTCCAGTCGAAGCGGTACTCCCGGCCGCGGCCGGCCTTGGCGTGCAGCAGCTGCTCGACCCGGGTGCGGGAGTCGTCCTCGCCGTCGGTGAAGTACGCCGGGTAGCGCAGGTGCAGCCGCGCCAGCCGGCCGTCCTGGAACTCGTAGGAGCTGAACGCCCGCTCCCAGCTGCCGTCGTGGGCGTAGAGCGGCGCGGGGTCGCCCGGGTCGGACAGGTAGGGCACCAGCGCCTCGTAGAGCGACTGGAGCCGCACCCCCTCGGCCTCGGTCGGCCCGGCCGCCGCCGGCGCGCCGCGCTCCCGGCCCAGCCACGCCGCGGACGCCACGAGCGCGGCGACCCCGAGGATCGGCCCGTACGGCATCATCGCCACGATCACGACGGCCGCCGCGGCCAGCAGCAGCGCCGGCCCCCGCCGGTCCTTCGGGGTGCGGCCCCACCACTCGCCGGCCCACGACGCCTGCCGGCGCATGCCCCGGGCGATGGTGATGACAGGGTGCAGCACGTCACCGGCGCCGTCGGCCGCGGTGCGCGCCAGGTCGCGGCCGCGGGCGAGCGCCGGCCGGCTGGTGAGGATGCTGGGAAGGGGACGCCTGACCACGGGTGCTCCATGGGTGGTTCGGGTGGGGGACGGCGCGTGGGGGACACGGGCGCGCGCGGGGCCGGGGGGTGGCGGGATCGGGAACGGCGCCGGGCCCGGAGGCGGATCGACCGCCGCCGGGCCCGGGGGAGGGGCAGGAGTGGCCGCCGGACGCCCTGGAGATCCGGACGGCTAGATCTTGAGCCCGCCGATGAGGCCGGCCAGGCTCGCCCCGCCCGCGGTGATGCTGGGGGCGATCGCGGTGCCCGCGAGGTAGAACCCGAAGAGGGCGCAGACCACTCCGTGGGACACCTTCAGGCCGTCCTTGCGGAAGAACAGGAAGCAGATGACGCCGAGCAGGACGACGCCGGAGATGGACAGGATCATGGGGCTCTTCTCCTGAGGTGATGGGGACGGTCACCGTGAGTCCTTCCAGGCTCACAAAAGGTAATAGATCGTGCGCGCTGGCAAACGGGTGATATGTCGTCGCTTTCCGCCACCCGGGTGAGGTGCGACGCGGCAGGAGGCGGCTCCCGGTTCCAGTGCCGTACGGCCCTCTCGCCCGAACGGGTGAGGGCGGGCCGCCGGGGCGGCACCTGGGCCGGGTCCGGCAGGATGGCCGGGTGCAGCCGACCCCCATCACCTGGCCCAAGCTCGCCGACGCCCTCGCCGAACGGATCGCCGCCGGCCGCCCGCCCGGCCCCTGGTGGCGGGTGGCCGTCGACGGCGCGCCGGCCGCCCGCCCCGCGGACCTCGCCGACGCCGTCGCCGCCGCGCTGCCCGCCCTCGGCCGACCGGTGCTGCGGGTCGGCGCCGACACCTTCTGGCGCCCGGCCTCGCTCCGGCTGGAGTACGGCCACGAGGACGTCGACGCCTACTACCAGCTCTGGCTGGACACCGGGGCGCTGCGCCGCGAGGTGCTCGACCCGCTCGGCCCGGGCGGCACCGGCCGCGCCCTGCCCTCGCTGCGCGACCCGCGCACCGACCGCTCCACCCGGGCCGGATACGTGGAACTCCCGCCCGGCGGCGTGCTGCTGCTGGACGGCCCGCTGCTGCTCGGGCAGGGCCTGCCGTTCGACCTCACCGTCCATCTGCGGCTGTCCCCGGCGGCGCTGGCCCGGCGCACCCCCGCGCCGGAGCGGTGGACGCTGCCCGCGTACGAGCGGTATGCGCGGGAGGCGCTGCCGGAGGAGGCCGCGGACGTCCTGGTGCGCGCGGACGACCCCAACCACCCGGCATGGACAGGGTGAGGCGGGCCTGAACGCCCGTGCGCGGCACCGACTTTCGGGCGCTTGGCGGCACCCGTCCCGACCTGTCCCCGCCCCCGGCCGGGCCCGCCTTGCCCTGGGACGGCGCCCACCGCTAGCGTCCACGAGCACCATGACTGTCGCCATCGCGCCGCTGACCACCGAGCACATACCCCTCGCCGTCCAGCGGTACGACCGCTGGTTCGCCCGGGCCCGGCGCCCTCCCTCGCAGCGGTCCTGGCTCGCCGACGGCCCGGTGCGCGGCGGGGAACTGCTCGACGGGCTGCACCGCACGCCCGGCATCGAGGCGGTCCGCGCGCTCGACGGCGACGGCGGCCTGATCGGGCACCTGGCGGCCGTACCGGTCGACCTCGCCCCCGACGACCCGGCCGCCCTGCGCGGCCACCCGCGTGCTGCGCTCGTGCCCTACGGCGGCCACGCGCTGCCCGCCGGGCGGGAGAGCGAGGTGCTGCGCGCGCTGTACGTCCGGGTCGCCGAACGGCTCGTCGCCGACCAGCGGCTGGCGCACTACGTGGACGTGCCGGCCGGCGAGGTCGGCACCGCGCCCTGGTCCGACCTCGGGTTCGGTCGGGAGCGGGTCTGCGGGCTGATGGCGGTCAAGGCCCGCGGGCGGCAGCCGCGCGGGGTCGAGGGGCTGGCCATCCGCCGGGCCGGGCCGGGCGACCTGCCGCAGATCGGCCGGATGGCCGCGGAGTCCGCCCGGCGGCAGCGCGGCACCGCGACCTTCCAGCCGCAGCCGGAGGCCGCGCTGGCGGCGCTGCGCGTGCACTACGCGGCCGCGCTGGCGGACACCCGGTGCGGCGCGTGGATCGCGTCCCGGCGGGGCGAGGAGATCGGCATGGTGGTGCTGGTCCCCGCGCGGCCCGACCCGGTGGTGCCCGCGTCCTGCGTCGAACTCGTCGAGATGTACGTCGAACCCGCGTTCCGCGGCGAGGGGATCAGCCGGGTCCTGCTGGCGACCGCGCTGGCCTGGGCGTACGACGCCGGGCACCGGTACATGTCCGCGCAGTGGCCGTCCGCGTCCCCGCACGCGGCCGGACACCTTCCGGCGATCGGCTTCCGCCCGGTCGCCTACCGCCTCGCCCGCATGCTCGACCACCGCCTCACCGGTCCCGCGGGCACCTTCTGAAGCGGCCTCGCGCGACCCGGGGAACCTGCGTGCCGCAGGTCACAGCATGACCTGAAATACCATGCTAATTCGGGCAATTGGGACTTCTGTGAGCGGGATCACCGGGTGGTCGCCGGACATGTACGGTGCGCGGTGCGAGGTCGCACGGAACGTCGCGGCGGCGGGCTGTTCGTGATGGACGGTGGCGGTCGGCGCACCCGGCGCAACGCTCGCATCACGGACATTCGGGGGCACGGTCGCCGACCGTGACGGCGGCCTGCGCTCCGGCGCCCGGCGCTGTTTGCCCGGGCCGGGCCGGTCCCCTAGGTTCCGTCGGTGCGGGGCACCCCCGCATCCCATCCGCCGGGCGGACCGCCGAGTCCTGCCACCGCCCGACGCGCGGACCACCCGAGCACCGACACGGCAGGAGCGGGGGACCCACGGTAGTCCGCCGCCCGGACCGGCCGCCGCGCCAGCGGCGGCCGCACCCGGGCGGCTCGGGGTGAAGCCGCAGCCGCGGCCGGGCATCTCCTGCCCGAACCCGACAGCTCACCTCGCAGGCGTAGGAGAGGACATCCCCCATGCCCGCACACAACCGGCACCGCAGGTCCAGCACCCTGGGCGGCCGCCGCCTGCCCCGTCTCACCCGCCTCTACGTGGCCGCGGGCGCCGGCGGCGCCGCGCTGGTGCTGCCGCTGGTGGCCGCGACCCACGCCGGCGCGGCCACCCCGGTCAAGAGCGCCACCGCTGCCACCGCGACCACCACCGCCGCGAAGTCCGCCGCCACCGGCTACATGAAGCCCGTCGGCGACGCCGCCATCGGCACCGGCTACAAGGCGTCCGGCTCGCTGTGGTCCAGCGGTTCCCACACCGGCGTCGACTTCCTCGTCGGCTCCGGCACCCCCGTGCACGTCGTCGCCGCGGGCACCGTGGTCTCGGCCGGCTGGGACGGCGCGTACGGCAACGACGTGATCGTCCGCCACGCCGACGGCAAGTACACGCTGTACGGCCACCTGTCGAAGGTACTGGTCTCCGCCGGCCAGACCGTCACCGAGGGCACGCAGATCGGCGTGTCGGGCGCGACCGGCAACGTCACCGGCCCGCACCTGCACTTCGAGGTGCGCACCACGCCGAGCTACGGCTCGGACATCGACCCGGTGGCGTACATGAGCGGCCACGGCGTCACCATCTGACGGACGCGGCGGCCCCGCCGGTGTGGCGGGGCCCCGCGGCGCGGGCCGGTACTCGCGCGGGGCTATGCCGCGCCGGGGAGGGTGGCGCGGGCGGTGCGCAGGAAGTCCGCGTTCGTCGGGGTCTCGCGCAGGCGGGTGAGGAGCACTTCGGTGGCGGCGTGCGGGTCGCGGGAGACCAGGGCCCGGCGCAGGTGGTGGCGGACGGCCAACTCCTCGGCGGGCAGCAGCAGTTCCTCGCGGCGGGTGCCGGAGGTCGCGATGTCGATCGAGGGGAAGACCCGCCGCTCGGCGAGGAACCGGTCGAGGTGCAGCTCCATGTTGCCGGTGCTCTTGAGCTCTTCGTAGTAGAAGTCGTCGGCGCGCGAGCCGGTGTCGACCAGCGCGGTCGCCAGGATCGTGAGGGACCCGCCCTCCTCGGCGAGCCGGGCCGCGCCGAACAGCTTCTTCGGCCCGAGCAGCGCGGCGGCGTCCACCCCGCCGGAGAGCGTACGGCCGCTGCCGGCACCGCTGTTGTTGTGGGCGCGGCACAGCCGGGTCAGGGAGTCGAGCAGCAGGACGACGTCTCGGCCCTGCTCGACCAGCCGCTTGGCGCGCTCGACGGCGAGTTCGGCGACCTGGATGTGCTGCCGGGCGGGCTGGTCGAAGGTCGAGGAGATGACCTCGCCGCGGACGCTCGCCCGCATCTCGGTGACCTCCTCGGGCCGTTCGTCGACGAGCAGCACCATCAGGTGCGCCTCGGGGTGGTTGGTGGCGACCGCGGCCGCGATGCCCTGGAGCAGCACGGTCTTGCCGGCCTTGGGCGGCGCGACGATCAGCCCGCGCTGGCCCTTGCCGACCGGCGCCATCAGGTCGATGACCCGGTTCGCGGCGGCCGGCGAGCCCCTCAGTGCCGAACTCTCCAGCCGCAGCGCCTCCTTGGGGTGCAGCGGGGTGAGGTCGGCGAAGCGGGGGCGCGCCGGGGCGGGCGGCAGCCCGTTGACCAGGTGGACGTCGGCGAGGGCGCCCGGCTTGCCGGTGGTGCCCTCGACCAGGTCGCCCCTGCGCAGCCCGGCACGGCGCACCAGCGCCTGCGGCACCGCCGGGTCGTCGGGCGAGGGGAGCAGGCCGGGGCCGCGCAGCCGGGCCTGGCCGCCGCGCTCGGTGTCGAGCACGCCGGTCACCCGCTGCGGCACCTCCCGCCGGGCGGGCGGGCGTTCGGTCGTGATGTCTGTCGTGGGGTAGGTGATCGTGTCGGTCATGGAAGTCGTCCTTTCGCGGACGGAAAGTTCGGGTCGGCGGCGTCGGGCGCCACCGGGTCGCATGGGAGGGGGAGGGGCGGTCCGGGCGGAGGACTCACGCTCCGGGTACCGCGGAGGACGGCAGGGCGCGGGCGGGAGAGGACCGCCGCTGCCGCGCCGTACGGGAAAGCGCGCCGTACGGAAAGACGCGCCGTGCGGCTCGGCGCACGCACCACGACGTCGGACGTGGGGAGCGGCGGGACGCGCACTGCGGGAGAAGGCACCGCACTCGGACGAGAACCGAGCGGGGGAGGGGACGAGGCGCTGTCAGAAAAGACGCAACCTACAAGTCCCTACGGTGACTGTAGCACACGGCGGACCGCCGCCGCCCTACTCCACCTCGATGCCGTGCTCCTGCACCAGCTCGACCAGGCCGCCGGGCCCCTGGTAGCCCTTGCCGCCGGGCACGAAGGCCCAGTCGTCGCCGGAGCGGCGGCGGAAGGAGCCGAGCACGAGCGCGGTCTCGCCGGGGCGGCCGTCGGAGACAGCCAGCCGGTCCGCCTCGCTGCCCTGCGGGTCGGTCAGGCGTATCCGGGCGTCGGTGAAGCCCGCCAGGTCGGCATCCGGGTTCACCGCGGGGTCGATCGCCGCGACCAGCACCACCCGGTCCGCGGTGGCCGGCAGCCGGTCGAAGCCCACCCAGATCGCCGCCTTGTCACCGCCGAGCGGCGGCATCATCCGCACACTGCCGTCCGGGGTGCGCGGGTTGTTGTAGAAGACGAAGTGGTCATCGCCGAGCACCCGGCCGCCCGCGCACACCAGCGCGCACACGTCCAGCGCCACGTCCCCGGCCCACCACATGCCCAGCACGCTCGCGTCCGGCTCGTCATCGACACCCAGGTCCTGTCCGGCCGTCGGCGCCTGGCCGCCGGCGGCCACGGCCGGGGTCCGGCCCAACTGCCCGCCCAGCCCGTGCTGGTGGAGCAGGTCCACCAGTTCCGGGCCCGACACCAGCGTCAGCGGCTTGCCGTTGGCGAAGGTGTGCGAGGTCGGCCCGAAGCCCGAAGTGGTGATCAGGACACCCTTGTTGGCGCCCTCGGACTGCACCGTGCCGTAAAGGTCGCGGACGGCGCTGGGCGAGACGGTGTTGCGGTAGCGTTTGACCTGCACCACGATCTTGCCGCCGCGGATCGGGTCCGGGTCGAGCGCGTCCACGTCGACCCCGCCGTCACCGGAGCGCACCGTGGTGAGCGCGCGCATGCCCATCGCCCGGAACAACTCGGCGACCAGCTCCTCGAACTCCAGCGGGTCCATCGTCAGCAGGTCCGGCTCCTCGCCGCCGCCGTGCGTGACCACATGGCGGCCCGCCTCGCCCGGCTGCCGCAGCGGCGCCACCGCCGCCCGCCGGTCCGGGCGCGCCGACAGCTCGCCGCCCAGCCCGTCCACCAGGCAGTCCACCGCGTCGACCTGTGCGAGGTTCACCGCGGCGAAGTCCGCCCGGGAGACCGCCGCGGTGGCCAGGAACACCGCGCTGCGGTGCCCGGTGGCCGGATCGGTGCCGTCCACGAAGCCGTTGAGCACCACCGAGTCCAGCAGGCCGAACCGGTCCGCGCCGAACAGCTCGCGCAGCACCAGCAGCAGGCACTGCGCCAGCAGGTCCCGGTAGGCCGCCCGCCGCTCGGTGACCGGGGCGGCCACCTCCTTGTCGCGGTCCACGCTCGGCAGGTAGCGCACCGCGGCAGCCTGCGGCAGCACCGAGAACGCGGGCAGCTCCCAGTTCAGCACCAGTTGCCGCTCGGCCGCCTCGAAACTCGCCGACACCTGCCGCGGCAGCCCCTCCGGCCACGCCCGCGACGCGTACAGCGCCCCGGTCAGATACTCCTCGACCGCCTCCGGCTCGGCGGCGCGCAGCCGGTCCAGCGCGTCGCGCACCCCCGCGTTGTGCCGGCGCACCTCGGCCAGCCGCTGCTGCGCCCAGGCGCGGTAGCGCTCCTGGTAGTCGGCGAGTTGGCGCTGCCGCTGCGCCTCCGCGGCCCGCGCGACCGCCAGGTCGTGCTCGTAGCGCTCGCGGACCTGCCGGTCCTGGCGGCCCAGGCTCCAGGCCGAGCGGTGAGCCGGGGCGTACTGTTCCAGCCGCGGCAGCGCCACCGGCACCGCGAGCGGGCCGGGCGCGAAGGGCTCCAACTCCTCGGAGAGCACCAGCGATTCGGGCGAGAAGAGCGGCGCCGCGCAGCCCGCCCGCAGCAGGCCCGCCAACTCGGCCCGGCGGCGGTCCAGTTCGTCGGTGCGCCGGCGCGCGTCCTCCTCGCGGCGCTGCCGGTACGCCGCCTGCTGCTCGCGCTGCGCGCGGGCCTGGGCGCGCTCGGCGGCCCGCTGCCGCCGTTCGGCCTCGCGCCGCTGCTGCTCGCGGGCCCGGTGCTGGGCCTCCGCCTGCCGCTGCTGCTGGCGCTGGGTCTCGGCCCATGTGGCCACCGACCCGGTCGAACGACGGCTCATCTGGTTGCGGCTCCCCCTCCGGCGGCGCGTGTCAGCGCACGGGCGGCCGCCGGCTCGCGCCCACCGCCCGGCCCGACCGCCCCGTCACAGAGAGTACCCCTCTGCCAGGAGCTTCACCGGTTCTTCGCGGTGCCGCGCCGCCGCAGGACCACCACCGAGGTGCCGGCGAGCAGCACCAGCGCGCCGCCGACCGCCCAGGCCGTCGGCGAGGCCACCGCGGAGTGCGCGGCGACGGGGGCGGCGTGCGCCTCCTGCGGCGCCGAACCGGCCGCCTTGGCGCTCCCCCCGGCGCCGGCGGCCTTCCCGGTCCTCCCGGCCTGCTCGGCGTCGGCGGACCGCGCGGGCGCCGCGGCGTTGAGCGTGCCCACCGAAGTGGTGTGGCCCGCCGCGGCGAAGCCCCAGTCGAGCAGCTTGGCCGCCTCGGTGTAGACGGCGTTGGTCTCGCCGGACTGCGGGTTCATCACCGAGACGATGATCGTACGGCCGTTCTTGCGGGCGGCGGCGACCAGCGTGTTGCCCGCGTTCGTGGTGTAGCCGTTCTTCACGCCGACCAGGCCCGGGTACGCGCTGACGCCCTTCTCGCCGGTCAGCAGCCGGTTGGTGTTCTCGATGCCGAAGGACGAGACGTACGAGCCGTGCGCGTCGTAGCCGCCGGGGAACTGCGAGTCCTTCGTCGAGGCGTACCGCGCGAAGTCCGGGTTGTCGAGCCCGGCCCGGGCGAACACCGCCAGGTCGTACGCCGAGGAGACCTGCCCCGGCTCGTCGTACCCGTCCGGGGTGACGACGTGGGTGTCCAGGGCGCCCAGCATCCGCGCCTTGGCCTGCATGTCGGTGACGGTCTTCGCCACGGAGCCGTTCATGTTCGCCAGGACGTGCACGGCGTCGTTGCCGGAGGCGAGGAAGACGCCCCGCCACAGGTCGGCGACGGTGTACGTCTGGCCGGGCTGCACCCCGACCAGGCTGCTGCCCTCGCCGAGCCCGGCCAGGTCGGAGTCCTTGACCTTGTGCTTGAGGTCGCCGGGGAAGCGGGGCAGCACCGTGTCGGCGAAGAGGGTCTTGAGGGTGGAGGCGGGCGGGAGCTTGCGGTGCGCGTCCTTCGCGGCCAGCACCTGGCCGGTGCGGGCGTCGGAGACCGTCCAGGACAGCGCGGACAGCCCGGACGGCAGGTCGGGCGCGCCGGCGCGGGGCATGACGTGCACCCCGGGCTCGGCCAGCAGCGTACGGTCCACCGACGCCTGGGAGGAGGTGCCGGCCGAGCCGCCGGCGGCTGCGGCCGGTCCTGCGGTCAGCGCGGTCAGGCAGCAGGCGGCGGCCAGCACGGCGGCCGGCAGGGCGGCGGGTGCGGCGGTGCGGCGGCGACCGGAGGGGCGAACGGGACGGATGGCAGTCATGCGATCACCGTAGGAATGATGAACGCCACTGGCGCGGTGGCGCCGTCCATCCCGGTGAGGCCGCTGCTCCGTCGGGGGAGTGCCCGCGGCCGACCGGACGTGCCGTCACCTCGCCCCCGGGCGGGGTGAGCTGACCGCCCGTCGGGTGCGGCGGTCAGCACAGCAGCTCGGCCAGCAGGCGGTAGGACTCCAGGAGTTCGGCGCGGTCGTAGGTGCTGGTGGTCACCAGGAACTCGTCGGCCGCGCTGCGGGTCAGCAGGGACTCCAGCCGCGCCCCGACCTCGTCCGGCCTGCCGCTGACCTGCCCGGACATCGCCGCTTCGAAGCGCTCGCGCTCGGCGTCGGACATCGCGGCGGCGGCGATCGAGGCGTCGGGCGCGAGCGCGGGGAAGACGCCGTGCGTACGCGAGTAGGCGGTGGCCCACGCCTCGGGGACCAGCAGGCGGCGGGCGGCCTCGCCGGTCGCGGCGACGGCCACGGTGCCGGAGAGCACCACATAGGGCGCGGCGGCCCACGGCGAGGGGCGGAAGGCGGCGCGGTAGCGGTCCACGGCCCGCAGCATCGCGTCCTCGCCCCGTATCGCGCCGATCACCAGGGGCAGGCCGTGGGCGGCGGCCAGGTCGGCGCCGCTGCCGGTGGCGAGGAGGAAGGGCGCCGGGCGCAGCCCCTCGGCGGGCCAGGCGTGCACTTGCGGGTAGGCGCGCTGCGAGCCGTCGAACCAGCCGAGCAACTCGGCGATCTGGTCGCCGAAGCCGTCGGCGGCCTCCTTGCCGTGGCCCAGCGCCTTGCGCACCCCGCCGGTGAAACCGACCGAGCGGCCCAGGCCCATGTCGATCCGCCCGGGGAAGAGCGACTCCAGCACCCCGAACTGCTCGGCCACCACCAGCGGCCGGTGGTTGGGCAGCATCACCCCGCCGGTGCCGACCCTGATCCGCGAGGTGGCCGAGGCCACGGCCGCCGCGAGCACCGTGGGCGCCGACCCGGCCACCCCGGGCACGCTGTGGTGCTCCGAGACCCAGAACCGGTGGTACCCCAGCGCCTCGATCCGGCGGGCGAAGCCGACGGTCTCGCGCAGCGCCGACGGCGGGTCCTCGCCCTGACGGGTCCGGGACCGGTCCAGGACGGAGAACGGGGTGGCGCGCAGCACGGAGGTCACTTGGAGTACAACGCCCCGGATGCGCCGCCTAGTCCCACCTGGTGCGGGTGCGGGTGCTCTTGTGGCGGCGCCGGGGCGGGCCTATCTTTGGGCCGCTTCTTCGGCCCGCCCGGGACGGCCCGGGCAGGGGAGGGAAAGGACGCGTGCCATGGCCTTACGCGGACGCCACCGCCGCTACCGTCCGAGCCGGGTCTCGCAGGCGTCGCTGACCGTCACCGCGGGCGGCGCCGGGCTCGCGCTGCCGCTGATCGCCGTGGGCAGCGCGCAGGCGGCCACGACCGGGGTCTGGGACAAGGTCGCCAAGTGCGAGTCCTCCGGCAACTGGAAGATCAACACCGGCAACGGGTACTACGGCGGGCTCCAGTTCACCGCCAGCACCTGGCGCGCCTACGGCGGGACCGCGTACGCCCCGCGCGCCGACCTCGCCTCCAAGAGCGAGCAGATCGCGGTCGCCGAGAAGGTGCTCGACAGCCAGGGGCCGCGCGCGTGGCCGGTCTGCTCCCTGCGGGCCGGGCTGACCCGCGAGGCGGCGACGGCCTCGCACACCGTGCACGTGACCACCGGGACGAAGAAGGCCGCACCGAAGAAGGCCGAGCCGGCGAAGGCGGCGGCGAAGCCCGAGGTCAAGAAGCCCGCGGCCAAGAAGCCCGAAGCCAAGAAGCCCGCGGCCGGGAAAGCCGCGCCCGTCTCGGAGGCCGCACCGGCGAAGAAGCCCGCCGCCGGCGACCCCTACACCGTCGTGCGCGGCGACACGCTCTCGGGCATCGCCGCGGACCACCGGGTCGAGGGCGGCTGGCCGGCGCTGTACGCGGGCAACCGCGCGGTGGTGGGCGACGACCCCGACCTGATCAGACCCGGCCAGCACCTCACGCTCGGCACGTCCGCCAAGGCCGCGCCGGCGAAGCCCGCCGCGAAGTCCGCCGCCAAGGCGGCCCCCGCCAAGCCCGCCGCGAAGTCCGCGCCGAAGTCCGCGCCGAAGAAGGCCCACCCCGCGGCCGCGGCCAAGAAGACGTCCAGCTGGACCGTGCCCGTGCACGCCGCCATCGGCACCGGCTACCACGTGGGCGGCAGCAGTTGGGCCAGCGGCCAGCACACCGGCGTGGACTTCCTCGTCGGCACCGGCACCGCGGTGCACTCCGTCGCCGCGGGCACCGTGGTCAGCGCCGGCTGGGGCGGGGCGTACGGCTACCAGGTCGTCATCAAGCACGCCGACGGCGAGTACAGCCAGTACGGCCACCTCTCGCAGATCTCGGTGCGGGTCGGGCAGCACGTCAACGAGGGCCAGCGGATCGCGCGTTCGGGCGCGACCGGCAACGCGACGGGCCCCCACCTGCACTTCGAGATGCGCACCGGGCCGGACTACGGCGACGACATCGACCCGCTGCACTTCCTGCGCGCCCACGGCGTCACCGTCTGACCCCGCCCCCGCTACCACCGGCACCGCCCGCGCGTTCCTGAGCGCGGGCGAACCGGCTCAGCGGCGGCAGCACCAGCAGCAGCCAGCAGCCCGCGTACAGCCAGCCGCCGAGCACGTCCGTGGGCCAGTGCACGGCCAGGTAGACCCGGGAGCAGCCGATCGCGGCCGCGGCCAGTACGCACACCGCCGCCACGGTCCGGCCCACCGCACCCGGGCGGGCCCGCAGCGCGCCCCACGCCAGCAGCCCGGCCGCCATCGCGCTCGACGAGGTGTGCCCGGACGGGAAGGAGTGCCCCGTCACGGCCACCGCCCAGTCCGCGGCCGGGGGCCGCGCCCGGTGGAAGGCCGTCATCAGCGCGGTGCGCACGATCTGCTCGGCGAGCAGCGCCACCACCGCGAGCAGCGCGGTGGGCACCCCGGCGCGGGCGCCGGCCGCCCGCCCCCGGCTGCCGCCCAGCCACCCGCCGACCGCCGCCGCCACGTAGGGGAAGGGGCCCGTGCCCGCGTCGGTCACGTAGCGGCCGGCCGTCGACCAGGCGTGCGGGCGGTGCCGTACCGACCAGTCGACCGGGCCGGTGTCGAAGGGGTAGGGGGTGCCGTGGCGGGTGAGCACCACCGCGGCCAGCGCCGCGAACGCCGCCGCGAGCCCCACCGCCCACGCCAGGCCGCGCCGGGAGTACGGCGACCGGTGCGGCGGGGCCGGCGGCGGGTCGTACGGCGTGCGGGTCATCGGGCGGGCGTGCCTTCGGCGGACGTCTGCGGGGGAGGTCTGGGCGGTCTCGTCAGCGTACGCCCGGCGCGGGCCGGGCCCGTACCGCCACGCGCGGCGGCACGGGCCCGGCCGGGCAGTCGCCGCGCGGTCAGCGGCGCTCGGGCACGTTGTCGTGGACCCGCTTCGGGTCGGTGGTCGCGACGGGGGCAAGCGCCTCCTCGATCCGCGCCATCAGCTCGGCCTCCAGCGTCACACCGGCGGCCTTGGCGTTCTCCGTGACCTGCTCGGGGCGGGAGGCGCCGATGATCGCCGCGGACACGTTCGGGTTCTGGAGCACCCAGGCGACCGCGAGCTGCGCGGTGGACAGGCCTGCCTCGGCGGCGAGCGGCTGGAGCAGCTGCACCCGCTCCAGCACGTCGTCGCGCATCCAGCGGCTGATCATGCCGGAGCCGCCCTTGTCGTCGGTGGCGCGCGAGCCCGCCGGGGGCTGCTGCCCGGGCAGGTACTTGCCGGTCAGCACGCCCTGCGCGATCGGCGAGAACACCACCTGGCCCAGGCCGAGTTCCTCGCAGGTCGGGACGACCTCGCCCTCGATGATCCGCCACAGCGCGGAGTACTGCGGCTGGTTGGACACCAGCGGGATACGCAGCTCGCGGGCGAGCGCGTGGCCGCGCCGGATCTGGTCCGCGGTCCACTCCGAGACGCCGATGTAGTGCGCCTTGCCGGAGTGCACGACGTCGGCGAACGCCTCCATCGTCTCCTCCAGCGGAGTGGAGACGTCGAAACGGTGCGCCTGGTAGACGTCCACGTGGTCGGTCTGGAGCCGGCGCAGCGAGGCGTTGATCGACTCGGCGATGTGCTTGCGGGACAGGCCGCGGTCGTTGAGGCCCGGGCCGGTGGGCCAGAAGACCTTGGTGAGGATCTCCAGGCCCTCGCGGCGCTCGCCCTTCAGCGCGCGGCCGAGCACCGACTCGGCGCGGGTCTGCGCGTAGGTGTCGGCGGTGTCGAAGGTGGTGATGCCCGCGTCGAGGGCGGCCCGCACGCACGCGGTGGCGGCGTCCTCCTCCACCTGGGAGCCGTGGGTGAGCCAGTTGCCGTAGGCGATCTCGCTGATGAACAGGCCGCTGCGGCCGAGGTGACGGTATTCCATGACCCCCGACCCTATGCGCCTGCAATGACCCGCCGGCAGGGTCCCCCCGCAGGTCCGGGCGTCAGGGCCGGGCGGGACGGGGCTGCGTGCGGACGTAGACGCCGGCGCGGGCCGCGGTGGCGGCCGCGGCCGCCGCGCGGCGGGCGGCGGCCTCGTCGGGGGCGTCGGCGGTGGTGAGGAGGCGGTAGTACAGGGGCGCGGAGACCGCGCGGACGACCTCGCAGGGGTCGGTGCCCTCGGGTGCCTCGCCCCGGGCGACGGCCTGTTCGACGCAGGGCGCCCACTCCTGGACCCGGGTGTCGTAGAAGCGGTGCAGCGCCTCGGCGGTGCGCGGTTCGCAAGTGGCGGCGGCGATCACCGCGCGGAACAGGGCGCCCTGCCGCGGGTCGGCGAGGGTGCGCCGCACCAGCTGCGCGTTGGCGGTGAGGTCGCCCAGCAGCGAGCCGGTCTCGGTGCGCGGCAGCGAGGTCTCGGCCATGTCCGCGAGCAGGTCGGCGACGAGGCCGGTCACGGTGCCCCAGCGGCGGTAGACGGTCGTACGGCCCACCTCGGCGCGGCGGGCGACGTCGGCCAGGTCGAGGTGGGCGAAGCCCTGTTCGGCCAGCGCGTCGCCGGCGGCGGCGAGCACCGCCGTCCGCACCCGGGCGGTGCGCCCGCCCGGCCGGACGGTACCGGGGTCCTGGTCCTTCGCCACGTCCTTCGCCACCATAAACGGGACTCCTGTTTCGTTAAGCGGCTCGCGCTGCTATCGTCGGTGCCACCTTAACGGAACTACAGGCCCGTTAGTCGGTGTCGGGTCCCCGCGGGCTCCCGTACGGCGGCGCGGACCGAGGAGCGGTCATGGAATACAGGCGACTGGGTTCGTCCGGACTGCACGTGCCGGCCCTGAGCTTCGGCGCGGGCACGTTCGGCGGGCGGGGCCCGCTCTTCGGCAACTGGGGCACCACCGAGGCCCGCGAGGCGCGCCGCATGGTGGACATCTGCCTGGACGCCGGGGTGACCATGTTCGACACCGCCGACGTCTACTCCGGCGGGGCGTCGGAGGAGGTGCTCGGCGCGGCGGTCAAGGGCCGCCGGGACGAGGTGATCCTCTCCACCAAGACCGGTCTGCCGACCGGCGACGGCCCAGGCGACGCCGGCACCTCCCGGTCCCGGCTGATCGCCGCGTGCGACGCCGCGCTGCGCCGGCTCGGCACCGACCGGATCGACCTCTTCCAGCTGCACGCCTTCGACGCCGGCACCCCGGTCGAGGAGGTCCTGGCGGCGCTCGACGACCTGGTGCGGGCCGGCAAGGTCCGCTACGTCGGCGTCTCCAACTTCTCCGGCTGGCAGACCATGAAGTCGCTGGCCGCCGCCGAGCGCCAGGGCCGCCCGCGCTACGTCGCGCACCAGGTGTACTACTCCCTGGTCGGCCGCGACTACGAGTGGGAGTTGATGCCGCTCGGCCTCGACCAGGGCATCGGCGCGGTCGTCTGGAGCCCGCTGGGCTGGGGGCGGCTGACGGGCAAGGTCCGGCGCGGGCAGCCGCTGCCCGCCGCCAGCCGGCTGCACCGGACCGCGGACTTCGGCCCGCCGGTCGCGGACGAACTGCTCCACCGCGTCGTGGACGCGCTCGACGGGATCGCGGCGGAGACCGGCCGCGCGGTGCCGCAGATCGCCCTCAACTGGCTGCTCCAGCGGCCGACGGTCTCCTCCGTGCTGATCGGCGCCCGCAACGAGGAGCAGCTGAGGCAGAACCTCGGCGCCGTCGGCTGGACGCTGACACCCGACCAGATGGCGCGGCTGGACGCGGCGAGCGCGCGGACGGCGCCCTATCCGTACTTCCCCTACCACCGGCAGGAGGGGTTCGCGCGGCTCAACCCGCCGGTGGTGGGCAGCGGGGAGCCGGCGGCCGAGGGCTGAGGCCCGGGGCGTCAGGCGTGGCGGGGGGAGACCAGGAGGAAGGGGGCGCCGGTGCGGGTGCGGTGGGTGGTGGCCTGCCAGCCGGCCGGGGCGAGCAGGGCGGCGGCCCTGGCGAGCGCGGCCGGGCCGGAGTCCGCCGCGGACCAGGTCACTTCGACCAGCCCCGGGTGGCCGGAGGGCGCCACGCGGTAGCCCGGCGCCTGATCGCCCCGGTGCGGCGGCACCCCCGCCGCCTCCAGGGCCAGCGCCACCGCGTGCACCGGCCGCTCAAGCTCCCAGGCCGCCGGTACGTCGAAGGCGCCGTCCCCCAGCACCGCGCGGATCTGGCGCAGCCCCTCCCACGCGGCGGCGACCTCCGCGGCGCGCCCGGCGGACGCGCGCACCGCGCCCGAGCCGTCGTCGGCGGTGAACCGGCCGTCCGCCGGCTCCGCTTGGCCGCCCCCGGCCGCCGCGGGAGCCGCCTGGGCCGCGGCGCGCCCGGCCAGTTCGGCCCGCAGCCGGCGGCCCTCCGGCGTCAAGTAGTGCTGCCCGGCGCGGCCGTGCCGCACCGCCAACCCGGCGGCCACCAGCGCCGCGCACACCGCGGCCCCGGCCGCCACCCGCCCCGTCGCCGGGTCGGACTCCGCGACCGCCCTGCGCTGCGCCGCCGTCAACCCCTTGCCCACGCCCCGACCGTATCCCGCGCCACCGACATTCCGGTCCCGCGCCGTCCCGCCCCCGACCGCCGGCACCGTGTCCTTCCGCATGTCCGGCGCCCCCCGCCGCCGACGTCGCCGCCGCCCTGCACGCGCACGGGGCCACCCCCACCACCCGCACCGACTCGCTCCGGCTGTCCGCCCACGCCTCCACCACGCCCGCGGCGATCTCCCGCGTGCGGGCGGCCCTCGCGTCCCTGTGGCGGTGCGGGCCGCCCGCCTGCCGGACCAGGCCGTTCCTGACACATCCCACCCCCATGGCCAGGGGGCATGGGGGTGCCCCCAGCCGGCGGGGCCTGGCACACAGGCTCTCCCCTGCCTTTCGCCGGAGGCCCCAGCGTTGTCGGTCGTCGGCGCGGCCCGCCGCGCTCGGGTCCCCCAGGGCTTCGCCGCGGAGGGGCCCCACTCTCCGCCCTGCGATCGGTAGGCACCGCCCAATGCCGCAGGCCGTGGGGGAGCACCAGGCGCTCTGGGCCCCGCCCTTCGGGCGGGACGACGCCATGGGTCGGACACGGCCTAGGATCAGGGGATGGATCTTCGGTGGCCGCGGGGGCGGAAGTGGGTGGCGCTGGCGGGGGCGTTCGCCGCCCTCGCGTGGGGCGGGGCCGTCACGGACACGGCGGCGGCGGCCGGTTCGGGCGGGTCGGTGCACCGTACGGACGCGATGCTGACCGGGGCCGGGGGAGTGCGGCTGGACACGTCGTACTTCACCGACGGCGGCTCCCAGCGGCGGCCCGCGGTGCTGCTCGCGCACGGCTTCGGCGGCACCAAGGACGACGTGCGCGGCCAGGCCGAGGCGCTGGCGAAGCACGGCTACGCGGTGCTGACCTGGTCCGCGCGCGGCTTCGGCGCGTCCGGCGGCCGGATCGGGCTCAACGCGAAGGACGGCGAGGCCGCCGACGTCAGCCGCCTCGTCGACTGGCTCGCCGCCCGCCCCGACGTGCAGCTCGACTCGCCCGGCGACCCCCGGGTCGGCATCTCCGGGGTCTCCTACGGCGGTGCCATCTCGCTGATCGCCGCGGGCGACGACCCCAGGATCGACGCGATCGCGCCCCGCGAGACGTACTGGAACCTCGCCGACGCGCTGCTGCCCGACGGCGTGTACAAGAAGCTGTGGAGCGGCATCCTCTTCTCCGGCGCCCGGCCCGAGACCACCGGCGACGACACCGCGTCCTCCGGTACGGGCGGCACAGGCGGCACGGGCGCGACCACCGCCCCCGGCACCGCGTCCTCCGGCACCGCCTCCTCCGGCAACTCCGCCGACGCGACAGCCGCGCCGGCGGCGCCCTCCGACCCCGTCTGCGGCCGCTTCGAGCCGTCGATCTGCGACCTGTACAAGCGGGTCGCCACCAGTGGCCGGCCCACCGCGGCCGACCGGGCCCAGCTCGCCGCGCTCAGCCCCGCCGCGGTCGGCAGCCGCATCAAGGTGCCCACGCTCGTCGTGCAGGGCCAGACCGACTCGCTGTTCACCCTCGCCCAGTCCGACGCGATGGCCCGGACGATCAAGGCGAACGGCGCGCCGGTGGCCGTCGACTGGATCGAGGGCGGACACGACGGCGGCGACACCGAGGACGCCCGGATCGACGCCCGGGTCACCCGCTGGTTCGACCGCTACCTCAAGGGCGACAAGGGCGTCAGCACCGGCCCCGCCTTCCGCGTCACCCGCGTCACCGGCATCAACTCCACCGACGGCAGCCAGGTGCTCAGCGGCGCGAGCCTGGACCGCTACCCGGGCCTGGACGGCACCGCCACCCGGCAGATCGCCCTCACCGGCCGCGCGCAGCAGATCACCAACCCCGCCGGCGGCTCACCGCCGGCGATCTCCGCCGTCCCCGGCTCGGGCGCGCTGTCCGGGCTCTCCGAGCTCGGCCGCAGCCTCACGGTGGACTACGCCGCCCAGTCGGCGCGCTTCGAATCCGCACCGCTGCGCCGCACCACCGTCCTGACCGGAGCGCCGACCGTCACCGTCAAGGTGGCCACCACCGCGCCCGAGGCGGTGCTCTTCGCGAAGCTGTACGACGTCCGCGCCGACGGCCAGGAGACGCTGCCGTCGGGCCTGGCCACCCCGATCCGGGTGACCAGCTCGCCGGACGGGCGGACCGTGCGGGTGCGGCTGCCGGCGGTCGACCACAAGTTCAAGGCCGGGCACCGGCTGGCCGTGGTGCTGGCCAGCACCGACCTCGGCTACGCGACACCGGCCGCGCCCGCCGCCTACACGGTGTCCCTGGCCGGCTCCGGCGCCGTCACGCTGCCCACCGACCAGGCACTGGCCCTCGGCGCGCACACGCTGCCGTGGTGGACCTGGGCGCTGCCGCCGGCCGCGGTGGTGGTCGCCGCCGCACTGCTGCTGGTCGGCCGCCGCCGGGTCCGCCCCCGCCCGGCCGATCCGGCGCTGGCCGCGGTCCCGCTGCGGATCAGCGGGCTGAGCAAGCGGTACGCGAAGTCCGCGGACCGGTACGCGGTACGGGAGTTGAGCTTCCAGGTCGAGCCCGGCCAGGTGCTGGGGCTGCTCGGGCCGAACGGCGCCGGGAAGACCACCACGCTGCGGATGCTGATGGGGCTGATCCGCCCGGACGAGGGCGAGATCAGGGTCTTCGGGGAGGCGGTGCGGCCCGGGGCGCCGGTGCTCTCCCGGGTCGGCGCGTTCGTGGAGGGCGCCGGCTTCCTGCCGCACCTGACGGGCCGGCAGAACCTCGAACTGTACTGGCAGGCGACCGGCCGCCCGGACGAGGACGCCCACCTCGCCGAGGCGCTGGAGATCGCCGGACTCGGCGACGCCCTCCAGCGCGCGGTGCGGACCTACTCCCAGGGGATGCGGCAGCGCCTGGCGATCGCGCAGGCCATGCTGGGGCTGCCCGATCTGCTGATCCTGGACGAGCCCACCAACGGCCTGGACCCGCCGCAGATCCGCGAGATGCGCGAGGTGATGATCCGCTACGCCGCCACCGGCCGGACCGTCATCGTCTCCAGCCACCTGCTGGCGGAGGTGGAGCAGACCTGTACGCACCTGGTGGTCATGGACCGCGGGCGGCTGGTCACCGCGGGGCCGGTGGCGGACATCATCGGCTCGACCGACACCGTACTGGTGGGCGTGGCGGGGGAGTTGACGCCGGAGCTGGTCGAGCGGGCGGCGGCGCTGCCGGTGGTGGCCAGCGCGGTGCCGGCCGACGACGGGCTGCTGGTCGTGATGGCCGAGGGGGCCGGCACCGTCGAGCTGGTGGCCGAACTGGTCGGGATCGGCGTGCCGGTGGCGCAGGTCGGCCCGCACCGCCGCCTGGAGGACGCGTTCCTGACCCTGATCGGAGGCTCGGCATGAGCACCGTGCCCGAAGCGACCGTGCCCGAGCTGCCGGAGCCGGCCGGCTCCCCGGCCGATACGGACCGCGTGGCCGCGCCCGGCTACCGCCCCGGCCGTACGCTGCGGCTGCGGGTGGAGGCCCGGCGCCAGTTGCGCCGCCGCCGCACCCTGGTGGTCGGCGGGCTGCTCCTGCTGCTGCCGTTCGTGCTGATGGCCGCGTTCGCGATCGGCGGCACCCCGGGCGACGGCACCACCACGGCCACCCTGATCAACACGGCCACGGCGTCCGGCGCGAACTTCACCGCGGCCACCTTGTTCGTGTCGGCCGGGTTCGTGCTGGTGGTGCCGGTCGCGCTGTTCTGCGGCGACACGGTCGCCTCCGAGGCGGGCTGGTCGAGCCTGCGCTACCTGCTGGCCGCGCCGGTGCCGCGGGCCCGGCTGCTGGCGGTGAAGTTCACCGTCGCGCTGGGGTTCAGCGCGGCGGCGCTGGTCCTGCTGCCGCTGGTGGCGTTCGCGGCGGGCACGGCCGCGTACGGCTGGGGCGACCTCGAACTGCCCACCGGGGACACGGTGCCGGCGGGCACCGCGGTCGGGCGGCTGGCGATCTCGGTCGGCTACCTCTTCCTCAGCCAGCTGGTCACCGCGGCGCTGGCGTTCTGGCTGTCCACGATCACCGACGCGCCGCTGGGCGCGGTCGGCGGCGCGGTCGGGCTGACCATCATCGGCAACGTCCTCGACGCGGTGACCGCGCTGCACCGGTGGCGCGACGTCCTGCCCGCGCACTGGCAGTTCGCCTGGCTGGACACGATGCAGCCGGTCACGGAGTGGACCGGTATGACCGAGGGCACGTCGATCTCGGTGTCGTACGCGGTGGTGTTCACCGCGCTCGCCTTCCGCGGCTTCCGGACGAAGGACATCGTGTCCTGAGCGGATCTGACCTGACCGGCCCTGACCCGGCCTGGCCTGCCCGGACCTGACCCCGCCCGACCCGACCGGCGCGGCACCGGTTCTGACGCCGTGTCGGCTCGCGTCATGACATGGTCATGGCATCGTAAAATCATCGGCCGTTCGGGTAAAACGACGGACGGCCCACGGCGAACTCCCGTGCCCTGGGCATGATCTATCCGAGTGACCACCCGCGACCGGCCCCGGGCCGGCCGTTCCCGCACGCCAGGAGAGCCCGCCACGCAAGGAGAGTCCATGCGCACACCTCGCCCGCGGCCGCGCGCCGTGGTCGCCGCGGCAGGAGCCACCGCCCTCACCGCCGCCGCCCTGATCGCCGCCCCGCTCACCGGCGCGGCCACCGCGGCGGCCGCCCCCGCCGTGAAACCGGTGCCCGCCGTCGCCGGACACGAGCTGGTCAAGGGCGCGGGCAGCCCGCTGACCATCGCCCAGTGCCAGGCCCAGTGGGGCATCAACTGCTACACCCCCACGCAGTACCGGCAGGCGTACGACCTCAACCCGCTCTACCGCGCGGGCGTGACGGGCAAGGGCCGCACGATCGTGATCGTCGACTCGTTCGGCTCGCCGACCATCCAGCACGACCTGGACGTCTACAGCAAGCAGTTCGGGATGCCCAGCACCAAGGTGCAGGTGGTCAAGTGGGGCGATGTGCCGCCCTTCGACCCGACCAACCCCGACCACACCGGGTGGGCCGGCGAGAGCACGCTCGACGTGGAGATGGCGCACGCGATCGCACCGGCGGCGCACATCGTGCTGCTGGAGACGGGGGTCGCCGAGACCGAGGGCGTGACCGGCCTGCCGGAGATGATGGACGGTGAGAAGGCCCTGATCGACCAGGGCGTCGGCGACGTCATCACGCAGAGCTTCGGCGCCACCGAGAACACCTTCCCGGGCTTCGCCCAGGGCGACTTCTCCAGCATCCGCAAGCTGCGCTACGCCTTCGAGGCCGCCGCCCGCAACGGCGTCACGGTGCTGGGCTCCTCCGGTGACGGCGGTGCCACCGACGCCACCGAGGACGGCACCTCCAACTACCCCTACCGGGTCAACTCCTGGCCCTCCTCGGACCCGCTGGTCACGTCCGTCGGCGGCACCCAGCTCCACCTGGACCAGGCGGGCGAGCGGACCGCGCCGGACAGCGTGTACAACGACTACGGGGCGGGCGGCGGCGGCCAGTCGCACGTCTTCGCCCGGCCCGCGTATCAGAACGGCGTGCGCGACGTGGTCGGCGCGCAGCGCGGCACCCCCGACATCTCGATGGCCGCGGCCGTGGACGGTGGCGCCTGGGTGTACTCCAGCTACGACCCGTCGGCCACCGGCTGGGACGTCTACGGCGGCACCAGCGAGGCCAGCCCGCTCTTCTCGGGCATCGTGGCGCTCGCCGACCAGGTCGCCGGGCACCGGGTCGGCGACATCCACACCGCGCTGTACGCGCTGGCCAAGGGGACGGAGAAGTTCGGCGGGGTGGTCGACGTCAAGGACGGCACGAACAACTCCTACGACGGCGTCACCGGTTACACCGCGGTCAAGGGCTACGACATGGCCACCGGCCTCGGCACCGTGGACGCGGCGCGGTTCGTGCCCGCGCTGGCGCTGTTGAGCCCGCGGCGCTGACCCCGCGGTCCTGACCTCGCGGTCCTGAACCCGCGGCCCTGAAAGCGGCCGCCGCCGCGCCCGCGTACACCGGGCGCAGCGGCGGCCGCTTTCGCGCGCCTTCGGTGCATCCGCCAACCGGTTTATCTGTAAGGGCTCTTGACAGTTGGGGGCTCCAGATCGAACAGTATGGACCAGCATTGGTCCAGACCAGCATGGCCCGTTGTGCTGGTACCCCCCACCGAAGGGAGCGCGGTCCATGACCGGACCCGTTCGCAGACCACTCCGCGCCCTGATCGCCGTCGCCGCCGCCGTCACCGCGTCGGCCGGCCTGGCGCTGGCCGGCGCCGGCGGCGCGCACGCCGCGGCCCCGAAGGCGAGCGCCGCCACCGCACTTCCGAGCCACGTCTTCGCCCCCTACTTCGAGGCGTACAACGGCGACAGCCTCTCCGGGCTGGCCAGCGCCTCGGGCAACAAGTACCTGACGATGGCGTTCCTCCAGACCGCGTCGGCCGGGTCCTGCACGCCGGACTGGAACGGCGACAGCTCCACGCCGGTCAGCCAGGCGAACTTCGGCAGCGACATCGCCACCATCCAGGCCGGCGGCGGCGACGTCATCCCCTCCTTCGGCGGCTACGCGGCCGACAGCACCGGCACCGACATCGCCGACAGCTGCACCAACGTCAACTCCATCGCCGCGGCCTACGAGAGCGTCATCACCACCTACAACGTCAGCCGGATCGACCTGGACGTCGAGGCGGACTCGCTGACCAACGCCGCGGGGCTGGACCGCCGCAACAAGGCCGTCAAGCTGGTGCAGGACTGGGCGGCGAGCAACGGCCGCACCGTGCAGTTCTCCTACACCCTGCCGACCACCACCCACGGCCTGACCACCGGCACCCTCGGCGACGGCTCCGGGCTGTCGGTCCTCCAGAACGCGATCGCCGACGGGGTGCGGCTCGACGTCGTGAACCAGATGACGTTCGACTACTACGACGGCGCGAGCCACGAGATGGCCACCGACACCGAGACCGCCTCGCAGGGCCTGCACGACGAACTCGCGCAGCTCTACCCGTCGAAGAGCGACGCGGACCTGTGGGGCATGATCGGCGTCACCGAGATGCCGGGCATCGACGACTACGGGGCGGCGGAGACCTTCACCACCGCCGACGCCACCACCGTCTACAACTGGGCGGTCGGCAAGGGCATCAACACCCTGTCGTTCTGGGCGCTCCAGCGGGACAACGGCGGCTGCCCGGGCCAGGGCGCCTCGGACTCCTGCTCCGGCATCTCGCAGAGCACCTGGCAGTTCAGCCAGACCTTCGAGCCGTTCAACGGCAGCAGCGACAACGGCGGCGGCACCGGCGGGAGCACCGGCGGCGGCACGGGCGGGACCACCGGCGGCGGTACGGGCGGCAGCACCGGGGGCGGCACCGGCGGGACCTGCACCGCCGCCGCGTGGTCGGCGAGCGCGGTGTACGTCGGCGGCGACAAGGTCTCCTACGGCGGCCACACCTGGCTGGCGAAGTGGTGGACCACCAACGAGACCCCCGGGACCACCGGCGAGTGGGGCGTCTGGGAGGACGAGGGCGCCTGCTGACGCCCTCGTACGGACCCCTCGAACGGACGGCCGACAGCCCGGCCGCAGGCGCGAGGTGGCCGGCGGGTGAACAGCGGTCGGTGCGCCGGTGAACACGCTGTGACCTGCGGCGAAGTGGCGCGCGGCGCCGGTACGGTACTCCGTGGCGGCGCCGCCCCGAAGTCGTACGGCGGCCGCCGATCCTCTAGAGTCTGACCGGACGTCTACGCGAATGTAGTCGGGTCGGAGCGGGCCGGGCATGCCACGGGCGTGCCCGGTCCGTCCGCACTTCCGGGCAGCTCCGGCAGCACCACCAGACCAGAAGACCAGGGGACGGAAACCACCCATGAGCGCGATCGGCCTCGGCCAGGCCGCCCTTCTCGGCATCGTGGAAGGGCTGACCGAGTTCCTGCCGGTCTCCTCCACCGGCCACCTCAAGCTGGTCGAGGGGCTGATGAACATCCCCGTCGACGACGACGCCGTGGTCGGCTTCACCGCCGTGATCCAGGTCGGGGCGATCGCCGCGGTCTTCGTCTACTTCTACCGGGACATCGCGCGGTTCGTGACCGCCTGGGTGCGCGGCCTGGCGCACCGCGAGGAGCGCGGCAACCACGACTACAAGTTCACCTGGTGGGTGATCTACTCCACGATCCCCATCGTGATCGTCGGACTCGCCGCCAAACCGCTCATCGACGGCGTGCTCGGCTCGCTGTGGGTGGTGGCGGTCTCCCTGATCGTCGGCAGCGGCGTGATGTGGGCCGCCGAGCAGATGGCCCGCTTCAAACGCGGCGAGGACCAGGTGACCGTCAAGGACGCCATGATCGTCGGCTGCTCGCAGATCCTCGCGCTGCTCTTCCCCGGGTTCTCCCGCTCCGGCGCCACCATCTCCACCGCGCTCATCCGGGACCTGGACCGGATGGCCGCCACCCGGCTGTCGTTCTTCCTCGGCCTGCCCGCGCTCACCGGTGCCGGGCTGTACGAACTCAAGGACGCCACCAGCGGCGGCGTCAGCGGCTCCGCGCTGGCCGTCGGCACCCTGGTCTCCTTCGTGGTCGCCTACGCCTCCATCGCCTGGCTGCTGAAGTTCGTCGCCCGGCACTCCTTCAACTCGTTCGTGGTCTACCGGATCGTGATCGGCGTGGTCATCATCGGCCTGCTCGCGACGGACACCGTCAACTCCTGAGCAGCACCCGGCGGACGAAAAGACCTGACCGGCCCATCCCCCACGGGTGGGCCGGTCAGGTCGCCGGGGCGGACCCCGGGTCGGCGGTGGCGACGGCGCCGGTCAGGTCAGCGTCGCCGCCACCGGGTCCCAGTCTTCCGGAAGCGTGGCCACTTCCGGGGCGCGGGAGGAGATCTCCACGAAGCCGTGCCGCTCCGCGGAGTCCGTCACCGTGGACATCAGCTCCAGGACGTGCTGCGCCAGCTCACCCGACGCGCGGTGCGGCGCACCGGTCCTGATGCCGCGCGCCATGTCCAGCACGCCGATGCCGCGACCGGCGGTCGTGCCCGTCACGGGCAGGTCGCGCCACTCCTGGTCCTCGAACGACCGTACCTGCACCGGCCCCTCGAACGTGTTCGGGTCCGGCAGCGACAGTGTGCCCTCGGTGCCGGTGACCTCGATCATCCGGCGCGGCACGGAGGAGTCGAAGCTGAAGGTGGCCGCGGTGCTCGGGCCCGAGACGAAGTCCAGCAGCGCGTGCACGTGCGTGGGCACCTCCACCGCGAACGCCGTGCCGGCCTTGGGGCCGGAGCCCACCACCCGCTGCACGCGCGCCTGCCGCGCGCTGGCCGCGACCCGCTCCACCGGCCCGAACAGCGCCACCAGCGCGGTCAGGTAGTACGGGCCGATGTCGAACAGCGGCCCGCCGCCGTACTGGAAGAGGAACTCCGGGCTCGGGTGCCAGCTCTCCGGCCCCGGACCCTGCGTCACCGCGACCGCGCTGACCGGCTCGCCGATCACCCCGGACGCCAGCGCCCGCGCCGCCGACTGCAGACCCGCGCCCAGGAAGGTGTCGGGCGCGCTGCCCACTCGCAGGCCCAGCTCCTGCGCCTGCGTGAGGATCTTCGCGCCGTCCACGGGCGCCAGCGCCAGCGGCTTCTCGCCGTAGACGTGCTTGCCCGCCGCCAGCGCGGCGGCGGCGACCTCGGCGTGCGCCGCCGGGATCGTCAGGTTGACGACGATCTCCACCTCGGGGATCGCCAGCACCGACGCCACGTCGCCGGCGTGCGGCACGCCGTACGCGTCGGCCTGCGCCCGGGCCCGCGCCACGTCGAGGTCCGCCACCGCCAGCACCCGTATGTCGGGGAAGGTGGACAGCGCCTGGAGGTACTGCGTGCTGATCACGCCGGCGCCGATCAGCGCGACGCCGACCGGGCCGGAGCCCGAAGCACCCGAAGCGGTGGTCATGACAGCCCCTCCTCCAGTGCCGTCAGGTAGGCGCGGCTCTCGGCGACGGCCTGGAAGATGTCGGTGGCGCAGGTGTCCAGCTCCACGATCCGCTGCGCGTCCGGCGCCGCGGCCAGGATCGACGGCACGTCGATCGCGCCCTTGCCGACCGCGGTGTGCGGCTCGCCCTTGACGCCCGGCCCGTCCTTGACGTGCAGGGCCAGCACCCGGTCGCCCAGCGTGCGCAGCAGCGCCGGCACGTCGGCGCCGCCGACCTGCGCCCAGTAGGTGTCGACCTCCAGGAACACCTCGGGCGCCAGCTCGTCGGTGAGCACCTCCAGCGCGGTACGGCCCTCGAACCGCGGCTCGATCTCCCACCAGTGGTTGTGGTAACCGATCCGGATGCCGTGCTCGGCGGCCTTGGCGGCGAACCCGTTGAGCTTGTCGGCGGTGCGGCGCAGCCCGTCGGCGGTGGTGAACTCCTCCTCGGCGATGCCGCCGGGGATGATCGCCAGGTCGGTGCCGACGGTGGCGACCGCCTCGAAGACCTCGCCGGCGTCCTTGTCGAACAGCGCGTAGGCGTGGGTGCTGGAGACCCCGACCCCCAGGTCGTCCAGGAGCTTGCGGAAGCCGGCCGGGTCGGCGGTCGGGTCGAACGCCTCCACGGCGCGGTAGCCGATCTCGGCGAGCCGGGTCAGCGTCCCGTCGCGGTCGGCGGCGATCTGGTCGCGGAGGGTGTAGAGCTGGATGCTCAGGGGTTTGGCCATCGAAGCGATGCCTCCTGGAAGTACGACGGCGAAAGCGGGTGCGGGTGCGCGTGCTGGTGCGGACGTGCGGTGGTGCGGGCGGCGCGTGGGGATCGTGCGGCTCGTGCGGCCTGTGCGGCTCGCGCGGCGGTCATCCGACGATCAGCGGGCGCAGCGTGCGGTGGGCGATCTCCAGACCGCCTGTGACGCGCTCCACGTCGCCGCTCCACACCGGGTCCTCGTGCTCGACGGAAAGCACCCCGGTGAAGCCGCCCTCGTAGAAGGTGTCCACCAGCCGGCGCCAGTCCACGTCGCCCAGGCCCGGGACCCGGTAGCGCCACCAGCCGCTGTCCCAGCCATCGGTGCGCTCCACGGTGCGGCCGAAGAACCCGTAGCGGTCCCGGGCCCGCGGGTCGAGCTGCGCGTCCTTGGCCTGCGCGTGCGGGATGCGGTCCAGGTACGGCTTGAGGGCCGTCACCGGGTCGATGCCCAGCCACAGCAGGTGCGAGGGGTCGTAGTTGAGGTAGAAGCCGAGGTCGAACATCCACTCCCACAACTCGGGGGAGTAGGCGAGGTTGCCCGGGTAGCCGTCGGGGTGCCACCCCTCCATCACGCAGTTCTCGATGATGATCTTCACCCCGCGCTCGCCGGCGTACTCCACCAGCGCCGGCAGCTCGCGCTCGGCCTGGGCGAGGTTCTCCTTCACCGACAGGCCCGGGTGGCGGCCGATGAAGGTCCCGACGTAGTCCACGCCGAGCAGCGCGGCCGCGTCCACGTTGGCCCGGACATGGGCGGCGATCTCGGCGCGGCGCTCACGGTCGGGGTGCAGGTTGTTCTCGTAGTACGCCAGCGCCGACAAGGTGAGCCGGTGCTGGTCGAAGAGGGTGCGGACCTTTTCCGCCTCCGCCTTGCCGAAGTCCACCACGTCGATGTGGCTCGCCTCGAAGTCGCGCGACCCGGTGGACGGCCAGGTGGCGACCTCCAGCGCGTCGTAGTCGTGGGCGGCGGCCCAGCCGGCGATCTCGGCGAGCGGCAGCTGCGGAAGGCAGGCGGTGAGGAAGCCCAGCTTCATCAGGAGACCTCTTTCCAGGTCCGGTCCTCCGCCGAGCCGAGGACGGCCTCGGTCAGGCGCACCATGCGGGCGGCGTCGGCGAAGGTGGCGAAGGGAGTGGCGGGAGCGCCGGGGGCGGGGTCGGCGGTGCCGGACGCGTCGGCCGCGCGGGCGGCGGCGTGCACGTCGCGGACGAAGGCGGCGAAGCAGTCGAGGTAGCCCATCGGGTGCCCGCCGGGCACCACCGACAGCCGGGCCGCCTCGGGGGACAGGGTGGCCGGGTCGCGCAGCACCGCGGCGTTCTCACCACGGCTGCCGACGAAGAGCGACTCGGGCGCCTCCTGGTCGAAGGCGAGCGAGGTGCGGGTGCCGTCGACCTCGAACCACAGCCGGTTCTTGCGGCCGGGGGAGATCTGCGAGACCGTCACGCTCCCGCTCGCGCCGAGGTCGGTGCGGAAGAGCAGCTGCACGACGTCCTCGGTGGCGGGGGTGCCGCCGGTGCGCGGCACGGTCTGGGTGAGCGCGGTCAGCTCGGCGATCCGGTGCCCGGTCACCCACTCCACCAGGTCGCACCAGTGCGAGCCGATGTCGGCGAACGCCCGGGAGGGCCCGCCGGCGGCCGCGTCCACCCGCCAGTTGGTGTCCTCCGGCAGCAGCAGCCAGTCCTGGAGGTAGTGGCCGTGCACCAGGCGTACGTCGCCGGCCCGGCCGTCCCGCACCCGGGCGCGGGCCTCGGCGGCCATCGGGTGGTAGCGGTAGACGAACGGGACCGCGGCCACCTTGCCGCTGCGCGCGGCCAGTTCGGCCAGGGCGCCGGCGGTGGCCGAGGAGGTGGTCAGCGGCTTCTCGCAGACCACGTGCTTGCCCGCGCGCAGCGCGAGTTCCGCCAGGCGCGCGTGCGCGTCGTTCGGGGTGCAGATGTGCACCACGTCCACGTCGTCGCTCGTCACCAGCTCCTCGGAGGAGTCGAAGGCCCGGTCCACGCCGAGCGCGGCGGCGGCCTCCTTCGCCCGGGCCGGGGTGGAGGCGCTCACCCCGACGACCGGGGCGCCGCTGCGCCGCACGGCGTCCAGGTGGACCCGGCCGATCATGCCGGTGCCGGCGATCGCCGTACGCAGCGCGGTGCCGCCGGTGGCGCCGGGGGTGCCGGGGCTGCTGGGTGTGCCCGGTGGGTTCGTGTCGTCGGGCCCCGAGAGTGACACAGACTTCCCTCTCTTTCGGTTCGACCAGAACGCTAGCCACCAGGGTTTCGGTTGACAATGGCAAAAATTACGCTAACTTCTGTCATAAATCGGGGTCGACGGCCGCCCAGGGAGCGGTGGCGCGGCGACGGGGAACAGGGCAGGGCCAACGGGCCGACAGATCAGCGGGCCGAGGGCCGAGCGGACGAGGGACGGGCGACGACGTGACGGCAGCAACCGACCGGCAGCTCACCTCGCTCAGCGAACTCGCCGGGCTCGTGGCCGGCGGCGCCACCCGCCGCAGCCAACTCGTCACCGCCACCGGCCTGTCCCGCGCGGCCGTCGCCCAGCGGGTGGACCTGCTCATCGAGCGCGGCCTGCTGGTCGAGACCGGCACCGTGGCCACCGAGCGCGGCCGCCCGCCGCTGGCCCTGCACCTCGCCTCGCACAGCGCCGTGGTGTGCGCAGTGGACCTCGGCGCCACCCACGGCACCGTCGCGATCTCTGAACTCGGCGGCGCCGTCCTCGCCGAGACCACCGAGGACCTCGACATCAACGACGGGCCCGAGGCCGTACTGACCGCGCTGGACGCCCAGATCGACCGGATGCTGGCCGCTGCCGGGCACCCGGCCGGGCACGTCCGCGCGATCAGCGTCGGCGTGCCCGGACCGGTCGAGGCCAGCACCGGCACCGTGGTGCGCCCGCCGATCATGCGCGGCTGGGACGGCTACCGGGTGCCCGGGTTCTTCGCCGGGCGCCGCGCGGCACCGGTACTGGTGGACAACGACGTCAACATGATGGCCCTCGGCGAGTACGGCCACCGGCCCGCCACCGCCCACCTGCTCTACGTCAAGGTCGGCACCGGGATCGGCTGCGGCATCGTCTCCGGCGGCGTGGTGCACCGCGGGGCCAGCGGCGCGGCCGGCGACATCGGGCACATCGCCGTACCCGGCCACGACGACGTGCTCTGCCACTGCGGCAACACCGGGTGCGTGGAGGCCGTCGCGTCCGGCGCCGCCGTCGCCGCGCGGCTGCGCGAGGCCGGGCTGCCGGCCGAACACGCCGCCGACGTGGTGCGCCTGGTCGCCGAGGGCGACCCGCTGGCCCGCCGCCAGGTCCGGCTGGCCGCGCAGCGCCTCGGCGACGTCCTCGCCTCCCTCGTCAGCTTCTACAACCCCGACACCATCGTGCTCGGCGGCTCGCTCGCCTCCCTCCACGACGACCTGCTCGCCGACATCCGCGCCGCCGTCTACGGCCGCGCGCTGCCGCTGGCCACCCGCACGGTCGCGATCGAGAGCACCGTGCTCGGCCGCCGCGCGGGCATCGAGGGCGCCCGCCGCCTCGCCGTCCAGCACCTGCTCTCTCCCGAGGGCATCGCCCGCTTCCTCGGCGCCTGAACGCCGAACGGCCGGCGCTCGGTCCGCACGTGCGCGGGCGGCGGCCCGGGCGCGCGGCACCCATGGGTGACGGAATTGCCCCGTACGAAGGGAGCCCGGTACGTTGCCGCAGGCAGTCGGCGCGGAGGGCCGCGGATACGGGGACCGCGCTCCGCGCCCCGGTGGCTCCGAACGGCCGCGGGGTTCGGCCGGACACAGCAGGGGGGACCACACATGGGCGACGCAGCTCGGGTGCGGACGGCGCGACGGCCGCTGGCGGGCCCGCTCTGCCTCGCGGTCCTGGTGGTGGCCGCGGCGACGGCCTGCGGGGGCGGCGGTGGCGGCAAGGGCGGGGGTACGCACGCGCCCTCGGGTGCGGCATCGACCGCCGGGGCGGCGGCGAGCGGCACGCCTCGGGCGGCGCGGTTGCTCGACCAACGCCAGCTGGAACAGGCGGCCGTGGGCAAGCCGGACCTGCCGGGATGGTCCACGGGCACGCAGTTCGGCCACGGCCCCGACGGGGTCTCGATCAAGGTCGCGATCACGGACGTGGCCCGACTGCCCAAGGTGTCACCAGCCGTGTGCACGGCGCTGGCGGGGATCGCCATGGGGCCGGTGAGCCCCGGCCACCAGCACCACGCCCTGTTCGAGCAGAGCGTCACGCGGGACGTCAAGGACGGCGAGGACGACTCGGTGGTGGGGGACACGCTCCTCGCCTACCAACCGGCGGACGCCGCCGGGGTGATGACGGACCTGCGCGCGTCGCTCAAAACCTGTGACTCCTTTCCCGGCGGTCAGGGGGAGCGGTACACCCGTCCCGTGCCGGCGGCCGCGCCCTCCGTCGGTGACGACGCCGTGGAGTACACCATCACCCAGGTCGTGTCGGGCGGGAACGACGGCGGGAACGACGGCGGGGACGACGGCGGGGACGACGACGCCGTCGACGTGCCCTTCCGCTTCCTGGTCGTCCGCGTCGGCGCCACCATCGTGGTCCTGTCCGCGCTGGGCTTCCCCGGCGGCCGTCCGGAGATCCCCGACGCCGTGGTGAACGCCCAGGTGGCCAAGCTGGCCAAGGCCGGCTGAAACGGCGTGAATCGCCGCCAATGGTGGGGAACACGCCTGCGGTGAGGGGCCGTTGGCCGGTGGGACGGGCGGGCGCCGGTGCCGGGCGGGGGTGCGGTTTTGGCCGAACCGGGGGACTGGGGGCGGCCGGGCGGGCATGCTAAGGGCATGAAGGCGAACGGTGACGCTCAGGAGGAAGTGGCCGGCCGGGAGTGGCCGCGGTCGACCGCGCCATCGTCGCCGGTCGCGGCGGGGCCGGCCGCGCCCGCGGACGTGGAGACCTGGAAGGCGCGCAAGGCGTACCCGTCGACCCTCTTCGCCGGCGGCCCGGTCTTCGGCATCGCCCGCGAACGGGCCGAAGGTGGCTGGAAGTTGCACCCGGGTTTCGCCGGGCTCGCCCCGCAGGACGCCCGCGACGCGCTGGGCGCGCACTTCCGGACCCGCGCCGACCGCTGCGCCGCCGACGGCGACGAGACCGGCCGCGCGCAGTACACCGCGGCGGCCGAACGGCTCGACTGGGAACGGCTCGACGAGCTGACCGTGGCCGGTGCCCGCTACCGCGTGGTCCGCGCCGAGCGCTTCATCCGGATGGGCCCGGACGGCCCCGAACCGCCGCGCGCCACCGACCCCGACCGTACGGACCCCGCGCAGCCGCCGCTCGACCCCGCCTCGGACCTGGTCGTCGCCGCCCCCGGCCGCGCGGCGGCGCCGTCCCCGGGCGTGCTGCGCGCCGAACTCCTCACCGCCCTGCGGAAGAACGGCAGCGTGCCGCGCGACGTACGGGAGGACTCCCGCGCCGCCGCGCACACCCACCCGGGCGGCGTCCTGCTGCCGGCGACGTTCATGGCCGCCGAGCGCGAAGGGGGCCGCTGGCGGCCGCAGTCCACCGGCACCGCCGCCACCCCGCGCGACGCGCGCGACGGACTGGCCATGCAGCTGCGGGTGATGGTGCCCTGGCAGCGCGAACTCACCGACGAGGAGCACGAACTCCACAAGCGCGCCGCCGACCACCTCGACACCGAACAGGTCGACGAACTCGACGTCGCCGGGCGGCACTTCCGGATCATCCGGGTCGAACGGCTGCTGCGCACCGGCCCGGACGGCCCGGAGGGCCCGCGCCCCTCGGACGCCGACCCGGTGCCGCCGGCCATGGTCCACGACCGCCAACTGCGCGAGCAGGCCGCGGTCCAGGACGAGGAGGACGGCGAAGCCGAGGAGGGCACCCGCAAGTTCATGGCCCTGCTCGACGAAGAACGGCGCCGCCGCGACCACCTCCGCGACCGCCGCTGACCGGCGCACCCCGCCCGGCACGTCGGCCCGCCACGCACCCCGCCCGGCACGCACTACGCTGGCGCCTGCGCGTCGGCGTCGGCGTCGGCGGTGAGCCTGCGGTCGGCCTCCGAGGCGACCGAACGCCCCGCCATGGCCACGAGCGCCGCCGCGAACAGGTGGCGGCCATGCCGTGCGACCCAAGGGCCGTGTGCGGCGGGGGAGTTGTGTCGGGCGGGGCCCGGGGCGGCGGAGGGTCGCGGAGTCCTGTCAGTGGCTTTCGCCGGGCGTGGAAGGGGCCGGTGCCGGATGGGCCGATGGCCGCGTGCGGCGGGGGAGTTGCGTCGGGCCCGAGGCAGGCGGCCGTCGTGCCGCACGGCTCGACGGCCGTGTGCGGCACGGAGGTTGGGCTGAGCGGAGGTCAGGGGCGGCGGCGGACCGTGCGGGGGCCGGCGGTCTCGGCGCCGGTCGCGGTGACGCGGGCGCGCAGGCCGCGGTCGGCGGTGACGACCAGGCAGGGGCGGGGCGCCGCGCCGGCGGCGATCTCGGCGATCAGGTCGTCACCGCTGCCGGGCGCGGAGCGCACCGTCACCCCGGGCACGGACGCCACCCCGCGGGCCGCGCCCTCGACGACGAGCACCACGTCGAGCGGCACACCGGCCGCCCACGCCGGGGCGGGGCCGTCCGCGGGCAGCCCGGCGGCCGCGCAGGGCGCGAGCGCGTCACGCAGCCGCTCCGCGGCGGCGTACCGGTCGCGCCACCAGCCGTCGGGCACCGAGCCGACGACGTTCGCGCCGTCGACGACGAGCAGGGGGCGTTCCGTCACGTCCCCCACCCTCGCACACCCCGCTCACGTCAGCGGGGGCGCCGCCGGCTCCGGCTGGGGCGACGGCGGGATCGGCTCCGGCGCGGGCGAGGGCGGTGTGGGCTCGGGCCCGGGCGGGGTCGGCACCGGGTCGGGCGCGGGCCCGGGGACCGGGTGGGGCGTGGGGTTCGGTACGGGGTCCGGCCCGGGGCCGGGGCCGGGTGCGGGCCGGGGGCCGCCGGGTCCGGGTCCGGGCTTCGGATTCGGATACGGCTCGGTCATCGTGTCCTCCCAGGTGTCGCGGCGGGGCGGGACGCGGGTGCGCCCCGCAGTGGACGCCCTCGCGCCTACCCGATGCCCCGCCCGCCATGCCGCCCGCGGCCCGTGCGGGTGAAAACCGGCACCGACCGGCAACCGCGTCCCCGCCGGCCATGTCCCTCCCGGCAACCGGCCCGGTCCGCGAGGGGCCGGCCCGCCCCGAGGAAGGGAGCCGAATCCGTGCCCAAGGACCGCAGAGTCCCCGCGCAGCGCCCCGGCGGCGTCGACGGCCGCACCGACGGCCTCGCCCACGTCCTGATCACCGCAGGGGACGAGGCCAGCGCCTACCGGGTCTTCGACGCGCTCGTGGAGCGCTTCCCCGGCGTCGAGGCGCCGGTCCCGTGGCCGGCCCGCCCCGGCCTGGTGGCGTTCCGCGTGCTCGCCCCGACGCTCGGACCCGCCGCGGCCCACCGCGCGCCCCGGCAGCTGCCCGGCCCCGACGGACCGCCGCAGCCGTAGCCCGGACGCACCTCGGGCGGCGGGGCCGGTCGCGGCCCCACCGCCCGAAGCACGTGTCGTGAACGGACCGGTGTGCGGTCAGCTCACGTTGAGCGCGGTGTCGTCGATGACGAACGACGTCTGGAGCTTGGAACCCTCGACCCCGGTGAACTTCAGCGTCACGCTCTGGCCCGCGTACGCGCTCAGGTCGAAGGTGCGCTGCGTGTAGCCGGACGCCGCGTTCGCGTTGGAGTACGTCGCGAGCGTGGACAGCACCGTGCCCGAGGAGTTGAGCACCTGCGCGGTCAGCGTGTCGTACGCCGTCGAGCCGGTCTCGGCAGTGTCGATGTGCAGCCAGAAGCTCAACGAGGCCGAGCAGCCCGACGGGATCGTCACGCTCTGCGCGAGGGTGTTCGTGGTGGCGGTGCCGTAGCCGTCCAGCCACGCCTTGTACGAACCGGTGTGCGCGGCTTCCGCGGTGGCGTTCGTGATCACCTTGCTGCTCGCGGTCCAGCTGGTGTTGCCGGACTCGAAGCCGGGGTTGGCGAGCAGTTGCGCGGAGGTGCAGCTGCCGGAGCCGCCCGTGGTGGAGCCGGTGGTGGAGCCGGACGTGGTGCCGGAGGACGTCCCCGAGGTCGTGCCGGAGGTGGTCCCCGACGTGGTGCCGCCGGTGGTGGTGCCGCTGCCGTCGCCGGCCAGCCACGCGGTGGCGTTGAGCGCGAGGGCCGCGTCGGTGCCGCGGGTGTCGTTCCAGCCGTCGTACAGGGTGTTGCCGGACTGGCCGGTGCCGTCGTCGACCGGCGAGCTGTCGCCCCAGATCGCCACCCGGCCGCTGCCGAAGGTGCTGGTGACGAAGAACGCGCCGGTGTTGCCGGAGTAACCCGTGCGGTACAGCAGGCCCTTGACCGAGGAGTTGTCGGACGGCTTGAGGGTGAAGGTGGTGCCGTCGGCGATGATGCTGCCGGTCACGGTGCCGAACGCGCCGTGGAGCACCGGGTCGGAGCTGTCGCTGATCGCCTTGGGCGTGTCGGTGCTGATGTCGAGCGAGTCGACGGAGAACCCGAACGGGTCGGAGCTGTCGACGGTGTTGTTCGTCAGCAGGTCGTTGATGACCTTCGGCGAGTCGTAGCCGTCGTTGTTGCGGTCGCTGCCGTTGTGGTCGGAGATCAGGAACAGGCCGCCGCCGTTCTTCACGAACGTCATCACCGCGGTCTTCTCGGCCGCGCTCAGCAGGGTGTTGGGCTCGTCGATGACGAACTCGTCGTAGTTGCTGAGGTCCTGCGCGTTGGAGGAGTTGCCGTAGGTGATGGTCTTGCCGGAGGCCAGCGTCGCCAGCGAGTAGTCGCCGGTCTTCTGCAGGGCCACGCCCCACGACGACAGCGCGCCGGTCCAGTCGGTCTCCTTGCTGGGCGAGGCGTTCTCGCCGAGCGGGTCGGGCTTGCTGGTGCTGATGATCCAGTCGGCGTTCCCGGCCTCCTCGGCCTTGGTGTCGTCGAACAGGACGCGGTGGGTGGCCGAGGCGGCGGGGGCGGCGGCCGCCGCCTGCGGGCGGGCCGCGGCCTGCGCGCTGCCGCCCGACAGCGCCAGACCGCCGAGCGCGGCCACGGCGCTGAGCCCGGCGGCCGCGCTGATCAGCACCCGGCTGCGGGAGAAGAGCGGGATCTGCGGCAGGGCCGGGACCCGGCCGGCCTGCTCGGCACCGGACCTGCCGGATCTGCGGAACGGGCCGGTGGCGCCGGGGACTCGGATGGGCATCCGTCAACCTCCAGGTGGGGGCGGTTTGATGGGGGAACCGTCGTCGGAAGCGGGCATGCGGAGCGAGACGTGGTGCAGCACCTGATTCTCCGCGCGTAGAGCCGGGGACGTATGTGGATGGTGTGACGAATTAGTGAACGTCCCTCGAAGACCTTGGACGCGTCGGCGCCCCGGTGCCACCACGTGGCCCCGTGCTGTCGCGGGACCGGGCCGGATCGGGTGACGATGGGACGGGGGACCAAGGAGGAGCTGAAGATGCCCATCGCCACCGTGGACCCGGCCACCGGGCGGACCCTCAAGACGTTCGAGCCGATGGACGCGGCAGCCGTCGAGGAGCGGATCGCCAAGGCGGCACGCGCCTTCCGCGCACACCGCGAGACCGACTTCGCCACCCGCGCCGCCCTGATGCGCGCCGCCGCCGACCTGCTGGACAGCGAGCGCGACACGATCGCGCGCACCATGACCACCGAGATGGGCAAGACCTTCGCCGCGGCCCGCGCCGAAGCCGCCAAGTGCGCCAAGGCGATGCGGTGGTACGCCGGCCACGCCGAGGAACTGCTCGCCGACGAGCACCCCGACCCGGCCGACGTGGCGGACAGCGGGGCCGACCGGGCCGTCGTACGCTACCGCCCGCTCGGCGTCGTGCTGGCCGTCATGCCGTGGAACTTCCCGCTCTGGCAGGTGGTCCGGTTCGCCGCGCCGGCGCTGATGGCGGGCAACACGGGCCTGCTCAAGCACGCCTCGAACGTCCCGCAGACCGCGCTCTACCTCGGCGACCTCTTCCACCGGGCGGGCTTTCCCGACGGGTGCTTCCAGACGCTGCTGATCGGCTCGGGCGCGGTCGAGGACATCGTGCGCGACCCGCGGGTGGCCGCCGCCACGCTCACCGGCAGCGAGGGCGCCGGGCGCGCGGTCGCGGCGGCGGCAGGCGACGCGATCAAGCCGACCGTGCTCGAACTCGGCGGCAGCGACCCGTTCGTGGTGATGCCGTCGGCCGCCGCGGAACTCGACGCGGCGGTCGCCACCGCCGTCACCGCCCGGGTGCAGAACAACGGCCAGTCCTGCATCGCGGCCAAGCGGTTCATCGTCCACGAGGACGTGTACGACGCGTTCACCGAGCGCTTCGTGCGCGCCATGGAGGAGCTGGCCGTCGGCGACCCGATGGACGAGTCGACCGACATCGGGCCGGTCTCCAGCGAGCAGGGCCGCGCCGACCTGGAGGAGCTGGTCCAGGACGCGCTGGACCGGGGCGCGGCGGCGCTGTGCGGGGGCCGCCGCCCGCCGCGGCTGCCGGACGGCTGGTTCTACGAGCCCACGGTGCTGGCCGGTGTCACCGACGCGATGCGCATCCACCGCGAGGAGGCGTTCGGCCCGGTCGCCACGCTGTACCGGGTGCCCGACCTGGACGCGGCCGTCGCGCTCGCCAACGACACGCCGTTCGGGCTCAGCTCCAACGTCTGGACCCGCGACGCGGACGAGCAGCGCCGCTTCGCCCGGGACATCGAGGCCGGCGGCGTCTTCTTCAACGGCATGACCGCCTCCCACCCGGCCCTGCCCTTCGGCGGGGTGAAGCGCTCCGGCTACGGCCGCGAGCTGTCGGCCCAGGGCATCAGGGCGTTCTGCAACGTCACCACGGTGTGGTTCGGCCGCTGAAGCGCCACCGGGCGGACGGCCGCGTGCCGCGCCGCGCGGTGGCGCGTCAGCGGGTCGCGGCCGTCAGGGGCCGGGGGGCAGGTCGCGGAGCGCCGCGGCTGTCAGGGTGGACGCGGTGCGGACGGCGCTGGTGATCGCGTCTTCGGGGGGGAGCCCGCACAGGTCGGTGAGGCAGAACAGGGCCTCCGCGCTGACGGTCACCGCGAGGTCGCGTTCGAGCTGGGCCAGCCGCTGCGGGGCGGTGGCGGCGAACCGTTCGCGGACGGGTGCGAGCGCCTCCTCGATCAGCCCGAACCGGACGCCCGGCCGGGCCGCGGCCGTTTCGGGGCGGGTGATGGTCGCCGCCATCATGGCGCGCACCGCCCCCTGCCGGGCGAGGGTGCCGCGCAGCAGGAACGCGCACGCGAACGCGACCCGCTCCACCGGGTCCGCCGACCCCGCGACCGGTCGGAGCGCGTCGGCCGGCGCGGGCCACGCCCCGCTCAGCGCCTCGCCGACCAGCGACGGGAGGTCGGGGAAGTAGCGGTAGGCGGTGGCCTCGGAGACCAGCGCGGTGCGCGCGATCTCCGGCATCGTCACCTCGCGCCCGGACTCCACGAGGTCGCGCGCGGCGGCGAGGATCGCCGCGCGCGTGCGCTTCTTCTGGTTGCTGCGCCCCGCGCCCGCCTGTGTGGTCATCGCCCGCTCCTCCTGTCGTCCCACCGGCATCTTAGCATCCGACTCTCGTCATGAGAGAGGACTTGCATGACGAGAGCGATCCGCCTATCTTCTCTTCGTGAGAGCGAACTCTTACGAATGTGGCAGGAGCTGAGGACAGTGACCGGGGTTTCCGTGGTCGGCCCGGACGGCGGCGAAGTGATCGAGCTGGGCGCGACCCGCATGCGCATCCTGGAGGACGGCACCACCACCGGGCACCGGCTCGGCATCGGCGAGATCACCATCGCCCCGCACACCGAGGGCCCGCCGCAGCACCGCCACGCCGAGCACGACGAGGGCTTCTACGTCGTCTCCGGCACCGTGCACTTCACCGTGGGTACCGCCGTCCACGTCGCGCCCGCCGGGACCCTCGCGATGATCCCGCCCGGCGCGCCGCACACCTTCGCCAACCACGGCGACGTGCCCGCGGTCATCCTCAACACCTTCACGCCCGACCTGTACGTGAACTACTTCCGCGACCTGCGCGACATGATCGCCGGCGGCCGGGCGCTGACCGCGCGCAGCACCGCCGACGTGATGAGCCGCTACGCCACCGAGCCCGCCGGCGACTACGCCTGACCGCCACCCGCGCGGCCCGCGCCCCTGCCGCACCCGTCGCAACGACCCGCCGAACCCACCGTTCGATCCGCCCGAGGAGCACCCCTGATGACCAGCACCACCTCCACCCGCACCCTCACCGTGACCGCCGGCACCCTCGACCTCACCGTCACCGTCGACGAGCCCGACACCCCCGGGCCCGACGCGCCCCGCACCTTCCTGATGCTGCACGGCGGGGGCGGCCCGCAGACCGTCGCGCCCTTCGCCGCCCGGCTCGCCGCCGAGCGACCGGCCCGGGTGATCACCCCGGTCCACCCCGGCTTCGGCGGCACCGCCCGCCCCGCGTGGCTGAGCAGCCCGGCGGGCCTCGCCGAGGTCTACGCGGCCCTGCTCGACGCGCTCGACGTCCGCGACGCCACCGTGGTCGGCAACTCCGTCGGCGGCTGGATCGCCGCGGAACTCGCGCTGCTCGGCAGCGCACGCGTCCGCGGGGTGCTCCTCGTCAACGCCGTCGGCATCGAACTGCCCGGCCACCCCGTCGCCGACACCTTCCCGCTGACGCCCGTCGAACTCGCGCGGCTGTCCTTCCACGACCCGTCGAAGTTCCGCTTCGACCCCTCCGCGCTCACCGACGAGCAGCGCGCGGTCGCCGCCGCCAACCGGGTCGCCCTCGAGGTCTACGCGGGCCGCGAGATGAACGACCCGACGCTGCGCGAGCGGCTGGCGAAGGCGGCGCAGCCGACGCTCGTGGCGTGGGGCGAGAGCGACCGCATCGTGGACGCCGAGTACGGACGCGCCTTCGCCGCGGCCATCCCGGGCGCCGGGTTCCGCCTGCTGCCCGGCACCGGGCACATGCCCCAGGTCGAGACGCCCGCCGAGTTCCTGCCGGTGGTCTGGGAGTTCGCCACCGCGCGCGGCTGACCGCGGCCGCGCCGGAAACCGGAAAGGCGCGGAGGGCATCCTAGAACAGCACCCCGCACGTACCAGGGGAAAATGCCAGAACTCCTCGAACGGGGCGGCGCGGTGCGTAACTTGACTCCTCACCGCCCGGCCGGGCGGCGGCCCGACGGGCCCTGCACCGAGGGGAGTCGCGTGTCCGGGAACCACACGTACCTGCGCGGGGCGGTCACGCCGCCGCGGCCGAGCGCACCCCCGCCCGGCCCACCCGCCCGCACCGCCCCGAAACCGCGGGGGGCGCGCGGATGACGGCCGCGACACCCGCCGGGGGACAACTGCCCGAGGCGCCCGACGCATGGCAGCGGATCATGGCGCACGAAGCCGACGTACGCGACGAGTTGGGCCGCCTGCTGTCCCGGCTGCCCGACGCCACAGGGGCGGTCGCGGCCACCGCGGACGGGCTGCTCATCGCCCACGAGGCCCCCGACGCGCCCGCCGAGGCGCTCGCCGCGCTCAGCTCCGCCGGATTCGGCATCGGGCTGCGGCTGGCCGGGACCGGCGGCGACGACTCCTTCCACGAACTGCTGGTGAGCGCCGAACACGGCTGCGTCGCGCTCTACCCGGCGGGCCCGTCCTGCGTCCTGGCCGTCCTGGCCGGGCCGCACCCGGACCTTCAGCGGCTGCACACCGCGGCCCGCGCCACCGCCGACCTCGTCGCGGACCTGCTCGCCGCAGCCGGCGCGGACCTGGAGGTGTGAGGACCGCGGGCCGTGGGCGTCCCCGGCCGGTCAGGCGGCGGGCTGCTCCGCGGGCGGGGTGCCGGCCTCCGGCACCGCCGCCTGGGCGCCGGTGCCGTCGCCGTCCGGCGGGGGCGGCGCGTCCAGCCGGGCCCAGATGCACTTCCCGCGCTCGGTGTAGCGGGTGCCCCACTGCGCGGCCATCATCGCCACCAGTTGCAGGCCGCGGCCGAACTCGTCGTCCAGCAGCGGGTGCCGCACCCGCGGGGTGGCCTGCGAGCCGTCGTACACCTCGCAGATCAGCGCGTGCTCGATCCGCAGCAGCCGCAGCCGTACGAAGCCGCCGCCGGCCGTGTGCGGCTCGGGGGACTCGTCCAGGCCCAGCCCGATCCGCAGGCTCAGTCCGCCCTCCAGCCCGAGGCCGCCGAGGTCCTCCAGCCCCGGGCCCTCCGCCGGCCCGGCCGCCGCCTCCTGCGGGGGCTGCGGCACCAGCCCGACCGCGTGCCGCACCGTGTTGCCGATCAGCTCGCTGACGATGAGGGTGGCCGCGTCGGTCAGGTCGTCCAGGTGCCAGGACGCCAGCTCCGCCGCGGTCAGGTCCCGGGCCCGGCCCGCGGACTCCGGTGCCCACGGCAGGTCCCACGCCGACATCCGGTCCGCCGGCACCCGCTCGGTGCTCAGCGCCAGCAGCACCGCGTCGTCCTGCCGGTACGGGTCCGGCGGCAGCTGCGCCACCACCGCGTCGCACAGCGCGGCCAGCCACCGCCGCGCCGGCCCGCCGCCGGCCGGCAGCGGCTCGGCGGCGGCGTACCGGCCGACCGCCTCGGTCAGCTCCTCGGCGTCCGGCGCCCGCGAACCGAGCAGCCCGTCGGTGTACAGCACCAGCACGGTGCCCTCGGCGAGGACGGTCTCGGTGACCTGCGCGGGCACCTGCGCCATTCCCAGCGGCGGCCCGCTGGGAATGGTGAGCCGCCGCGCCCGCCCGCCCGGCTCCAGCGCGATCGGCGGGGCGTGCCCGGCGCTGGCGATGCTGCACGACCCGGACGTGGGGTCGTAGAGCGCGAGCAGGCAGGTCGCGCACACCACCGGGTCGTCGACGCGCGGCGCGAGGCGCACCACCACGTCGTTGAGGTGCGCCATGATCTCGTCCACCGGCATGTCCAGGGCCGCCACGGTCAGCGCCGCGTGCCGGATGATGCCCATCGCGATCGCCTGCTCCAGGCCGTGGCCCAGCACGTCGCCGATCACCGCCAGCGTCCGGCCGCCCGGCAGCGCGATCGTGTCGTACCAGTCGCCGCCCAGCTCCTGGCCGTCGGCCGTACGGTAGCGGGCCACCGCGCGCAGGCCCACCGTGTCCGGCAGCCGGCCCGGCAGCAGCTCCTGCTGGAGGCGCTCGGCGCGGTGCCGGGCGCTCTCGTAGAGCCGCGCGTTGCCCAGCGCCTGGGCGATGATCACGCCCACCGTGCCCAGCAGCGTCTTGTCGTCCTCGGTGAAGGGCCGCGACGCGCTCCAGCCGATGACGCACGACCCGACCGTGCGGTCGCCGACCGCCAGCGGCAGCACCGCCCACGCGCCCACCCCGTCCAGCTCCGCCAGCCGGCCCAGCAGCCACGGCGCCGTGCCGGGCGCCGCCTCGCCCGCGGCTGCCGCGGCGGCCGGCCGGTCGGCACGGGAGACGAAGCGCGGCTGGTCGGTGACGCCCGGCCCGCCCGCCGGGGCCGCCACGCCGCCGAAGCCGGGGCCCGCCGCACGCTCCTGCTGCCGCCGCTCCGCCTGCCGCAGTTGCAGCTCGTGCACCTCCTCGACCAGCGCGGGCACGAAGCCGACGTCACCGATCAGCCGCGGCGACGCCCCCGTCAGATCGTGCACCACCAGGCCGTCCGCCCGCACCAGCGGCAGCACGTGCCGCACCACCGCGGCCACCACGTCCTGCGTGTTGAGCGCCCGGACCAGCGCCGCGTTGAGGTCCGCGACCTGCCGGCCCCGCGCGGCCGCGGCCTGCTCCGCACGGCGCCGCTCGGTGGTGTCGGACATCTGGATCGACATGAAACCGCCGATCTCCACCGCCCTGACCAGGTAGGACGCCGAGCCGCGCGGCGCCGGCCGGTCCACGTCGACCTCCATGGTGGCCGCGGAGCCGGGCGCGGCCCGGGCCCGGTCCAGCAGCTCGGGCAGGCCCCGGTCGCGCAGCAGCGGCTCGGCGTCCCACGGGGTGCGGCCGGTGGGCGCCCCCGCGCTGTCGCCGCCGAGTTCGCGGGCGGCCAGGTTCGCCCACTGCACCCGGTCGTCCGCGGCGACCACGTAGATCGGGTCCGGGTTCAGCTCCAGCAGCCCGGCCAGCCACTCCAGCTGGCTGCGCCGGGCGGTGACGTTCCACACGGTGCCCACCAGCCGGATCGCGCGGCCGTTCCCGCCGCGTTCGCACGCGGCCCGCAGCTCCAGCCAGTTGACCCGGCCGGCGCGGTCCAGCACGCGGTGCTCGACCGCGTACGGCCGCCCGTCGCACAGGGACTCCTCGATCGCCTCCTGCACCGCGGGCCGGTCGTCGGGGTGGATGCGCTCCATCCACGACTCGATCCGGTGGTCCCAGGCGCCCGGCTCCAGCCCCGCCAGCTCCACCAGGCCCTCGGAGACCTCGTCCATGTCGACCAGCCCGCTGTCCAGGTCCCAGCTCCAGGTCCCGACGCTGATCTCCCGCCGCACCTGCCCGGCCGCGCTCTGCGGCTCCTGCCACCAGGGCGCCGTGCCGCTGCGCCACCGCCGGGCCACCGGCAGCCGCACCCCCACCAGCGCCGCCACGTCCGCCAGGAACCGCTGCCGGTCCGGCCCCGGCTCCCGCTCCAGCAGCACCGACAGCACCCCCACCGACGCGCCGTCCACCGGGATCGGCGCCGACAGCACCCCGCACGCCCGCAGCCCCGCCGCCATGCCGCCCGCGCCGCCCGGACCCGGCTCGGGCCAGTGCGGCGCCCACTGCACCTGCCGCCGCTCCATCGCGCGCACCGGCGCCAGCCGGTGGTCGCCGGGCTGCTCCCAGGCGCGCGCCACCGGGTCGGGCACGCCGCTGGCCGCGGCCAGCCGCAGGGTGCCGTGCTCGGGGCCGACCAGGTGCGCCAGGCCGCCGACCCCGCCCAGCGCCGCGACGCACTGCTGCACCGCCAGCCGCAGGATCTCCGTCTCGCCCAGGCCCTCCGTGGCGTCCAGCACCGCCAGTCGCAGCGCGTCGGTGGCACCGGCCGGCGCGGCGCCGTCGCCCTGCGCGGGACCGCTCATCGCCACACCTGCCTCAGCTCGCTCCGGGCCGCCGGCCGTTTCGCCCCGAAGGTCACGGTACGAGCCCGCCGCGGTAATCTCTCGCCGCGCGCACGCAGCCGAAGCGCCCGGCCGCAACCGCGGGCGCCCGCCCGCCGCCGTGCACGCGCCGGCCCGGGCGCCCCCGCGTGCCCGCCGCGACCTGGGCCATCCGGCTGACAGCGGCCCCGGCCGCCCCCGCGCCCGCGGACGCCGGAACGGCGGGGTGTGCTGGGGGCCTACGAGCCCGCGCTGCCCAGGGTCAGGCTCCAGGACGTCGGCGCGGTGTCCTGGATGTGGCCGTCGACCGGTGCCGCGCCGGTCGGGCCGACATCGTCGTAGGGGAAGGCGTACCCGATCGAGGCGTACTGGTGGACCAGCCGTGCGTAGTGGTTGGTCACCGGGTCCTGGTAGTAGCCGGACGCGCTGACGCCGTCGGGCTGGTTGTCGCCGCCGGACACCAGCAGGGAGCTGCGGTTGAGGGCGGCCGCCAGCCGTGCCGCGACCGCGCCGCGCGCGTCGGACCCGGAGTTGTACAGCGGCCCGCTGGCGCAGCCGAAGATGTCCGCCGCGCTCGGCCTGGTGAACGGCACGCCGTCGTCGTCGAGCCCGGAGAAGACGAACGCGTCACCGGACACCGTGCCGGAGTAGGTACCGGAGCTGCCCTGGGCGTTGACGGTCAGCGGGGTGGACGCGTAGTGGCTCCACACCGCGTCCAGGTAGGAGTCCCAGTAGCCGCCGAAGTCGGTCGGCGCGTGGGACGGCGCGAGCACCCGCAGCGGGGCGCCGCCGGAGCCGGTGGCGACCAGCTGGTCCCAGGGCGCGCCGTCGCTGGCGTGCTGGGCCGTGAGACCGGAGGCGATGGAGGCGAGCGCGCCGTCCGGCAGCGGGCTGACCGACTGGTTGCCGCCCGCGCCGGTGCTGGCCATCGCGATCGGCAGCGACACCATGTCGACGTAACTGATGTTGGCGTAGAGGTTGGCGCTGTTGAAGGTGAACTCGGCGAACGTCCACTGGGTCTGCCAGTTGGGGTCGGAGCTGGTGAACCCCGGCTGGACCAGGCCCGGTACGCCGCCGTCCGCGCCCGGCGGGTTGACGAAGAACTGGATGCGGTCGCCGATGGAGAACCAGACGCGGCCGCCGATCACGTAGTCCTGGAGCGTGACCGTGGTCGCCGCCGAGCCCGAACCGCCCAGCGGTATCGCGTAGTCGGGCGTGGGGGTGAGCACCGACGACGGGCTGGGCAGGCGGTTGAAGGCGCCGTCGGCGCCGACGAAGCCGGGCCAGCCGGAGTCGTCGGCGCCGCTGATGTACGCGTAGACGGTGTCGCTGCCCGACTTGTTGGCGAGCGAGACCGGCAGCGAGACGCCGGCCGCCGACGCGTGGGGCGTGAGCGCGGCGAAGCCCGCCGCCGAACCGGCGGCGGCGACCAGGCCGGTGGCACCGATCCGTTTGACGAATGAACGTCGAGAGAGCACTGACTCCTCCTGCGGGGTGGGGGCGCGGGCGGGGCGCTGCCGCGGCGCGGACACCGTGGCGGCACCCCGCCCGCGAACCCGTCGGTAGGAATGCGAGGTTCCACTATTGGCCTGAACCAAAGGCGGAGACAAGGGGGTCGGGAGATCGCGTTCCGTTGTGCAGGGGGTGTGCGGGGCTGGTGTTACTGCGACACGCGGACGTAGTCGACCAGCATCTTCTGCGGGAAGACCGAGGTGGCGTCGGGTGCGCCGGGCCAGTCGCCGCCCACCGCGTTGTTGAGGATCAGGTAGAACGGGTGGTCGTAGATCCACGGCCCCCTGGTCTGCTCCAGGTTGGCCTTGTCCACGGTGAAGAACGCGGTGCCGTCCACCGAGAACGTCATGTGGCTGGAGTCCCAGTCCAGCGCGTAGGTGTGGAAGGCCGAGGCGAAGTCGCTGCCGGCGACGGTGTAGGGCGAGCCGTCGCCGTTGCCGCCGTTGTAGGCGGGCGCGTGCAGCGTGGAGTAGACCGAGTCCGGCACCTTGCCGACGTGCTCCATGATGTCGATCTCACCGCACTGCGGCCACGGCGTGCCGGTCTTGAAGTTCGAGCCCAGCAGCCAGAACGCCGGCCACAGGCCCTGCGTGCCGCTCACCTTGATCCGGGCCTCCACGTGCCCGTAGGTGAAGTTGAAGTGGTCGGAGGTGTTGATCCGGCCCGAGGTGTAGCCGGTGGAGGTCTTGTCGGCCTCGATCACCAGGTCGCCGTTGCCGTCCATCTTCGTGTTGTCGCCGTTCGTGTACGTCTCCAGCTCGCCGTTCTGCCCGGTGCCGGGGTCCTGGCTCCACTTGGTGGCGTCCGGCTCGGTGCCCGCGGCGCCGTTGAACTCGTCGTCGAAGACGACCTTCTCCGGGCTGCCGGGGTTCGGCGGCGCGGCCGGCGGCGGCGTCGGGTCGCCGCCGGTGCCGTACACGTCGAAGTCCCACAGCGAGTAGCCGTAGCCGTTGCTGCGCGCGGTGCCGTACATCCGCACGTAGCGGCCGGTGCCGTCGACGGAGAGGGTCTCCTTGAAGCCCTTGCCGGTGGTGGTGGAGTAGATGCTGGTCCAGTCGGTGCCGTTGGCGGAGGTCTGGATCTGGTACGCCGTCGCGTACGCCGGGTCCCACTGGAGGACGACCTGCGTGATGTGCGCGGTCGCGCCCAGGTCCACCTGGAGCCAGCCCGGGTCCACCCAGCCGTTCACGTCGCTGGTCGCCCAGCGGGTGGCGGAGTCGTGGTCGAAGGCCTTCGCCGGGGTGCAGCCGCCGCAGTTCGCGTCGTCCTGGTAGCTGGAGGCGGTGGCGGGCTTGCCGTAGGACAGCAGGGTGGAGCCGGGGGGAGTGGTGCCGCCGTCCCCGCCGCCCGTGCCGCCGCCGTCGCCGCTGCCGCCGGTGAAGACCTGGAACTCCCACAGCGAGTAGCCGTACTGGGTGGCCCGCGCGGTGCCGTACATCCGCACGTAGCGGCCGGTGCCGGACAGGGTGATCAGCTCGGTGCCGCCCTTGCCGGTGGTGGTCGAGTAGGCGCTGGTCCAGGTGGTGCCGTCGGTGGAGACCTGGATCTGGTACGCCGTCGCGTACGCGGTCTCCCAGCTCAGCTGGACCCCGCAGACCGGCTGCGAGGAGCCCAGGTCGACCTCGAGCCACTGCGGGTCGGCGGCGGCGCTGGACCAGCGGGTGCCGTTGTCGCCGTCGACCGCCGCGGAGGCGGGGGTGCCCGCGTTCTCGGTGGAGGAGGCGGTGGCGGTCTTGTGCAGCGCCGCGTTCGTGGTGGAGCAGGCGGTGCCGGTCGCGCCGGCGGTGCCGTACACCTGGAACTCCCACAGCGACACGCCGTACTGGGTGGCGCGCTGGGTGGTGTAGAGCCGGACATAGCGCCCGGAACCGTTTACGGAAACCGTCTCGCTGCCGCCCTTGCCGGTGGTGGTCGAGTAGGCACTCGTCCAGGTGCTGCCGTCGGCGGAGGTCTGGATCTGGTAGGCGGTCGCGTACGCGGTCTCCCAGCGCAGCGTGACGGAGTCGAGGGTGGCACTGGCGCCCAGGTCGACTTCGAGCCACTGGGGGTCGGCGGCGGCGCTGGACCAGCGGGTGCCGTTGTCGCCGTCGACCGCCGCGGAGGCGGGGGTGCCCGCGTTCTCGGTGGAGGAGGCGGTGGCGGTCTTCCCCTGCGACAGCAGGGCGCCGGCCGCGCGGGCCGGGGTCTGGGTCGCCACCAGCGCGCACGCGGCGATCAGCGCCGCGACGCACGCGAGGACGAGGGAGCGGGAGAAGCGTCTTGGGGTGGGGGGTGCGAGCACGAGTGGGGGGTTGCCGGTCACGACCGTCTCCTGGAAGTGGGTGGCGTGGACGGGGAGTTGGGAGAGCGCTCTCTGATTGCTGTGATGATTACGGCGCTGTTGCCGACCCGTCAAGAAAGTGAACGAGATTGGGTCGCGGGGCGCCGGGTGCGTGCAAGACCTGACGTGGCGGCAGGTGTGGCGGCCCTCCAGCGGGTAGGGGAGTGCGGGGTGGCCGCGCCGTCCGTGCGGGGCGGCGCCCGCCCGGTCCGCCCGCGCGCCCTCGCGTGCCCGGCGCGGATCGACCCTAGGCTGGCCCACCAGGCGGTCAGCGGAGCCGGAGACACCGAGAGCGGGAAAGTACACGCGATGCCCGACGTACCAGAGCCGATGGTCAAGCTGGTCCGCTGGACCGCGGAGCCGGTGGCGGCGCAGATCGGCCGCTCCACGACGGCGGCGGTCATCTCCTACGTCGTCGCGGTGTGGCTGCTGCCGCAGCCGGTCCCGCTCACCGCGCCGCTGACCGCGCTGCTGGTGGTGCAGGTCACCTTGTACTCCACCTTCATGACCGGCATCCGGCGGGTCAACGCGGTCGTGGTCGGCGTGGTCATCGCGATCGCCTTCAGCTCGCTGGTCGGGCTGAGCTGGTGGAGCCTGGGCCTGATCATCCTCACCGCGCTGCTGGTCGGACGGGTGGTGAAGGTCGGGGAGTTCGAGGCCGAGGTGGCGATCTCGGCGATGCTGGTGCTGGGCGTCACCAAGGTGGCCTCCACCGCCTGGGACCGGATCTACGAGACGCTGATCGGCGCCGCGGTCGGGCTGCTGTTCAACCTGCTGTTCGCGCCGCCGGTATGGGTGCAGTCCGCGGGCGGCTCGATCGAGGCCATGGCCCACCGGATGGGGCGGCTCTTCCGCGACATCGGCGGCCAGGTCGCCGGGCACCTGCCGGTCGAGCGGGCGGCGGCCCGGCTGCACGAGGCGCGCCGGGTCGACCACGACATCAGCGAGGTGGACGCGTCGCTGCGGCAGGCCGAGGACAGCCTGCGCTTCAACCCGCGGGTGCGCGAGGGGCTGCTGTCCCGGGTGGCGCTGCGCACCGGCCTGGACACCCTGGAGATCTGCGCGGTGGTGCTGCGGGTGCTCTCGCGCACGCTCACCGACCTGGCGAAGAAACGTACCGACGAGACGCTCTTCGCCCCGGAGATCGGCGCGGAGCTGGAGCGGCTCTTCGACCATGTGGCCGCCGCCGTGGAGAGTTTCGCGGTGCTGATCACCACGCAGGTCGCCGCCAGCGCGCAGACCGCGGAGGACGGGCTGACGCAGGCGCTCGTCGACGCCGGCGAGGCCCGCGACAAGGTGGCGGACCTGCTGCTGGCCGGGGTGCAGTCGCATCCGAGGCAGTGGCAGCTGCATGGCGCGCTGCTGGCGGAGGTGGACCGCATCCTGGACGAACTGGCCGTGGAGAAGCGCTCCGAGCGGCTGGTGGAGGAGCTGGACCGGCAGTCGAGAGAGCTGAGCGAGCGGCATCCGCGGCTCGTGATGCTCAGCCGCCGGCTCCGAGGAAAGACGGTCATACAGCGCGCTTCGGCTCCGGTCCGGGCGGCCCTCCGCAGGCAGTCCGGCTCGGACGGCTGAGCCCGGCGCGGGTGCGGGCGAGCGCCAGCACCCGTACCCGTCAGCGCCCCCGCCCCGCCCGGGTCCGTACGCGCCCGCGCGCGGCGGTGGTCCGGCCTGCCCGCACGTGAATCTCTGCTGTCGCAAGGATGGACGCCGCCGTAGCGCGTCTGTAACACTCTGCCACACCCGCGCAAATTATGAGCAGATCCACGATGGATCGGTGTGACAGGGTCGCAACTTCGCGGTGTTGGGCCCGCATGTTTCGGATCGTGCACGCAGTGAGTCTCCTTTTCCGGACCACGACACGTAAGGGACGCCCATGAGACCCAAGCGCTCCATTCCACGGCTGGTGGCGGGGGTGACCGCCGCCGGCCTGCTCCTGCTGGGCGTGCAGGCGCTGCCCGCCGCCGCCGCGGGCAGATCGGCACCGGTGGCGGCGAAGTCCGCCGCCGCGAGCAGTACCGACGGGACGCACACCGCCGCCCGGCTGGACGACGGCAACCAGGGCACGTACTGGGAGAGTTCGGGCCGGAAGCTGCCGCAGTGGGCGCAGGTCGACCTCGGCGCGGACCGGGTCGTCGACCAGATCCGGCTGAAGGTGCCCGCCTCCTGGAGCCGGCGCAGCGAGACCATGGCGCTCCAGGGCAGCGAGGACGGGACCGGCTTCAGGACGCTGGTCACCTCCGCCTCCTACACGTTCGACCCGGGCCGGGACAACACGGTCACGGTGTCCTTCCCGGCGCAGAAGGCCCGCTACATACGCGCCGAGGTGTCCGCGAACACCGCGGGGAAGACCGCTCAGCTGTCGGAGCTGACCGCGCTCGCGGCCGCCGCCTCCACCGACAACCTCGCCGCGGGCCGGCCCACCGCCGAGTCGGGCCACAACGACGTCTACCCGTCGGGCAACGCGGTGGACGGTGACGCGAACACCTACTGGGAGAGCACCAACAACGCCTTCCCGCAGTGGCTGCGGGTGGACCTGGGCAGCGCGGTCCCGGTGAACAAGGTCGTGCTGAAGCTGCCGCCGGCCACCGCGTGGGCGGCCCGCACCCAGACGCTCGCGGTGCAGGGCAGCACCGACGGCAGCACCTTCTCCGACCTGGCCGCCTCCGCCGGGTACACCTTCGACCCGGCCACCGGGAACACCGTCACCATCACCTTCGACACGGCCACGGCCCGCTACGTGCGGTTGAACGTCACCGGCAACACCGGCTGGCCGGCCGGCCAGATCTCCGAGTTCGAGGTGTACGGGCCGACCACCGGCGACACCCAGGCGCCTTCGGCGCCGACCGGCCTGGCCTACACCCAGCCCGCCTCCGGCCAGATCAAGCTGACCTGGAACGCGGCCACCGACAACGTCGGCGTCACCGGCTACGACATCTACGCGAACGGCACCCTGCGCAGCTCGGTGAGCGGCACCACCCTGTCCTACACCGACAGCCAGGCCGACACCGCCACCGTGACGTACACCGTCAAGGCGCACGACGCGGCGGGCAACCAGTCCGCGGCCAGCAACAGCGTGACCCGTACCGGCACCTCGGGCGACACCCAGGCGCCCTCGGCGCCGACCGGCCTGGCCTACACCCAGCCCGCCTCCGGCCAGATCAAGCTGACCTGGAACGCCGCGAGCGACAACGTGGCCGTCACCGGCTACGAGGTCTTCCGCAACGGCACCAAGGCCGCCACCACCGCCGGCGACACCCTCGCCTACACCGACAGCCAGCCGGACACGGCCACGGTCACGTACTACGTCCGGGCCGTGGACGCGGCGGGCAACGAGTCGGCGAACAGCAACACCGTCACCCGCAACGGCACCTCCCCGCCCACCGGCGGCACCAACCAGGCCGTCGGCAAGCCGATCACCGCCTCCTCCACGGTGCAGACCTATGTCGCCGCGAACGCGAACGACGACGACGTGACCACCTACTGGGAGGGCAGCGGCACCAGCTCGCTGACCATCCAGCTCGGCGCGAACGTGGACACCAGCCAGGTCGTGGTGAAGCTCAACCCGTCCAGCGCGTGGAGCGCGCGCACCCAGACCATCGCGGTCGACGGCCGCGAGCAGTCCGCGACCGGCTTCAGCCCGCTGGTGGCGGCCAAGCAGTACAGCTTCGACCCGGCCACCGGCAACAGCGTCACGATCCCGGTGTCCGCGCGCGTCGCCGACGTGCGGCTGACCTTCAGCGCCAACTCCGGGGCGGGCGGCGGCCAGGCCGCCGAGGTCCAGGTGATCGGGGTGCCCGGGCCCAACCCGGACCTGACGGTGAGCGCGCTGACCGCCTCGCCCGCCGCCCCGGTCGAGACCGACCCGGTCACGCTCGCCGCCACCGTGAAGAACACCGGCACCGACGCCGCGGCGGCCACCGACGTCAACTTCTACCTCGGCACCACCAAGGTCGGCAGCGCGAAGGTCGGCGCCCTCGCGGCCGGCGGCAGCACCACGGTCACCGCGGCGATCGGCGCCCAGAACGCCGGCAGCTACCAGCTCACCGCGAAGGTCGACGAGGCCAACGCCGTGATCGAGCAGAACGAGACGAACAACAGCTACACCGCGCCGAACCCGCTGGTGGTCAAGCCGGTCGACAGCTCCGACCTGGTGCCGGTCACCGCCTGGTCGCCCGGCCACCCGTCCGCCGGCCAGAGCGTCGGCTTCACCGTCGCGATCCGCAACCAGGGCACCGTCGCCGCCGCGTCGGGCGCGCACGCCGTCACCGTCTCGGTGCTCGACGCCGCCAGCGGCGCCGTGGTGAAGACCCTCACCGGCTCCTACAGCGGCGCCATCGCCGTCGGCGCCACCACCGCCCCGGTGGACCTGGGCAGCTGGACGGCCGCCGACGGCAAGTACACCCTGAAGACCACCGTCGCGGTCGACACCAACGAAGTCTCGACCAAGCAGGCCAACAACACCGACAGCCAGGCGTTCTTCGTCGGCCGCGGCGCCAACATGCCGTATGACGCCTATGAGGCGGAGGACGGCACGGTCGGCGGCGGCGCCACCGTACTCGGCCCCAACCGCACCATCGGCGACCCGGCCGGCGAGGCGTCCGGCCGCGAGGCGGTGCACCTGGGCGGCGCCGGCCAGTACGTGCAGTGGACCACCCGGGCGGCCACCAACACCCTGGTCACCCGCTTCAACATCCCCGACGGCACCGACTCCACCACGCTGGACGTCTACGTGGACGGGACCCTGCTGAAGACGATCAGTCTGACCTCGAAGTACGAGTGGCTCTACGGCGACGAGACGAGTCCCACCAACTCGGCCGGCTCCGGCGGGCCGCGGCACATCTACGACGAGGCGAACGTGATGCTCGGCACCACCGTGCCGGCCGGTCACACCATCAGGCTCCAGAAGGACGCGGCGAACACCGCGGCCTACTACAACATCGACTACATCGACCTGGAGCAGGCCACCGCGACGCCGAACCCGGACCCGGCGAAGTACGTCGTGCCGGCCGGCTTCACCCAGCAGGACGTGCAGAACGCGCTGGACACCGCGCGGCAGGACACCACCAAGCTCGGCGTCTACCTGCCGGCCGGCACCTACCAGACCGCCAACAAGTTCACCGTCTACGGCCGGGCGATCAAGGTGATCGGCGCGGGCCCGTGGTTCACGCAGTTCACCACGCCGCAGACCCAGGAGAACACCGACGGCGGCTTCGCGGTGCAGAGCACCGCGGACGGCTCGACCTTCACCGGGTTCGGCTTCTTCGGCAACTACACCAGCCGGATCGACGGCCCCGGCAAGGTCTTCGACCTCACCGGCGTCTCCGACCTGACGATCGACAACCTGTGGATCGAGCACACGATCTGCGGGGTGTGGGCGACGAACGTCGACGACTCGCACTTCACGAACCTGCGCATCCGCGACACCTTCGCCGACGGCGTCAACCTGACCAACGGCTCCACCGGCAACACCGTCAGCAACGACGAGGCCCGGTCCACCGGCGACGACAGCTTCGCCCTGTTCCCGGCGATCGACAACCACAACGAGCAGGAGACCGGCAACACCTTCACCAACCTCAGCGTGCAGACCGTGTGGCGCGCCGCGGGCCTGGCGGTCTACGGCGGTGGCGGCAACACCTTCAGCAACCTCTACATCGCCGACAGCCTCACCTACCCCGGTGTGACGATCGGTTCGCTGGCCTTCGGCGGCATCCCCGCCCTGGGCTTCGAGTCCTCGCCCACCACGAACTTCGCGGACATCACGCTCGCCAGGGACGGCGGCCACTTCTGGGGCGCCCAGGTCTTCCCGGCGCTGTGGATCTACTCGGCGGAGTTCACGATGCAGGGCCTGCGGCTGAGCGACATCGACATCAGCGACCCGACGTACGCGGGCGTGATGTTCCAGACCAAGTGGAACGGCAGCACCCCGCTCAACCCCATCAAGGACACCACCATCACCAACCTGTCGGTGACCGGCGCGCACAAGAGCGGCGACACCTACGACGCGAAGTCCGGCTTCGGCCTGTGGGCCAACCCGCAGCCGGAACCCGGCCAGGGCCCGGCCGACGGATCGGTGACGATCAACGGCCTGACCGAGAGCGACAACGCGGTGGACATCGAGAACACCACGTCCACCTTCACCATCAACGTCACCCAGTAGAACCCCGGCACACACCCCTGGGCGTGCCCGCGTTCGCACCACGAGCGCGGGCACGCCCGCGTGGCGGTCACGGCTGCCGGGCGGGCCGGGCGGGAAGAATGCGAGCGCTGCGGGCATTGCCCCCGCAGTGACCTTCCCGCCCTGTTCCCGTCTGGAGATCCGATGAACACCGCTGAAGTCCTCGCCGACGCCTACGGCCGCATCAAGGAGGTCGTGCACGCCGCCGTCGACGGCCTGACCGCCGACGAGCTGGCCGCACGTCTGGACGACGAGGCCAACTCGATCGGCTGGCTGGTCTGGCACCTCACCCGGGTCCAGGACGACCACGTCGCCGATGTGGCCGGCCGCGAGCAGATCTGGACCGCCGAGGGCTGGGAGCAGCGCTTCGACCTGCCCTTCCCGGCCGGCGCGATCGGCTACGGCCACAGCGCCGCCGAGGTCGGCCAGGTCCGCGTCGCCGACCCGGAGCTGCTGACCGGCTACTACGACGCCGTGCACGCGGCCACCCTCGACTACCTCGGCGGCCTGTCCGACGCGGACCTGGACGAGGTCGTCGACGAGCGGTGGACCCCGCCGGTCACCCTCGGGGTGCGGCTGATCAGCGTGATCGGCGACGACCTCCAGCACGCCGGGCAGGCCGCCTACGTGCGGGGCGTGCTGCTGCGGCGCCGCTGAACCGAGGCCGCCGGACCGCGCCGGAAAGGGGGGAGTGCGCCGCCTCGCGCGTGCGCTCCCCGCACCCCGTCGACGCCGCCGAACCGCCCTGCACGGCAGTGATGTTGAATGATAGAGTTTTACTTAACCTAAGTTAACTAACGGCTCTCTCTCCGGGTGGGGTGTGACCGCCGCATGGCGACCGAAGAAGACTCGACGACCCGAATACAGCGGAGATCCCCGCGTATCGCCGCCGACCATCCGCACTACAAGTGGGTGGCCCTGTCCAACACGACGCTCGGCATGCTCATCGCCACGATCAACTCCTCGATCGTGCTGATCTCGCTGCCGGCGATCTTCAACGGCATCCGGCTGGACCCGCTCCAGGCCGGAAACGTCAGCTACCTGCTGTGGATGCTGATGGGCTACATGCTCGTCACCGCGGTCCTGGTCGTCACCCTCGGCCGGCTCGGCGACATCCTCGGCCGGGTCAAGATCTACAACGCCGGCTTCCTGATCTTCACCATCACCTCGGTGATCCTCTCCGTCGACCCGATGCACGGCGGCGGCGGCGCCCTGTGGCTGATCGGCTGGCGCGTCGCGCAGGCCGTCGGCGGCTCCATGCTGATGGCCAACTCCGCGGCCATCATCACCGACGCCTTCCCGGCCAAGCAGCGCGGCATGGCGCTCGGGGTGAACATGGTGGCCGGCATCGCCGGCTCCTTCATCGGCCTGGTGCTCGGCGGCCTGCTCGCCGAGTGGAACTGGCGCTCCATCTTCTGGGTGAACGTACCCATCGGCCTGATCGGCACCGTGTGGGCCTACCGCTCCCTGCACGACACCGGCATCCGCCGCCCCGCGAAGATGGACTGGTGGGGCAACATCACCTTCGCCGTCGGCCTGACCGCCCTGCTCGCCGGCATCACCTACGGCATCCAGCCCTACGGCGGCCACACCATGGGCTGGACCAACCCCTGGGTGCTCGCCGGACTGATCGGCGGCGCCGCGCTGCTCGTGGTGTTCTGCCTGATCGAGTCCCGCGTGGCCGAGCCGATGTTCCCGCTCAAGCTCTTCCGCAACGCGGCCTTCGCCGGCGGCAACGCGGCCACCCTGCTCGGGTCCATCGCCCGCGGCGGCCTCCAGTTCATGCTGATCATCTGGCTCCAGGGCATCTGGCTGCCGCTGCACGGCTACAACTACGCCGACACCCCGCTGTGGGCGGGCATCTACCTGCTGCCGCTCACCGTCGGGTTCCTCGCCGCCGGCCCCGTCGCCGGCGCCCTGTCCGACCGCTACGGCGCCCGGCTCTTCGCCGCCGCCGGCTTCGTGGTGATGGCCGGCTCCTTCGCCGGGCTGCTGCTCATCCCGACGAACTTCAGCTACTGGGTCTTCGCGCTCGTGGTCTTCCTCAACGGCCTCGGCGGCGGCCTGTTCGCCGCGCCCAACACCTCGATCATCATGGCGAGCGTGCCTGCGGAGTCCCGCGGCGCCGCCTCCGGCATGCGCGCCACCTTCCAGAACGCGGGCATGGTGCTGTCCATCGGCGTGTTCTTCTCGCTCATGGTCGCCGGGCTGGCCCGCTCGCTGCCCCACACCCTCAGCACCGGCCTGACGGCCCAGCACGTACCCGCGGCCAGCGCCCACCAGGTGGCCAACCTGCCCCCGGTCGGCACCCTGTTCGCGGCGTTCCTCGGGTACAACCCGATCCAGCAGCTGCTCGGCCCCGACCTGCTGGGGAAGCTGCCCAAGGCCAACGCGCAGACCCTCACCGGGCGGGAGTTCTTCCCGCACCTGATCTCCGGGCCCTTCCACGACGGCCTCGTCGTGGTGTTCGCCCTCGCGATCGTGATGTCCTTGGTCGCGGCGGGTGCGTCCCTGATCCGCTCCCGCAAGGTGCCCGAGCAGCAGGGCTGAACCGTACGGCCGAAGGAGGCGTCCCCGCCATGACCGAGCACGAAGGGCGCGGGGGCGCCTCGCCGTCCGCTGTCGCCCTGATCGTCGCCCGCCTGTACCGCCAGCTCGCCCAGGCGTCCGCGGACGACCTCAACCTCACCTACGCCCAGCTGTCCGCGCTCGCCCGCATCGAGCAGTTCGGGCCGATCCGGCTCGGCGAGCTCGCCGCCCGCGAGCAGGTCTCCGCGCCCGCCCTCACCCGCACCGTCCGGCCGCTCGCCGCCGCCGGGCTCATCGGCAAGGAGGCCGACCCCGCCGACGGCCGCTCCTTCCTCGTGAGCATCCACGAAGAGGGCCGCGCCCTGCTCGAACGCATCCGCCGCGAGCGCGCCGAACTCCTCGCCCGCCGCATGGCCCGCCTCACCCCCGCCCAGCACGCCCACCTCACCGCCGCCCTCCCCGTCCTCGAACAACTCCTCACGGAGGGCCCCCATCCAACGGTCAGCCCCGCTGAGCACCGTCAGGGACCTCGGTAGGTCGCGGGACGGACGGGACGAGGCAGCCTCAGACGCTGCGCTGGGAGCCCGGCTCCAAGGGAGGGGAGGAGAAGCCGCAGTTGGGCGCGCACTGCGGCTCCGCCGTGTCCGGGGCGCCCTCGGCGAGCACCGCCCGCGAGGGTACGAGGAAGGCGGCGAGCGCGGCGCCGGCCGCGCACAGCCCCGCGCAGATGCCCATCGCGCGGCCGAACGCCGCGTTGACCGCGTGCGCGGAGGTGTACGCGTGGTCGGAGAGCCCGACGGCGAGCGGGAGCGCGGCCACCACGAGGAGTTGGGCGACCCGGGCCGCCGCGTTGTTGACGCCGCTGGCGACCCCCGCGTGGTCCACCTCGACTGACGCCAGCACCGTCGCGGTCAGCGGCGCCACGAACAGGCTCATCCCCAGCCCCTGGACGACGACCGCGGGCAGCACGTCCACCAGGTAGGAGGACGTGCCCGGCGAGATCCGGGTGAGCAGCAGCATGCCCGCGGCGGCGACGAGCGGCCCGGCCGTCAACGGCAGCCGCGGCCCGATCCGTTGGGAGAGCGCGCCCGCGGGCGCGGAGAGCAGCAGCATCAAGGCGGTGACCGGCAGCGTCGCCAGGCCCGCGCGCAGCGCGCTGTACCCGGCGGCGATCTGGAGCTGCACCGGCAGCAGGAAGAACACCCCGCCGATCGCCGCGTACAGGCACAGCGTGACCACGTTCATCGCGGTGAACAGCCGGGAGGAGAAGATGTCCAGCGGCAGCATCGGGTGCGCCCGGACCCGTTCGGTGCGCAGGAACGCCGCCCCGCACAGCACCCCCGCGAGCACCGGCAGCCCCACGCCCAGCAGCGAAGGACGGCTGGACGCGGAGATCAGCGCGTACGTGATCCCGGCCAGGCACAGCGCGGCCAGCGCCGCCCCGGCCACGTCGAACGACCCGGACGCCTGCCGGTCCCGGCTCTCCGGCACGTGCCGCGCGGCGATGAGCAGGACCACGGCGCCGAGCGGCACATTGATGAAGAAGATCCACCGCCAGCCCGGCCCGTCCACCAGCCAGCCGCCCAGGAACGGCCCGACCGCGCCCGCCACCCCGCCCAGGCCCGACCACGCGCCGACCGCCTTCGCCCGGTCCTCCGGGCGGAACGTGGACTGCACCAGTGCCAGCGAACCCGGCGTCAGCAGCGCCCCGCCCACGCCCTGCAGCGCCCGGGAGGCGATCAGCATGCCGGCGTCCTGCGCGATCGCGCACAGCGCGGACGCCAGCGCGAACCACACCACGCCGACGGTGAACACCCGCCGCCGCCCGTACCGGTCGCCGAGCCCGCCGCCGAGCAGGATCAGCCCGGCCAGCGTCAGCAGATAGCCGTTGACCGTCCACTGCAACGCCGCCAGCGACGCGCCGAGGTCCTCGCCGATGCGCGGCAGCGCGATGTTGACGATGGTGCCGTCCAGCATCGCCATGCCCGAGCCGAGCACCGAGCAGGCCAGCACCCACCGGCCCGCGGACGACGCCAGCCGTACCCCGCCCGGTGCTGCCGGCAGTCCAGCCGTGGCCATCGCCTCCGCCTTCCGTCCGGCGCCCGCCGAAGCGTCACCATCGTAGGCCCGGCGGGCGGACGGGGGATCTGCGGCGGGGCCGTGTCGGCCCGGCGGCGTGCGCCGGGCGAGAATGGACGGGCAGGTCAGGCCGCCCCGCACGGCCGCACGACCCCCGACAGCCCGCAGTGAGAAGGAGTGCAGGATGCCGCACGAGCGCGCCGGAACCCCCGCCCGCCCGGAGGACCTGGTCGACGTACCCCGGCTGGTCACCGCCTACTACGCCCTGCACCCCGACCCGGCCGAGCCCGGGCAGCGGGTGGCGTTCGGCACCTCCGGCCACCGCGGCTCGGCGCTGGACACGGCGTTCAACGAGGACCACATCGCCGCGACCAGCCAGGCCATCTGCGAGTACCGCGCCGCGCAGGGCACCGACGGCCCGCTGTTCCTGGGCGCCGACACGCACGCGCTCTCCGAGCCCGCCCGGGTCACCGCGCTGGAGGTCTTCGCCGCCAACGGCGTGACCGTCCTGATCGACGCCGCCGACGGCTACACCCCGACCCCGGCCGTCTCGCACGCCGTCCTCACCCACAACCGCGGGCGCACCGCCGGCCTCGCGGACGGCGTCGTCGTCACCCCCTCGCACAACCCGCCGCGCGACGGCGGCTTCAAGTACAACCCGCCCACCGGCGGCCCGGCCGGCTCCGACGCCACCGGCTGGGTCCAGGACCGCGCCAACGCGCTGATCGCCGACGGGCTGCGCGAGGTGCGCCGCATCCCCTACGCCCGGGCGCTGGCCGCCGACACCACCGGCCGCCACGACTTCCTCGGCGGCTACGTCGACGACCTGCCCGGTGTCCTCGACCTGGACGCGGTGCGCGCCTCGGGCGTCCGGATCGGCGCCGACCCGCTCGGCGGCGCCTCCGTCGACTACTGGGGCGCGATCGCCGAACGCCACCGCCTCGACCTGACCGTGGTCAACCCCCACGCCGACCCGACCTGGCGGTTCATGACGCTCGACTGGGACGGCAAGATCCGGATGGACTGCTCCTCGCCGTACGCCATGGCGTCGCTGATCGCCCGCAAGGACGAGTACGCCGTCGCCACCGGCAACGACGCGGACGCCGACCGGCACGGCATCGTCACCCCCGACGGCGGGCTGATGAACCCCAACCACTACCTCGCGGTGGCGATCGACTACCTGGTCGGGCACCGCGACCAGTGGGACCGGGGGCTGGCGATCGGCAAGACCCTGGTCTCCTCCTCGATGATCGACAAGGTGGTGGCCGGGCTCGGCCGCACCCTCACCGAAGTGCCGGTCGGCTTCAAGTGGTTCGTGGACGGGCTGCTCGGCGGCACCCTCGCCTTCGGCGGCGAGGAGTCCGCGGGCGCGTCGTTCCTGCGCCGCGACGGCAGCGTGTGGACCACCGACAAGGACGGCATCCTGCTGGCGCTGCTCGCCGCCGAGATCACCGCCGTGACCGGCCGCAGCCCGTCCGCGCACTACGCCGAGCTGACCGGGCGGTTCGGCACGCCCGCCTACGCCCGGATCGACGCGCCCGCCGACCGCGAGCAGAAGGCGGTGCTGGCCAAGCTCTCGCCCGACCAGGTGCCCGCCCGCGAGCTGGCCGGTGAACCGGTCACCGCGGTGCTCACCGAGGCGCCCGGCAACGGCGCCCCGCTCGGCGGCATCAAGGTCTGCACGGACAGCGCCTGGTTCGCCGCGCGCCCGTCCGGCACCGAGGACGTCTACAAGGTCTACGCCGAGTCCTTCCAGGGACCGGAGCACCTGGCGCGGGTGCAGGAGGAGGCCAAGGCGATGGTCTCCGGCGTGCTCGGCGGCTGACGGCCCGCCGGCCGGAGGCCGTGACAGGTCGCAGGGCGGGGGCGGCCCGGGCGCGGATGTCCCGGGCCGCCCCTGGTGCTCGGGGCGGCTGTGCGCCGGGCTGCCCCTCCGCCGGCCGCGCACGGCCCCGCCTACGCCAGCTGCGCCGCCTGGAGCCCGGCGTACGCGCCGCCGCGGCGCAGCAGTTCGGCATGCGAGCCGATCTCCACGATCCGGCCCTCGTCCATCACCACGATCCGGTCGGCGTTCCTGATCGTGGACAGCCGGTGCGCGACGACGAAGACCGTACGGCCCTTGACCAGCCGGACGAGCGCCTGCTGCACCAGGGCCTCCGAGCGGGAGTCGAGCGCGGACGTCGCCTCGTCGAGCACCAGCACCCGCGGGTCGCGGATCAGCGCCCGGGCGATGGCGAGGCGCTGCTTCTGCCCGCCGGACAGCCGGGCGCCGCGCTCGCCGACGACGGTGTCCAGGCCCTGCGGCATCCGGTCGATGAACTCCGTCGCGTTGGCGTCCCGCAGCGCCGCCCGGACCCGCTCGTCGGGCACGTCGGCCATGCCGTAGGTGACGTTGTCCCGGACGCTGCCCTCGAAGAGGATCGACTCCTGCGGCACCACCGACAGGAAGCTGCGGTAGTCGCGCAGGTCGAGGGCCTCCATGTCGGCACCGTCCAGCAGGATGCGGCCGCCGGTCGGCCGCAGGAAGCCGATCACCAGGTTCAGCACCGTGGACTTCCCCGCGCCCGAGCCGCCGACCAGCGCGATCGTCTCGCCGGGGCGCACCTCCAGGTCGAAGCCGTCCAGCGAGGGCCGGTCGCTGTCGGGGTAGGTGAGGGTCACGTCGCGGAACTCGAACCGGCCCAGGACGCCGGCGACTTCGGCCTTGCCGTCGTTCTGCTCCAGGTCGGGTGCCTGGAGCACCTCGCCGATCGAACGCACCGACTCCAGGCCCTTGCCGATCTGCGGGGCGAGCGTCAGCAGCGTGGTCACCGACCCGGTGAGGCTGGAGAAGTACGCGGAGAGCATCACCACGGTGCCGGGGGTGACGCTGAACCAGCCGTAGTACGCGACCAGCGCGGAGCCGGCCAGGCAGGCGACGCCGATGGTGTTGAGCAGAATCCAGGCGAGCGAGCCGAACCAGCCGTTGAGCCGGTCCAGTCGCAGCCCGGCGTGCAGCACCTCGCCCAGGGTGCGGTCCATCCGGTGCAGGGCGGTGTCCTCCAGGCCGTGCGCCCGGGTGATCGGGATGAGCGTGGTCATCTCGCTGACCCGTGAGGAGAGTTGCTCGACCTGCTGCCGGAAGAGTTCGTTGCGGTCCTTGATCCGGCGGCGCAGCCTGACCACGAGCGCGGCGGAGGCGGGCACCACGACCAGGTAGACCGGCAGGAACACGGGTGCCTGGATGCCGATGACCACCAGCCCGCCGGACAGGGTGGCGATCGCCGCCAGTCCGTTGTCCGCGGTCTGCTGGGCGGCGGTCTCGATGGTCTCGACGTCCCGGACCACCTTCGTCTGGAGCACGCCCGCGCTGACCCGGGAGTGGTAGCCGATCGACAGCTGCTGCATCCGATGGCACAGCGCGCTGCGCAGCCGGGTGCCGGTGCGCCGGACCGAGCCCTGCATCAGGTGCACATAGGCGAGGTTGAACGGCGGGTTGAGCACGAGGATCACCAGCAGCACCGCCGAGTTCCACCACAGGACGGAGATCGGCTCGTGCTTCACCACCACGTCCACGACGTTGGCGGTGATGAGCGGCAGCAGCCACACGGGCGCGTGCTTGGCGAGGAACGCGGCGACGGCGACGCCGACGCGGCGCCGGTCGGGGTGGAAGAGGTAGAGGAGGGTACGGAGGGGGTGCTCGCCACGGTAGCGGTGGCTGAGCGTGCCTTGCGGCAACGCCATTGCGGGGCTCCTCGGATCACGGCTTCGCGGTGATACGGCAGGGTGCGGTACGGGAGCGGCACGGCACGGGCGGGCTTCGGCGCTGAAGCGGGCGTGCGGGATGTGCGCGCGTACACCTTAGGGGTGAGGAGCCGAGCTGCCACCGGCCGTGCGGTGTCGTCCCTGGCCGCGGGGGCGCGGAAACCGATCGACCGGGGCGCGGTGGCTGGTGGTGGGGCCCCGGCCGGCGGCCCGAGGAGGGGTGCCGCCGGCCGGGGACGGCGGGTCAGCGCGGGCCGGCGCCGACGGGGCCCGCGCTCGCGGCGGTGCGGGAGGCCGGGCGCGCCTTGCGGTAGAGCAGCGCGCCGCCGAGCAGCAGCGCGGCGCTGGCGCCGGCGGTCCAGCCCAGGCCGTCGGCGCCGGTGTGGGCGAGGGAGGGCAGGGCCGAGGAGTCGGCGGTGTCGGCCATGTCCGCCCGGTCGTTCGGCGGCGCGGGGTTCGGCTGGTGGGCCGGCGGCGGGGGAGTGGCGGTGCGGGGCGGAGTGCTGCTGTTGACCGCGGTGTTGCCGAAGGCAGGGTTGCCGATGCCCACCACGTTGACCGAGTTGCCCGAGATGTTGACCGGGACGTCGACCGGCAGTTGGAGGGAGTTGCCGGACAGCACGCCGGGGGAGCCGGTGGCGTGGGAGGCCGCGTGGGCGCCCCCGGTGGAGTGGGAGCCGGCGGTGCCGGACTCGTCGGCCGGCTTCCCGGCGTGCTTGGCGGGCCGACCGTCGGTGGAGGCCTTCGACGCGGGGGCCGCCGGGGCCGCCGGGACCGCCGCCGTCGACGAGCCGGACGAGGTGTTGGCGCAGGTGTTGCCGAAGGTCGGGTTGAGCAGCCCGACCACGTCGACGGTGTTCCCGCACGCGTTGACCGGCACGTGCACCGGCACCTGCACCGAGTTCCCGGACAGCACCCCCGGCGAGCCCGCCGCCTGCGCCCCGGCCCCGGCGTCCGCCTGCGCGGCCCCGGCGGAGGCGAGCACACCGCCCGCGACCATCGCCGTGACCAGTCCCTTTCGGGCGACCTTGTTCATACCCTCACTGCCTTCCGGAACATAGCGAGCGCTATGCCCGCACCGGGGACAACGCCCGCACACGCCCGATCGAGTCGCATCCACCCGCCTTTTCATTCCAACGAGTGATGCCCCACTGGCACCCCCTGCCGCCTGCCGCTATGGGCGGATGGCCTGCGGCGGCCGCGAAACGCCAGGTCAATGGCGGCCCAGGGAAAAGGGCATGGATGTTCCATGACCTCGGGGGGAAAGGGGGAGCGGCGCCCGCGGGCCGGTCGGCGCCGGTGGCGGCTCGCGGGGTGGGACCGGTCGTCGGGACTCCCGTTGCCGGGGTCCGTACCGGTGAGGTGTGCGCGGGCGGCGGGTCGCGTGGACGTGCGCGACCCGCACCCGCGGGGTCGCCGTCCGGTACTCCGTCGTCCGGTCGGTGCGTCAGACTTCGTTCGGTGCTGCGGTGTTGAAGGGGCGGTCAGGCCGCGCTGGCGTCCTGCGCCGGGGTCGGGTCGAACGGATCGACCGCGATCGTGTCGATGTGGCGGCGCGCGGCTGCGAGCGCGGCCCCGATCTCCCGGGTGCCGGTCGAGACGCACAACGTGTACGTGGTGTCCTGCAACTGCTGCCGTACCAGGGGGTCCACGCCCTCCGCACGGTCCGACCCGTCCGCGCGGCCCTCGTCGACGACGGCACGGAGCGTCTCGTAACGCTCCACCAGGTTGCGCAGGACGGTCGGGTGGGCCATCAGCATGAGTTCGCTCCTCGGGGGTCGGTGAAAACGCCACACACGAGGGCCGTTTGCCCGATCCTGACCGCCGCATGCGAAATTCACGCCGAATTTACGTCGATTCGCGCATGAGACGCGTCACAGAACGGCCTGCTTCGGACACCCGTGGGTCGGCCGGGAGTTGCGATGTGCGTGAGGCCGGAAGCCGCCGACAGCCGCTGCCGGCCCGCCCGTTGCCGCCCTGACGGCAGGGGCCCGCCCCCGGAGGTCGTCCGGGCGGCGGGCGCCGCTCACGGGTCCGCGTCAGTCGATGCTGCGCAGGATGTGCGTCTCGCTGGGGTCGTCCTCGTATCCGGCGAGCCGAATCGGCGCGCACCTGGACCAGACGTCCAGCGGGCGCTCCTCCTCCAGCAGGGACGTGCCGTCCCGGTCGCGCCCGGGCTTGCTGTCCTCACCGTCGTTGCGGGTGAACCTGTCTGCTGACACCGCGCACTCCTTAGCGTCGCGTGGTCCGGTAGCGCCGGACGCGGCCGAACCGCGTCGCGTCATGGCGCCCGGGGGGAAGTCCTTCTCTGTCGGGCGGTGCGGACGCGGTGGCGCCTGATGCCGGTGCCGGAAGTGCAGCCGAGTCGGCGACGGATTCCGGGACGGGCCGCGGGGCCAGGTACTTCCCCGACAGCCTGCTCGTCCCGTTCAGCCTATGCCGCCGTACGCTCCGCCACCACCCGGTTTCGATCCGCATCCGCCACCCGGGTGGACGCGTCACCCGTGCGCCCACCCGGCGGACCCGCCGGTCCCCCGTCCGGCCCAGGTTGCTACGGTTTCGCGTGCTCAACAGCGAAGAAGACGACCGCGCCACCGCCGAGCCGACCGGCCCCGACACCGCGCCCGGCAGCGGCCCCGAGACCGCGCCCGGCACCGCGGCGGCCGGTACGGCACCCGCCGCGATACCCGCCCAGCGCCGCTCCCGGCTGCTCGCCGACGTCTCCCCGCTGCGCGAGCACCCCGACTTCCGGCGCCTGTGGTTCGGCAACGCCGTGTCCTACATAGGCCAGCAGATGACCGCCATGGCCGTGGCGCTCCAGGTGTACGCGATCACCGGCTCCAGCTTCTATGTCGGCCTGGTCGGCCTGTGCTCCCTGGTGCCGCTGATCGTCTTCGGCCTCTACGGCGGCGCCGTCGCCGACGCGGTCGACCGGCGCCGGCTGGGCCTCGTCACCGCCAGCGGCGCCACCGTGCTGTCGGCGGCGCTCGCCGTGGTCGCGATTCTCCACGTCCACCGGGTGTGGCCGCTCTACACGATCGTCGCCCTCCAGGCGGTGTGCTTCGCGATGAACTCGCCCGCCCGCTCGTCCATGATCCCCCGCCTGCTGCCGCCCGAGCGGCTGCCCGCGGCCAACGCGCTCGCCTCCCTGTCCAGCGGCGTCGGGCAGATGGCCGGGCCGATGCTCGGCGGCGTCTTCGTCGGCTTCTGGGGCTACCAGGCCGCCTACCTGATCGACGTCGCCGCCTTCACCGCCTCCCTGTACGCGATGTGGCGGCTGCCCGCGATGCTCCCCGGGGAGCCCGGCGCCGACCCGGCCGCGGCACGGCGCCGGCCGTCCGTCGTCGAAGGGCTGCGCTACCTCGGTGCGCGCCCCAACCTGCGGACGACCTTCATCTCCGACCTCGCCGCCATGGTGCTCGCGCAGCCCCGGGTGCTGTTCCCCGCCGTCGCGGGCCTGTGGTTCGGCGGCGACACCCGCACCGTCGGGCTGCTGGCCGCCGCGCCCGCGGTCGGGGCGCTGGTCGGCAGTGTCTTCTCCGGCTGGCTCGGCCGGGTGAACCGCCAGGGCTTCGCGGTGCTCGTCGCCGTGGGCTCCTGGGGCGCGGCCGTCGCCGTCTTCGGGCTGACCCGCAGCCTGCCGCTCGGCCTGTTCTTCCTCGCCCTCGCGGGCTGTGCGGACACCGTCTCCATGGTCTTCCGCAACACGATGCTCCAGTCCGCCGCGCCCGATGACATGCGCGGCCGCCTCCAGGGCGTCTTCCTGGTCGTCGTGGTCGGCGGGCCCCGCCTCGGCGACTTCCTCGCGGGCTCGGTGTCCGACCTGCTCACCCCGACCGCGGCCGTGGTCGGCGGCGGCCTCGCCTGCATCGTCGCGATCACCCTGATCGGCCTGTTCCAGCGCTCCTTCCGCCACTACGACGCCCGCGACCCGATCGCGTAGGCCGTGTCCGGCAACTGGCGTCGTCCCGCCCGACGGGCGGGGGACGGCGGAACCTGGTGCTCCCGCACGCCCCACGGCGTGTGAGGCTCCCCCAGAGCGCCGGGCGGGATCGGTCGGACATGACCTGGCACCGGCGACGGGGCGGTCAGGGCAGGGGGAGGGCGGTGAGGGCCGCGGCTTCGCGGTCCAGCGCCGGGTCGAGAGTGAGGGCCGCGCGGGCGAGGGCGGCGAGGTCGGCGGGGAAGCGGCCGGTGGGGCGGCCCGGGAGGCCGGTGCGGGCGTAGGCGCGGGTGAGCAGGGCGTGGGCGGTGGCCGGGTCGCCGCGGTGCAGCGCCTTGACCGCGGCGACGCCGTTGGCCAGGGCGCTGGCCGCGGGCCGCCAGGGGTGGCGGACGGCTGGGGCGCGGGGCGCGGCACCGGGCGCCGCGGTGATCTCCAGGTCGAGCCGCCAGAACGGCGGCAGCCCCTCGAAGGCGACGAAGAGCAGCCGGTGGCCGGGGTCGCCGGCACGGTCGGGGTCGCCGCGTACCGACAGCACCGGTCGCACCTCGGCGAGCACCTCGCCGGCCCGGTCCACGCAGCCGCCGAACCGCTCGTCCGGCACCGTCCACCGCGCGTCGATGTCGCTGTACGGGTCGGCCGTGCCCGTGGCGAGCGACCCGCGCAGGTCGGCCCGGCCGCCCGGGCAGGCCCGCGCCAGCACCTCCAGCACGTGGTGGGCCACCGCCGCGCGCACCACCGGGTCGAGCCCGGGCGCGGCACTCACGCGAGCGCGTCCACGTAGACCCACCGCCCGCCCTCGCGGACGAAGCGGCTGTTCTCCCGCTGCTCGCCGTCCCGCCCGTCCAGCCGGTAGCGGGCGCGGAACTCGACGGTGCCCTCGGTGTGGAAAGCGCTGCCCCCGGTGCTGCCGAGGATGTCCAGGCCGGTCCAGCGCACCGCCGGGTCGAGGTCGAGGTCCGGCGGCCGGGTGGCGGCGGCCCAGGTGCGCAGCAGGTACGCGGTGTCGCCCACGGCGAACGCGGCGTAGCGCGAGCGCATCAGCCGCTCCGCGGTGGGCGCGGGAGCACCTGCGTGCAGGGCGCCGCAGCACTCCCCGTAGCGGGCGGCCAGCCCGCAGGGGCAGGCGGCGGTGGCGGCGGGGGTGTCCCGGCCGGCGCGGGGCGCGGTCGGGCGGGCGGTACGGGCGGGGCGTCGCGGCATGCCCCGATTGTGCCGCAGGCGGCCGGGCGCGGATCACCCGGAAGGTCCGCGCCCGTACGGCCCATCAGGGGGTTTTGGCCGGCACACAGTGGACATGTGCAGGGCGTGGTCCGCTGTGTCCGCGGACCGTCCGTCGCCGGTCCACCCGGAAGGACAGCAACCGTGAGTACCGCGCAAGACCAGCAGGAACCGCCCGTCGACCCGTCCTCGCAGGTCGCGGTCGTCGTGGACAGCTGCGCACGACAGGACGCGGCGGCCGTGTTCGCCGCGCTCCAGGCCAGCTTCCCCTCCGACCGGGCCGCCGACGACGCACCCGAGGAGACCGAGGGCGAGCACCCCACGGTGTGGTCGGCCACGTTCGACGTGTCCCGCACCCTCGGCCTGGCCGACCCCGGCCGCCTCACCGCGCCCGTCACGCTGACCGCGCAGGGCGGCTATCTGGCCGTCGACCGGCTGCGGGAGGGCCTCGCCGAGGCGTTCGCCGTCCGCGTCGTCGGCACCGCGGCCGGTGACCAGGAACAGGAGGCGAAGCTGCGGCTGGAGAACCGGTAGGACCGGTCGTCCGCGGCCCTCAGCGCGCGGCGGCGGCCGCCTCGGCGACCGTGGCGGCCGCGTCCTTGTCGAGCGAGGCGCGCACCAGCGACGCGGCGAGCACCGCCGGTTCGGCGCCGTCGGCGAGCCGCGTCAGCTGCTCGGGGGAGTCCGGCAGGCCGAGCAGCCGGGCGCCCTCGAGCGCCTTGGCGTCGAGATAGGGCGCGTACTCGGGCCAGACGGCCTGGGCCTCGCGCAGGAAGATGTCCGCGCCGGCGGGCCCCATCCCCGGGAACTCCCGCAGCTCGCGGCGCAGGGCGCCGACGTCGCCGTCCGCGCGGGCGCGCATGCCGCGCAGGTCGCCGCCGTACTCCGCGCTCGCCAGCTCCGCGCCGTCGCCCAGCTGGGTGGCGGTCCGCTCGTCATAGCGGCGGTAGCCGCCGCGGCCGAGCGCGTCCACCCGCTGCTGCCAGGTGGCCCGCGCCATCGCGCGCGGGCTGCGCATCCCGGCGGCGGACAGCTCCTTGGCCGCCGCGACGGCGACCCCCGCGCGGATACGGGCGCTGAGCAGGCTCGCCAGGACGAGCAGGCGGTAGAGCGGCTGCGGGGTGTCGGTCAGGCGGATACCCGCCTCGTCGGCGTAGGTGCGGCCGTAGGCGCGAAGCAGGGCGCGTGCCGTGTCGCGCCGGGTGGTGCGGGCCATGGCGGCTCACCTCTCGTCCGGTGCTCGGTCGGTTGCTCCGGTCGTATCTCGACCTCGGGTACCCGCTCGGCGCGGCCGCAACCGGGGAGGCGGGGCCCGGGCCCCGGCACCTCAGCCCGCCTGCCCGCCGTGGACCGCGCGGACGGCGGCCACGGTGTCCGCCTGGTCCGCCGTCTTGTCCGGGCGGTAGCGCAGCACCCGGGCGAAGCGCAGCGTCAGGCCCGCCGGGTAGCGCGGGGAGGTCTGCACCCCGTCGTAGGCGACCTCCACCACCAGCTCGGGCCGCACCGTGACCAGGTGGCCGTCGTCGGAGACCGCGCGGGCCAGCAACTGCTCGGTCTGCCAGGTCAGCAGCGCGTCGGTCAGGCCCTTGAAGGTCTTGCCGAGCATCACGAACGAACCGTCCTCGGCCCGCGCCCCCAGGTGCAGGTTCGACAGCATGCCGGTCCGGCGGCCGTGGCCCCACTCCACCGCGAGGACCACCAGGTCCAGGGTGTGCACCGGCTTGACCTTCAGCCATGTCGCGCCGCGCCGCCCCGCCGCGTACGGGCTGCCCGCGCCCTTGACGACGACGCCCTCGTGGCCGCGCTCCAAGGTCGCGGCGAAGAACTCCTCGGCGGCGCGCACCTGCTCCTCGTCGCCGGGGTCCGCGACGGTCAGGCGCCGCACCCGGTACGCGGCCGGCACCAGCGCGGCCAGCGCCGCGTGCCGCTCCCCGTACGGCAGGTCGAGCAGGTCCCGGCCGTCGACGAAGAGCACGTCGAAGAAGACCGGGTGCACCGGCAGCGCCGCCGCGGCCGTCGCCACGTCCACCCGCGAGCCGACCCGGCCCGCGGTCTCCTGGAACGGGCGGGGCCGCCCGTCGGCCGCCAGTGCCAGCACCTCGCCGTCGAGCACGAACCGCTCCGCGGGCAGCGCCGACGCCGCCGCCACCACCTCCGGCAGCCGCGCCGTGACGTCGTCCAGGGTGCGGGTGAAGACCCGTACCCGGCCGCCGTCCCGGTGCACCTGGACCCTGATCCCGTCGAGCTTCTCCTCCACCGCACACGGCCCCAGCCGCGTCAGCGCCTCCGCCACGCCCTTCGCCGAGCCGGCCAGCATCGGCAGCAGCGGCCGCCCCACCGTCAGCGCGAACGTCGCCAGCGCCTGCGGGCCGCGGTCCAGCAGCGCCTGCGCCACCGGCTCCAGCGCACCCGCGAGCATCACCGCCCGCCGCACCTGCGGCGATTCCGCGCCCGTCGCCACCGCCAGCCCCTCGACCGCCGCCGCGTCGAGCGCGCCCTGCCGCACCTCACCGGTGAGCAGCCCGAGCAGATACTCCTGCTCCGGCGCCGTCGCCAGCCCGAACAGGTCCTGGAGCAGCGCCCGGCGCCCGGCCTGCGCGCCCTGGCCCGACACCTCCCCGACGGCCGTCAGCGCCGCGTCCACCGCCCGCACCGTCAGCGTCGGCTCCGCCGCCGGGGCGGCCCGGCCCCGCAGCGCCGCCCAGCCGATGCCGAGGCGGCCCTGCGGCAGGCGGCCGGCCAGGTAGGCGATCGCGATCGGCGCGTCCTGCGGGCTCGCCGCCCGGAAGAACTCCGCGAGCAGTTCCGTCTTGCGGGTGCGCGCGGAGGTCCGCGCGACCTCCCGGGAGACCCGGGCGACCTCGGAGAACAGCATGCGACCATCCTGCGCCGCCCCGGACCGCCCTGCCTCGCCCATGCAATCGAATGTTCGTACGAATATCGGTTACGCTGCTGGTATGCACCATCAGCAGGCGTCCCTGTTCGGCATCGGCGAACCCGGTCTCGGGGACCTCGCCGCCGTCCGCCGGACCCCGCTGGGCTCCGGCGCCTGGATCGACACCCTCCCCGGCTGGCTCACCGGCGCCGACGACCTCTTCGAACGGCTCGCCGCCGAGGTGCCCTGGCGGGCCGAGCGCCGTGTCATGTACGACGACGTCGTGGCGGTGCCCCGCCTCCTCGCGCACTACGGTGCCGGGCAGGAGCTGCCCGACCCCCTCCTGGACCGGGCGCGGGACGCCCTCGACGCCCACTACGCCGACGAACTCGGCGAGCCCTTCGCCACCGCCGGGCTCTGCTACTACCGCGACGGGCGGGACAGTGTCGCCTGGCACGGCGACCGCACCGGGCGCGGCAGCCGCCACGACACGCTCGTCGCGATCCTCTCCCTCGGCGAGCCCCGCCCGCTCCTCCTCCGTCCCCGCGGTGGCGGTCCCGCGCAGCTGCGGTGCCCGCTCGGGCACGGCGACCTCATCGTCATGGGCGGGTCCTGCCAGCGCACCTGGGACCACGCGGTGCCCAAGACCCGCGGGGTCGTGGGCGGACGCATCAGCGTGCAGTTCCGGCCTTCCGGGGTTCGCTGAACCCCCCGGGGGTGGGGTGTGCTGCGGTTTCCGGGACCTTGCGGTCCGTGGTGGCTGGTCGCGCAGTTCCCCGCGCCCCTGGAATGCGCTCGGGCCCTCCCGGGGTGCCGGTCCCCGGGGGGTGGGGTGTGCTGTGGTTTCCGGGACCTTGCGGTCCGTGGTGGCTGGTCGCGCAGTTCCCCGCGCCCCTGGAATGCGCTCGGGCCCTCCGCGGATCGTGGTTCCTGCGATCGGTCGGCATAAAGACCCTCAGGCGCGCCACAATCCGCGGAATACCCGCACATACCCAGGGGCGCGAGGAACTGCGCGACCGGCCACAGTGAACTGCAAGGTCCCGCGCCCCACAGGACCCACCCTCCGGTGGGGCGGGCGCCGCGGGGATACCCGCACATGCCCAGGGGCGCGGGGAACTGCGCGACCAGCCACGGCGGACCGCAAGGTCCCGCAAGCCACAGGACCCACCCTTCCGTGGGGCGGGCGCCGCGGGGGAACCTGAGCTGTCGTTTTGGGTGAGAGCGTAAGGGTAGGCGGTGGTTTGGTGAAGGGTCCTCGACGGGATGAGAGCGGGCTGATGAGCGACCGGCAGGTCGGAGCGAACGGGTTCGGGTGGGGGGACGACGTGTATCGGCAGGAGGAGGACGACGGGCTGTTGGAGCCGGAGGACACGTTGGAGGACCGGGGCGTGGCGGACGTACTGGACGAGGGTTACTCCCCGCCCGAGAGACCGCTGGCGGTGGAGGAGAGCGGGACGACGGGGGAGGAGCAGCGGGAGGGGGAGTCGCTGGACCAGCGCCTCGCACGGGAACGGCCGGACCGGGAGGCGCCGGAGGGCGACGGTCTGGGGGACGCGCCGGACACGGACGGGGAACTGGTGGACCCGGAGGCGGGCGAGGCGCGCTCGGGGCGGCTGGTCGGCCCCGACGAGGGCGCGCACACCCGGCGGGACGGCGAGATCGGCGCGGACGTGGGGATCGACGGGGGCGCCGCGTCCGCGGAGGAGGCGGCGGTGCACCTGGTGGCGGACGAGGACCTGCCCGACGAGGACCTGCCCGACGAGGAGGACGGCGGCGGCCGGTGAGCGGGCGCCCCCGCCCCGGCGGCTCAAGGTGAGGAGCGGGGACGGCCGGGCCGTTGCACCGTAGGAGGTAGGGGTCCGTGAGCGCAGGAGAAGGAGCCGGTGGCGATGAGTGGAGCGGGCGAGCGGGAGAAGGCGGCCGGCGGCGGCCGCGGCAGGTGGGGTCTGAGGCGCCGGCATCAGGAGGACGGCTCGGGGAAGAAGGGTCAGCACGTGCCGACCGGACTGGCGGCGAGCCTGGTGACGTCGGGAGGGATGCTGTTGGCGACGGTGGAGGACCTGCGGATGCGGGACGTGGACGCCCCGGAGGAGCTGCGTCCGCTGGCCGACATGTTCGCGCGGCACTGCGCGGCCAAGGAGGCCACGGTCCGCAAGGTGCTGGAGCGGCACGGCGAGAGCGCCCGGGTGGTGGCGCGGGACCGGCAGGAGGGCGATCTGATCCAGGGCATCCTGGACCGGGCGCTGACCGGGCGGCACCCGGAGGACACCCGCCGCCTGACGATCGACGGCGCCCTCACCCAGATGTACCAGTACCTCTTCCACGAGCGGCGCGACCTGGTGCCGGCCCTGGAGCGGGCGGTGCCGGACGACGAGAGCGAGACGCTGTCGGCGGCGTTCGAGGCGATCAACCACGACTGACACCGGGCGGCACAGCCGGCCCGGCCCGGCGGGCAGGGCAGGGCCCCTGCCCAAGGTCATCTTTTCGGGGGCGCATACTGTCGGCACCGGCACAGGTGTCCGAAAGGGGGTGGGAGGACATGGGGGAGTCCGCGGACGCCTTTTCGCACCCCGCCTGCTTCTACCGGGACGACGCCGAGTACCTCGAGAGCACCCTCGCCTTCGTACGGGACGGCCTGGCCGCGGGCGAGCCCGTCGCCGTCGCGGTGCCCGGGGAACGGCTGGCCCGGCTGCACAACGCGCTCGGTCCGCTCGCCGACGGCGTGCACTTCACCGACATGGCCAGCGCGGGCCGCAACCCCGGCCGGATCATCCCCGGTGTGCTCGCCGCCTTCGCCGACGCGCAGCCCTCCGGCCCGGTCCGGATCGTGGCCGAACCCGTCTGGCCCGGCCGCACCCCGCTGGAGTACCCGGCCTGCGTGCAGCACGAGGCCCTGGTCAACGCCGCGTTCGACGGGCGCCGCGCGACCATCCTGTGCCTGTACGACGCGGCCCGGCTCGCCCCGCAGGCCCTGGGCGACGCCTGCGTCACCCACCCGGTGCTGATCGAGGGCGGCCGCCGCCGGCCCAGCGCGCACTACGCGCCCGAGATGGCCGCCGCCTCCTACAACGTGCCGCTGGCCGAGCCCCGGTTCGCCGCGTCCTTCCGGTTCGACGACGACGGGCTGCGCGCGGCACGGCAGTTCGCGGTCCGCGCGGCCGACGCGCTCGGGCTGACCGGCCGGCGGCTGGACGACCTGGCGCTGGCCGTCGCCGAGCTGACCACCAACAGCGTGCGGCACGGCGGCGGTTCGGGCGTGGTGCGGATCTGGGCGGAGGACGGCCACATCGCCTGCGAGGTGCGTGACGGCGGGCGGCTCGCCGACCCCCTCGCCGGCAGCCGCCTGCCCCCGCCCGGCCGCCCCGGCGGCCGCGGCCTGCTCATGGTCCACCAACTGGCCGACCTGGTCCGCACCCACACCGGCGCGGCCGGCACCGCGATCCGCTGCTACCTCACCCTCCCCCCGCCCGCGACCGCGTAAAACCGGTTGCCGCGCCCTGGCGCGGGCCGCGACGCTGAACCGATGGACCGGACCTTCGACGCGCTGGTGGCCGAGGCCGACGCCGTGTCCGTGGCCGGCTGGGACTTCTCCTGGCTGGACGGGCGGGCGAGCGAGCAGCGGCCCTCGTGGGGCTATCAACGGCTGATGGCCGAGCGGCTGGGCCGGGTCTCGGCCGCGCTGGACCTCCAGACCGGGGGCGGCGAGGTGCTGGCCGGCGCCCCGGTCCTCCCGCCCGTGATGGCCGCCACCGAGTCCTGGCCGCCGAACGTCGCGAAGGCCACCGCCCTGCTCCACCCGCGCGGCGCGGTCGTGGTCGCCGACACCGACGAACCGCCGCTGCCCTTCGCGGACGCGGCGTTCGACCTGGTCACCAGCCGCCACCCGGTCACCGTGTGGTGGCAGGAGATCGCCCGCGTGCTGCGCCCCGGTGGCACCTACCTCTCCCAGCAGGTCGGTCCCGCCAGCGCCGCCGAGGTCTACGAGTACTTCCTCGGGCCGCAGCCGTCCGGCGCCGGGGACGCGCGCGACCCCGGGACGGCCCGGGCGGCGGCCGAGGCGGCCGGCCTGGAGGTGCTGGACCTGCGCCTGGAACGGCTGCGGATGGACTTCCACGACATCGGCGCGGTGGTCTACTTCCTGCGCAAGGTGATCTGGATGGTGCCCGACTTCACCGTGGACCGCTACCGCGACCGCCTGCGCGACCTCCACCGCCTCATCACCACGCAGGGCCCCTTCGTCGCCCACTCCACCCGCTTCCTCATCGAGGCCCGCAAACCGCAGCCGCAGCCGTAGCCGCACCCGCGGCCCGGCCCCCGGGCGGGCGGCTGCTCAGCGCTCGGGCGTCCACCGGTGGAGCCCGGCGTGGCCTGCGAGGTCGCCGAAGTAGCGGTGCCGCGACCAGACGGCGTGGTCCCCGATCACGACGAGCCGGCGGCGGGCGCGGGTGACGGCGACGTTCAGCAGGTTGGGGTTTTTGGCGGCCCAGTCGCGGGAACCGACCTGGCCGGTCCCGGTGCCGAGCACCAGGACCACGATGTCCGCCTCCTTGCCCTGCGTGGTGTGCACCGTCCCGTACCGCTTGCGGGACAGGCGGCCGTCCGCCACCCGGTCGATGCCGGCCACCACGTCGCGGAAGGGGCTGATGACGAAGAGCGACTCGTCGAACCGCCGCCGCAGTTCCCCCGCCGGATCGCCGTCCGCGGGCGCTGCGCCCACCGTGTCCGCCATGCGGTCCCCGACGAGGCCGAGGAACCACTCCAGCACGCTGCCCTCCTCGGGGTTCCACTTCTCCTCGCCCGGCAGGGAGGGCACGTCCAGCCAGATGCTGCGCTGCACCAGGGGGAAGTCGTCCTGGTCGCGGGAGACGCCGTAGACCATCATCCCGTCGTACGCGATCGCGTTGCTGACCTCGAACATCAGCCGGTCGCAGCGGCGGTGCACGCGCAGCGGGGAGCCGAGCCAGACCTGCTCGCCGTCCCGGTCGGCCAGCCAGGTGCCGTACGGGTTGAGCCGGTCGGCGAGGGTCTGGACCGAGGCCGCGGACGGGGCCCACCGGCGGTCCACCGAGAAGCGGGACGCGAGCCGCCGCTGCCCGGTCCACGGCAGGGTGACGACCGGTTCGAGCTGCATCGGGTCGCCGACGACCACCGCGCGGCGCGAGCGCCACAGGGCGCCGACCACCTCCTGCGGCGCGGCCTGGCCCGCCTCGTCGACCAGCAGCCAGCCCAGCGCCTCGCCACCCAGCCGGTCGAACATCCGCCCCATCGACGCGAAGGTCGTCGAGATCACCGGCACCACCAGGAAGAGCATCTGCCACGCGGCGAGCACCACCTTCGCCGGCAGCTCCGACGGCGCCTGGCCGCCCACCACGTCCATGGCCGCCTGGAGGTTCTTGCGCAGGCGGTCGGGGGCGTTGGCCAGCAGCGCCCGGTGCAGATCCAGGGCCGCGAGGAAGAGCGCGGAGCGCGCGGCGGCGAACTCCGGGTCCATCCACGGCGCGGACAGCTCCCGCGCCTCCATCGCCTCCCGGTCGCCGGGGTCGGCCCGCCACTCCGCACCCGGAACGGCGGCGCCCCAGCGCCGGCGCGCGTCGGCCAGCCGCCGCTCCTCGTCCTCCCGTGCGCGCCGCCTGCGCTCCGCCTGGTCCCCGGCCTCGGCGAGCGCCGCGGTCTGCCGCTCGCGGGCCTGGTCGCAGACGGCGAGCCGCGACTCCGCCCGCCGGACGGCGGCCACCGCCTCGTCCAACCTGCCCCGCGCGGCCCGCACTTCGACCTGCCTGGTCTCCCTGGCCGACTCCAGCGCGGTGAACCGGGCGTCGGCGGCGGCCAGCTGCGCCTCGAGCAGGGTGCGCTCGGCCCGCCAGCGCCGCAGGGTCTCCGGCGAGAAGAACCGCCGGACGACGCCGGGCTTGCGCGCGTCATGGCGGTGCAGCAGCGCCTCCGCGGCACTGACCTGCTGCTCACCGGAGGCCGCGGCGGCATCGGCTTCGTCGAGGAGGAGCCGTGCGGCCGACAGCGCCTCCTGGCGCCCGGCGTACTCAGTACGGCGCTCGTCGAGCGCGGACTCGCCGCGACGCCGCTCCTGCTGGAGGAGGGACAGCGCGTCCTGGGCGTCGGACTCCCGCGTCAGGAGGGCGGCCAGGAGCGCGTCCGGCCCCGCCAGCCGGGCGGCGAGGTCGGCGATCTCCTGCCGCCGCGCGGCCAGTTCGTGTACCTTCCGCCGGGCCGCGGTGAAGCGCCGTACGGCATCGCTCCACGTCTCCCGCCCCAGCGGCCGGTGCTCGCCGTCGGCGGTGACCGCGGCGGCCGTCCTCCCGGGAGTGCCGCGATCACCCCTCTGCATCTGCATCTGCAACATCTTCTGGAGCCCGAGGGGCCCGAGGGGGCCGGGAGCAGCGGGAGCCGGGGAAGCGGGGGAAGCCGGTGAAGTCGGGGAAGCCGCCGTGCCCGCCGGTTCGCGCCGCCGGCCGGGGACCTGCGGCGGGTTCCCCCACCAGAACCGCTGCACGAAGTCGGAGCGGTTGCTGCGCCGGCCCAGCCGGGCGGCGATCGCGCCCCAGGCCGGCTCGCCGAGCGCGATACCGGCCGGGCCCGAGAGGTAGTCCGCGTCGGCCGCCCACTGCGCACCGATCGCCCGCGCGCCGGGGACCTCCAACGTGACGTTCTCCACCGCCCCGTTGTTGGACGAGGCGATCACCATCTCGAAACCGGTGAGCGCGGGCACCAGCGGATGGATGCCGCGCGGGTGGATCTTGCCCGCGTTGTCCTCGCTGCGCCAGGTGAACGGCTGGCGGGAGAAGGCGAGTTCGGGACTGCTCAGCTCCGCCAGCCGCTCGGCGCGCCGGACCACGACCGCGGCGATCAGGTCGCGCAGCATGGTGGTCTTGCCGGTGCCCGGCGGGCCGTTCACCGCGTAGACCCCGGTGCCGCCGTCGGCTCCGAGCGTCTCCATGACGCGGTTGACCGCGAACTGCTGGCTCAGAACGAGGGGCTTGTCGCCGTCGGCCGGCCATCGTCCCAGCGGCATGCGCGAGGGGCGGACCTGGTCCAGTACGGTCTCCGGCGCGCGGCGCACGTCGTGGCGGTCCGCCGCGTCCAGGTCCGCGTCGGCGCTGAGGTAGGACAGCAGCGCGTCGCCGGCCCGCCCCTCCTCGACGGCCTCGGCGACCCGTTGCAGGTCGTCGGCGTAGAAGCTGTTGAGGAGGGTGTCGCCCCCCGTCTCGCCGGCCTGCCGCGCCGGGATCGCGCGGCTCCTGATCCGGATCGCGTCGGGCCGCAGCGCCGCGCCCACGCCCAGCTGATCCACCACCCAGCGGGTGACGGCCACCAGGTCGTGCACGTCGAGTACCTTCGTGCCCAGCTCGACCGGCGGTTCCTGCTGCCGCGTGCCGTCCCGCCCGCCCGCTGCCCCGGCACCGCGGGGCCGCCGCGTGCCGGCGGGACCGCCGTCGCCCGCCTCCAGGCCGCCGAGGCTGCGGGCCGCCGCGTCGATCAGCTCGCCGCCGGCCTGCTCGATCAGCTCGGTCGCGAGTCCCCCCACCGGTCCGAGGTGCGCGCCGGCTGCCGCTGCCGCGACGCCCAGCCCGTTCCGCGCCGCGGTGACCGCGAGCCGGGAGAAGAGGCCCGCGACCGGTCCGAGCCCTGAGGGCGGCCCGTCGGGGTCGGCCGACGTCCGCCGCTCGACGGCCACCTTCCCGTCGCCGAGATCCAGCAGACGCTGGAGCAACCCCTTGCCGTACTCGTCGAACCCCGCCAGCCAGGCGTCGTCGTGCGGGCCCGGGTCCAGGGTCCGGCCCACGGCCCAGGCACAGGCGGACAGGGTGGCGCTGTCCTTGACCAGCAGGCCGTCCTGGTTGACGGTGAAGCACAGCACGGCGCTGTCACCGCTGATCCGGCCGTCGAGGTCCAGCTCGGCGTCCGGCGCCCGGAACGCCTCCAGCAGGACGTCGCGCACCTTCTCCACCGCGAACGTCCCGGCGTACACGGTGTGCTGCCACACGAAGTTGTCGCGGACCGGGGCAGGGCCGGTCCGGGAACCGGGCTCCCAGGGGAGCGGCCGGTCCGGGCGCACGGGGAAGACGTTGTTGCGCGGGTCCACCCGGTCGACCGTCGGCGGGCTGAAGTACTCCACCGCCCGCCAGTAGCGGAGGATCTGCGCCTGCCGCCGCCGTTCCGCCCTCGATCGCCTGACGGTTCCCACCAGCCCCCCCTGACCGTAGATGTCCGGGCACGTTAGCAGAGCGTGGCGGGGGCGGGAGCGGGGAGTGATCGGGGAGTGAGAGGGCCGCCGCCCCGGGTGGGGGCGGCGGCCGGGGGGTGGTGCGGCCTTACGGGTAGCTGGTGACGGTGGAGGGGACGGTGGAGGTGCCGGAGGTGGGGGAGCCGGTGTCGTTGATGACGTGGGCGTACTGGCCCATGCCGCCGAGGGAGATCACCAGCAGGTCGTGGAACTTCACGCCGGGGGTGTTCGGCGCCTCGAAGCCGTGGTCCTGCACGATCGTCGGGTCCGCGGTGAAGTTGCAGTAGCTGCCCAGCCCCCAGCCCTCGTGGCTGGTGACGTTGTTGTCGACCTTGTAGGCGGCGTAGCCGCGGGTGCTGCCGTTCTGGATGGCGGCCTGGTTCGGCGGGTCGTAGGCGATCTCGTTCTGGAAGAAGATCGTCCGGCCGTTCTGGCCGGCCCACTCGACGTCGTACTTCTCGAAGTGCTCCACGAACAGGCCGGTCGCCAGCACGTTGTTGCCGTTGACCTTCAGGCCCTCGTCCGCGGGGTTGGTGGTCCACCCCACGCCCGCGCCGTGGTCGGCGCGCCACAGCCAGGTGTGGTCGATCACCACGTCGTTGCTGTTGATCTCGAAGGCGGTGGTCGCCTGGCCCGGGCCGGCGCCGCCGATCCGCGCGAAGACGTCCTGGATGGTGGTCGGGTTGCCCGCGTGGCTCGCCGAGGAGCCGGGCGCGCCGACCTGGAGCAGCTGCGGCGACTTGCCGGTGCCCGCGTCGATCAGGAAGCCGGCCAGCTTCACACCGTCCACGTCGGCGACCTTCATCGCGTCCACCCCGTTGTCCGGGATGAGCGTGGCGTAACCCAGGCCGAGCACCACGGTGTTGGCGCGGTTCACGCTGATCGGCTCGTCGAGGTGGTAGATGCCCGGGGTGAGCACCAGGTTCAGGCCCTGCGCGAGCGCGGCGTTGATGGTCTCCGCGGACACGCCGGGCTTCGCGACGTAGAACTGGGTCAGCGGGATCGAGGTGCCCGGCGTGTTCGGCCAGTCCACGCCGCTGGCGTTGGTGCGCAGGTTCGGCACGAACACCTGGTAGTTGCCGCTGCCGTCGAGGTACATGTACGGCTTGTCACGGGACTCGGGGGTGGTGCTCAGCGTGGTGTAGACCGGGTTCGGGAAGCCCTGGGCGGGCGCTCCCTGGACCCCGGAGAAGACCATGTTCCACACGCCGTTGGTCCAGCCGCCGATCGAGCTGTCCCGGGTGTACCACTGCTGCTGCGAGTACGGCCCGACCGTGCCGTCGATCTTGCTGTCGGCGATGTAGCCGCCGCTGGCCCAACCGTAGCCGTTCGGCGCGAGGTTGAGGCCGCCCTCGACGTGGATGCGGCGGAAGGGCGCGGCCTGCGCGACGGCCCACCGGTCGGTGCCGCTGACCGGCTTGATCGCCATGTTCTCCACGCTGCGCCAGAAGTTCTGCGTCGCGTTGCCGTTGAACCAGCCGGCGTCCACGGTCATGTCGCCGTTGATCTGGACGTCGTCCGGGTTCTTGCCCAGGCCGGAGACGGAGGTGTAGAAGCCGATCTGGTCGTTGATGTTGTTGTAGGTGCCGGGCTTGAAGAACACCTGGTAGCGGGCGTCGCCGAACTGGTTGCTCTCCTGCTGGGCGAAGATCGCGTCCAACTGGCTCTGGATGTCGGGCGTCGAGGGGTCGAAGACCTTCACGTTCGGCCCGAGGTCGCCGCCGCCCTGGATCGGGCCGGTGCCGCCGGTGGAGCCGCCCGAGGTGCCGTAGACCTGGAACTCCCAGAGCGAGTAGCCGTACTGGGTGGCCCGCGCGGTCCCGTACATCCGGACATAGCGCCCGGAACCGTTTACGGAGACCGTCTGCGTGCCGCCGGTGCCGCTCGTGGTGGAGTACGCGTCGGTCCAGGTGGTGCCGTCCGACGACAGCTGGATCTTGAAGCCGGTCGCGTATGCGGTCTCCCAGTTGAGAGTGACCGAGCTGACCGTCGCGGTGGCGCCGAGGTCCACCTCCAGCCACTGCGGGTCGGAGAAGGCGCTGGACCAGCGGGTGGCGGTGCTGCCGTCGACCGCCGCGGAGGCGGGGGTGCCGCCGTTCTCGGTGGACGAGGCGGTCGCCGTCTTGCCCTGCGAGAGCAGGGTGTCGGCCGCGTGGGCGGCCCGGGCCGGCACGAACAGCAGCAGGGAGGCGAACAGCGCGGTGATCACCGCGGCCACGACGGTACGCCGGCTGTGCCGGTCCGTGGCGGCCGCGGGTCTGAGCGCGGCGGTGGTGGGGGGTGGAAGCATGGCGGCTCTCCTGGTTCCAGGGGTGGGGGCGCAAGTCCGGACTGCTGTGCCGGACTTGAGGTGCCGAACTGCGGTGCCGAGCTGAAGGTGCTGGGCCAAAGGTGCCGAACTACGGGCGAGCGCCCCCGGTTGACCGGTGAGAGCGCTCTCCCAACGCACACCGGAATGTTTCTCCCTGTGTTTCACCCATGTCAAGAGTTGTGCGCGCAGCCGCTGCCGGATCGTGCCCGGCGGCCGGTTGGCGGGCGCCGACCCGCCGCCGGGCACGCCGCGCGTTCGCCTCGTGAAGGCAACGCGGCCGACCGGTCCGGCAGTTGCTTCAAGGCCCGACAGGCGGGCGGACACGGCGAAGGGCCGCCCCGGCGACCGGGACGGCCCTTCGTGTGACGCGGTGCCGCGCGGTGGCCCGTCAGGCCGCCGTGCGGGAGGAGGCGCGGTGCCGGCGGGCGTAGTACAGCGCGCCGCCGCCGACCACCAGGACGCCCGCGGTGATGCCGAGCGGCAGCGCCGGGGAGGAGCCGCCGGTCTCGGCGAGCTGCGCCGTCGGGGCGTTGCCGCCGGAGCTCGACGAGCCGCCCGCGCTGCCGGACTTGCCACCGTTGCCGGACGTGCCGGACTTACCGGGGGCGGTGGGCTTGGTGGCGCTGATCGGCTTGACCGACTTCACCGAGCCGTTGGTGTTCAGCAGCACCTGCTTGTCGTTCGGGTGCTTGAAGTCGAACGCGTTGGTCAGGGTGTTCGCGCGCGCGTCGAAGGACCCGTCACCGACCCGGCCGGTCTTCCAGTTGTCCTCGATGAACTTCGTGATCGAGGCCTGCTCGGTCTGGGTGTGGTCGACCGAGTTCACCTTGCTGTAGGGCGAGATGACCAGCAGCGGCTGCCGGGTGCCCGGGCCGCAGCGGTCCGCGTAGCCCTTCGCGGCGGCCGGGGCGGCCTGGCAGGCGGGGCTGTCGGCGGCCTTGCCGTTCGAGCCGACCGTGGTGTCCTTGGAGCCGTTGCTCGGCGCGACGTACGCGTGGTCGTACCAGCCGTCGGAGTCGTCGTAGGCGACCACGATCGCGGTGTCCTTCCAGTCCGCGGAGGACTGGATCGCGTTGATCTCCTTGATCAGGAAGTTCTGCTCGTCGGTCGGGTCCGAGTAGGCCGCGTGGCCGTCCTGGTACTCGGCCGCCTTGAGGAAGCTGACGGCGGGCAGGTTGCCGGCCTTCAGCGCCGAGTCGAAGTCGGTCAGGTCGTAGTTGTGGTTCGCCTGGCCGTTGTGGCCGATCTCGGCGGTGTTCTTCGGCGCCAGGTGGTGCGGGTTCGACGTCGACTTGTAGTACTGGAACGGCGAGTGGTGCGCGCTGTAGTCGACGGAGGAGGCGCCGGCCACGTTGGTGTGGGTGTCGCCCAGGCAGCTGGCGTAGTCGCCCTGCTTGCCGTCCCACGCGGTGGACGGGCGGAACCCGCCCTGGAACCAGCCCCACGTGACGTTCTTGGCGTTGAGCAGGTCACCGACGTTCTTGCCGGTCATCGAGGCGAGCGCGTTGGTGCTGGTGTGGCTGTTGTCCGAGCAGTCGTCGTAGGCCGGGTCGGGGTCGTTGGCGACCGTGCCGACACCCTTGGCGTTCGGGGAGACCACGGTGTACGAGTCGGGCGTGGCGGTCTGCTTCGGGTTCTCGGTGCCGGAGGCCGGGTCGACCGAGACCACGCCGTGCGTCTGGCCCGAGACCAGGTTGAGCGCGCCGGGCGTGGACGGGCCGTAGTTGGAGCTGTAGGAGTTGTCGCCGAGCGAGTAGTGCTGGGCGTAGTTCCACAGGCCGGTGACGGTGTTGCCGTCGTAGTAGTCCATCACCAGGCCGGGCTGGTAGTACAGGCCGCCCGAGCACTTGCCGCTGTCGGTGTTCTGGACGTACTGGTCGGCCTTGCCGCCGTTCGCGGCGTACTGCTCCGGGCCGTAGCTGTGGTTCTGGTCGCAGGTGACGGCCTCGTCCGGGCTGAGCCGCTGCGGGGTGTACTGGTTCGGGTTCGACTTCACCAGGCCGGCGTGCGCGGCGGTGTCGATGTTCTTCGGCGTGTTCTTCGCCGCGGTGAACGTGGTGCCGTCGGTGTTCGCGGCCTTCGGGTAGGTCGCGAAGTAGTGGTCGAACGACACGTTCTCGTCGAAGAGCACCACCAGGTGCTTGATCGGAGTGGTGGTGCTGGTGCTGCCCTTGCCGCCGCCGTGGTTCGCGTTGTCGGCGTAGGCGGGCGCGGTGCCCCCCAGCAGTACGAGCGCCGCCGCCCCGGCGAACGCCCCCCAGCGCGCGGTGCGCCGCCGGGAACCCCCTCTTGACCTGCTCGTACCGCCTGTGGTGCTCATGCTGTGTCAGCCTCCGCTGTGTGGTGCTCGACGCGTGCCGGTTGTCGGTTCGCGCGCGGTGTCGAACGCGATCGTCGGGGTGAGCCGCGACATGACAACGGCCCGGTGGTGGCCCCCGGGTGAACAGAAGGGGGCGGTTCGGTGTGGGTGGCCTGGGTGGGAACTGTGTGCGCAGGTCAGGCGAACAGGGCGCGGCCGAGCCAGTCGCTGCGGTCCTTGACACCGGGCAGGGCGAAGAAGTAACCGCCGCCGAACGGGGTGATGTAGTCCACCAGCGGCTCGCCGGCCAGCCGCTTCTGCACGGTGGCGAACTGCCGCTCCAGGTCCTGCTGGTAGCAGACGAAGACCAGCCCCATGTCGAGGTTGCCGTCGCTGTCCATGCCCCGGTCGTAGTTGTAGCCGCGGCGCAGCAGGCGGGAGTCGTCGGTCTTCGCGGTGCGCGGGTTGGCCACCCGTATGTGGCTGTCCAGCGGGATCACGTCGCCCATCGGGTCCAGCGCGTAGTTCGGCGTGTCGGACTCGGCGTTCCCGTCCAGTGGCGCGCCGGTGTCGCGGGCCCGGCCGAACATCCGCTCCTGCTCGGTGATCGAGACCCGGTCCCAGAACTCGACGAGCATCCGGATCAGCCGCACCACCTGGTACGAGCCGCCGGTGGTCCACGCGGGCTCGCCGTTGCCGCCGGTCCACAGCAGCTTCTTCGCCACCGCCGGGTCGCTGATGTCCGGGTTGGCGGTGCCGTCCTTGAAGCCGAGGTGGTTGCGCGGGGTGCCGCTGGGCCGGGGCGGGCTGGTGAAGCCGTCCATCCGCCAGCGCACCTGCATGCCGCCGCGGGTGTGCCGGGCGATGTCGCGCAGCGCGTGCAGCACCGTGTCCTGGTGCGGCGCGCTGAGCTGGAGGCTCAGGTCGCCGTGGCACCAGTCCGGCTGGAGGTCGTCGTCCTCGAACGCGGGCATCTCGGTCAGCCGCAGCGGCTTGCGGTCCGCCAGCCCGAACCGGCCGTCGAAGAGCGACGCGCCGACCCCGGTGGTGACCCTCAGCCCGTCGCCGGGCACCCGCGGGCCCAGCGTCCCGCTGTCCGACGGCGAGTCGGTGATGCCCAGCGCCGCCGGGGTGCCCCCGCCGGTCAGGAACCGGGCCCGCTCGGTGACGGTGTGCAGCAGCTCCACCAGTTCCCGCCGGTCGGCCGCGGTGACGTCGAACGACAGGAACACGCTGGCCGGCTGGACGTCCTGGGTGATGCCCGCCTGGTGCGCGCCGTGGAACGGCGCCGCCTGCTCGGCGCTCGCCGACGGCGTCGCCGCCGCCGCGCTCGACCCGGTCAGCACGGCGGCGCCGCCCGCGACCGCGCCGACCGCCCCGACGCCGACCGCCGCGCCGCGCAGGAAACCGCGCCGGCGCAGTTCGCCGCCGCCGGCCGGGCAGCCCGTGTCGGTCGTCATACCGTCCTCCGTACGTCGAAGATCGCCGCCACCGGGGCGAGTTGTTCCAGCAGGTCGCCGAAGTCGGCGTTCACCTGCTCGCGCTGGGCGCGGGTGAGCTCGGCCAGCGGGGTCCAGTTCCCGCCGTGCTCAAGGGACTTCAGGTAGTTCTGGGCGCGGTCCAGCGACGCGTCGAGCTGCTTCAGGCCGGTGTCGCGGGCGGCCAGCAGCGGGCGGAGCTTCGCCAGGATCGCCCGGGTGCCGTCGATGTTCGCCGACGCGGTGGCCAGGTTGGTGCCGCTGCCGTAGTCGGTGCGGGCGGTCAGTTCGAACTGCTCGGCGTTCTCGATGATCTCGTGCGCGCGCAGCCCCATGTTCGCCGGGTCCATCTGCTGCGTGCTCCACTGCGCCTTCAGCGCCCGTACCGCCTTGTCCAGCGTGTCCGCCTGGCCGCGCAGGGACTTCGCGGACGCACCGTGCCACAGGCCGTACTCGATCCGGTGGAAACCGGTGAAGTCCGGGTCGGCGGACGGGTCCTGGCCGATCGGCGCGGTGCCGTTGATGACGCCGTCGGCGTCGCCGAACGTGTCGTACGCGGCGCCCATCCGCTCGTACACCAGGTGGCCGGTGAGCCAGTCGCGGCGGGCCGCGGCCAAATCGCCGCGGTCGATGTCGGACTTCAGCACCCCGGTGTCGGTGGCGAGTTCGGCCATCCGCGCCTTGATCCACTTCTGGTAGGCCAGGGTCGGCGGGATCAGGTCGTGCACGGTGACCGGCAGCGAGGACGGCCCCTGCGGGACGGTGCCGGGGACGGTCACGGTGGGGCCGGTGACCGCGTCGGTGTCCTCCTGCTGGCACTCGAAGGCGTACCGGCCGCTGCCGAGGTCCACGACCATCGAGCGGGTCGCGCCCGGAGCCAGCCCCTCGATCTCCGCGAACAGCTTCCCGGTCTTGGGGTCCTTGAGGTAGACCTCGATGGCGCTGCCCGCGGTGTTGTGCAGGTCGAACGCCTGGGTGCCGGCGTGCGGCTGCTGCGCGGCGCCCCAGCCCCTGCCGCAGGTGCTCGGCGACACCTCGACGGCGGTGTGCTCCAGGCCGTCGGCGGAGGCGGCGGCCTTGGTGCCGGCGGTGCGGTGGCCGCCGCCGGTGGCCAGCACCCCGGCGGTGACCGCGGCGGCGACGGCGACGGCGGTGGCCGCCACGGTCCAGCCGCGCGCGCGGCGCCTGCGGGGCGCGCCGGGGGCGCCGGCGGTGGCGGCGGCGGTGGCGGGGGAGGGGGCCGCGGAGGCCGTGAGGTCGGTGTCCGCGCCGGTGTCCGTGTCGGCGGTGCCGGTCGTGCCGGTCGTGTCGGCCGTGGCGGCGGTGGCGTCGGCCGGGGCCGGCTTCCCGTCGGGGGCGGCCGGTTCGTCGCCGGGTGTCCGCTCCACCTCGGCCGCTTCCTCGGCGGGCGGCACTACGCCGTCGGGCGGCGCGGCGGTCTTCTCGCCGGCCGCCGGTGCGGGTTCGGGCGCGGGTTCGGCGGGCACACCGGACCTCCGGGAATCGGTGCAGCAGGATGTGACGCCGACATGCTAAACACGCGGCAGCACGCCCTCCCACCTGCACAAAGGCCAGGAACCCACAATTCGCCCGCAGTTCACCCGCGCGTCATGCTTAGGGTGCCCTCACCAAACTTTGCGGCGGCGGTGCCGGCGCTGGTGCCGGCGCTCGTGCCATGGCTCGTGCCGGACCTCGCGCCGGTCCGCCGCCACTCGGCCCGGGGTGGGCCGGTGGTGGTGTCACTTGCAGTACGGCACCGCGGACAGGTTCTGCACGTAGCGCGCGGCCACGTAGCCGGGGCGGCCGTTGCCGAGCAGGTACCAGAGCTTGTTGCCGTCGACGTTCTGGCCCACGACCTTGCAGTGCAGCCAGATCACGGTGCCGGGCTGGAGGGTGCCCAGCGAGCGGGAGTTCGACGTGGCCTTCTCGCGGATCGTCAGGGGCAGGCGCGACACGACCCGGCCCTGCGGCTCGGCGGTGGTCTGCGTCTGCTGCCCGGCCGACGCCGGAGCGGCGGCGCTCGCGGCGCTCGTGGCGCCGGCGGCGCTGTCCGCGGGTACGGCGGGCCGGGGCGCCGCGGCGTACGCGGACGGCGCGGCGAGCAGGCCGGAACCGGCGATCAGCAGACCGGCGATGCCGGTCGTGACGCGGTGCCGGGCATGCGCTGAGTACATTGCGGCCTTCTTTCTCACAGTGCGGCGTTCCCTTGTGCTCGTCCTTGATCGCATGCCGGAGCGCCGAACCGGTCCAGGGAAACGGGTGGACCACCCGGATGGACCGCAGAAGGCCCCGGTCGGCGGACACCGGGGCCCTGCTGGTGCTGCTGCGGTCGTGGTAGGAGATTCCCGCCGGTCAGCCGCAGGTCAGTACGCCCGCGTTCTGCTTGGCGGTGAGCACCCGGCGCACGCTGGCCGCCACGTCGGAGCGGAAGGCGGAGTTCGACGACATCCGGCTGAGCACCGCCGACGTCATCGGGGAGATGTCGCTGGTCCGCACGGTGAGGACGATGTCGCCGCCGGCCGTGATGAAGTCCACCGCGCGCTGGGCCGGGGTGCGGTTGGCGACCGCGGCGGCGTTGCCGAGGTCGTCGGAGATGACCGCGCCCTTGAAGCCGAGCTTGCCGCGCAGCAGGGTGCGGATCACCGCGGAGGAGAAGGCCGCCGGGTTGTGGGAGTCGATCCGGGTGTAGATCGCCGAGGAGACCATCACGAACGGCGTGCCCGCCTGGATACCGGCCTTGAACGGCTGGAGGTAGGGGTCGGTGGCGGTGGTCACCGAGTCGGTGACGTTCGCGGTGAAGTCGGTGTTGCCGCTGGCCCGGCCCAGCCCCGGGAAGTGCTTGATGGCCGGCACCACGCCGCCCTGCTTCATGCCGCGCAGGAACGCGGTGCTGTGGGAGGCGACGGTGGAGGGGGTGGTGCCGTACTCCCGGTCGAGCTTGCCGATCGGCGCGTTCACCGTCACCTGGTTCGCCGGGACGGTGTCGGCGACCGGCGCGAGGTTCATGTCGACCCCGGCGGCGGCCAGTTGGCGCGCCCAGGTGGCGGCGCTGCTCTGGAGGGTGGAGGTGGACCAGGTGCCCTGGGTGACCGCGCTCGGGATCGTGCTGAAGCCCGAGCCGTTGAGCACCTGGACCTGGCCGCCCTCCTGGTCGGTGGAGACGAACATGCCCAGGGACACGCCCTTGACCGGGGAGGCCAGCGAGCGGACCTTGGCGGTGACCGCCTTCACCGCGGTGGTGCCCGCGGTGGTGTGGCCCTGGAGGAAGACCGAGCCGGTCTTGCCGGTGGTGATCGCCTGCATCTGGGCGGCGGTCACGCCGGTGCTGGTGACGGCGGTCATGAAGAGCTGGCCGACCCGCTGGGAGTTCGTCATCGCGTCGTACGCCCGGTCCACGCAGGAGGCCGCGGTGGCGGTGGGCTGAGCCGAGGTGCTGGGCGGCGCGCTGGTGGTCCCCGTCGGGCTCGCGGTGGTGCTGGTCGAGGTCGCGGGGGAGGCGCCGGCCCGCGAGGACGTGGCCGTGGTGCCGGTGGGCGTGGACGAGGAGGACGAGTTGCCGTTCCCGCACCCGGCGACGGCCACGAGCAGGCCGGCCGCGAGGGCGCCGTGCCGGAGCAGGCGCGCGGAGTACGACGGTCGGGCGGCGGGGGAATGCTGCGGGTGCTTGCGCACTGCGGAACCTCACCTCATGGGGGCCGGTCTGCGGAACAGGGGGACAACAGGACGGCGGACGGGGGACAGGGGGCTGTCCTGCCATGATCTCCCAGCGGCGGCACATGTTCCTCACAGGTCCCCTGGTGAGCGGCCACCCGGGTGAAACCGGCCCGCGCCCCCCGCGCCCCCGAGCCCCCTCGCCCCGCGCCCCCGCGCTGCCGGGGGCCGTACCGCAACCATCCGCCGGGCACCCGCCGTCAGCCGGCCTCCGGGGCCGCCCACGGCAGCGTCGAGTGGCGGTGCGGGACGAGCCCGGCCGCCACCACGGCCAGCAGGGCCGCCACGATCGGCAGCGGCGCGGTCGGATGGCCGTGCACGATCAGCGCCGCCCCGGCGAGCGCCCCGGCGAACATCGCCAGCGCCGACAGCAGCCGCCGCCCGGCCCTGCTGTCCCCGCCTCCGGCCAGCCGTGAGTCCGCGGCGACGCCGGTGAGCGTCATGGTCAGCACCGTGGTGGTCAGATCGGGCACCGCCAGCCGGCGGACCACCGCATTCTGCGAGCCCATCGCCAGCCCGAGCAGCACCACGAGCACCGCGCGCGAAGTGCCGTCCGCGGGCAGCGACACCGTCTCCGACAAGACCAACGACACCAGTACCAGAGCCAGTTGGGCGACGGTGGCGCCGAGCAGCAGTCGCGCGCGGTGCGCGGCGGCCAGCCCGTACAGCCGCCCGCCGGCCACCGCGCCCGCGACGAAGGCGAGCAGCGCCAGGACGGAGGCGAGCAGGGAGAAGCCCTTGGCGCCGGCCAGCGAGAAGGCGATGAAGACGACGTTTCCGGTCATGTTGGCGACGAAGACCCGGCCCAGGGCGAGGTAGCTGAAGGCGTCGACCAGGCCGGTCACCACGGTCAGGACGAGCAGCAGCGGCGGCAGCGGGCCGTGCGGGCCGGTGAGCGGAGGCGCGACGATCGACCGGACTTGGTGGAGCGTGGTGCGCACGGCGAGGTCCCTCCCGGGCGGCGGCGTTGTCCCAGCATGGTGCCCTGCCGCGCGGGTGTGCGGCGGCGTCGACCCGCCGGGGGTGGCGTGCGCGCGTGTCGGGCGGCCCGGTGTGAGACTGGCCGCCGAGGAGGTGATCCGCCATGGCGACGTCCGCCGCGGACCGGTCCAGCAGCGAGGGCGGCCGCACCGTCACCACCGACGTGCCGGCCCGGCTGGACCGGCTGCCCTGGTCGGGCTGGCACTGGATGATCGTGGTGGGCCTGGGCACCGTGTGGATTCTGGACGGCCTGGAAGTCACCATCGTCGGCAACATCGCCGGGCGGCTGGCGGAACCGGGCTCCGGCCTTGCCATCTCCTCCTCCGACATCACCGGCCTCGCCGCCGCCCTCTACGTGACCGGGGCGTGCGTCGGCGCGCTCTTCTTCGGCTGGCTCACCGACCGCTACGGCCGCCGGAAGCTGTTCATGGTGACCCTCGCGGTGTATCTGGGCGCCACCGCGATGACCGCGGTGTCCTTCGCGCCGTGGTGGTTCTTCACCTTCCGCTTCCTGACCGGCTTCGGCATCGGCGGGGAGTACGCGGCGATCAACTCCGCGATCGACGAGCTGATCCCGTCGAAGTACCGCGGCCGGGTGGACCTGAGCATCAACGGCAGCTACTGGCTCGGCGCGATCGGCGGCTCGCTGCTGTCCATCGCGGCGCTGAACACGAGCCTGTTCGCCAAGGACGTCGGCTGGCGGCTGACCTTCGCGCTGGGCGTGGTGCTCGGCCTGGTCATCCTGCTGGTGCGCCGGCACGTGCCGGAGAGCCCGCGCTGGCAGTTCATCCACGGCTACGGCGACGAGGCCGAGCACCTCGTCGCCGACGTCGAGCAGCGGGTCGAGACGGAGAAGGGCACCCGGCTGCCGCGCGCCGGCCGCGAGATCACCATCCACCAGCGCAGGAGCATCGGCTTCGGGCTGATCGCCAAAACCGTTTTCGCGAAGTACCCCAGACGCGCGGTGCTGGGCCTGTCCCTCTTCATCGGGCAGGCGTTCCTCTACAACGCCATCACCTTCGGCTTCGGCACGATCCTGATCACCTTCTACGGCGTCGACTCCGGGCACACCGGCTACTACTTCGCGGTGATCGCGGCCGGCAACCTGTGCGGGGCGGTGCTGCTCAGCCCGCTCTTCGACCTGGTCGGGCGGCGGATCATGATCAGCGGCACCTACCTGCTGTCCGGCGTGCTGCTCTTCCTCACCGCCTGGCTCTTCCACCGCGGGACGCTGGACGCCACCACGCTCACCGCGTGCTGGTGCGTGGTGCTCTTCTTCGCCTCGGCCGGCGCGAGCAGCGCCTACCTGACGGTGTCGGAGATCTTCCCGATGGAGACCCGCGCGATGGCCATCGCGTTCTTCTACGCGGTCGGCACGGCGGCCGGCGGCATCACCGGGCCGCTGGTCTTCGCCGACCTGACCTCCTCGGGGAAGGTCGCGGACACCGTGCTGGCGTTCTGCATCGGCGCGGGCCTGATGTGCGCGGGCGGCCTGGTCGCGGCGGTCTTCGCGGTCGACGCGGAGCAGAAGTCGCTGGAGGACATCGCCAGGCCCCTGACCGCGGCCGAAGCGGCCGAACCGGCCTGAGCGGCCGCGGTCACCCCTGCCGCACCCGTCCGTACCGGGCGCGGGCCGTCACTGGGCGAGCAGGCCGGCCCGGAGCTTGCGGACGATACGGCTGAGCAGCCGGGAGACGTGCATCTGGGAGTACCCCAGCTCCTCTCCGATCTGCGACTGGGTCATCTCGTCGACGAAGCGCATCCGCAGCAGCTCGCGGTCGCGGTCGGAGAGTTCGGCGATCAGCGGGGCCAGGCTGCCCAGGTCCTCGACCAGTTCGATCGACGGGTCGCAGTCGCCGATGGAGTCGGCCAGGGTGCGGCCGTCGCTCTCGGGGCCGGCGTCGCTGTCGGACCACGGCACGTCCAGGGAACCGGCGGTGTAGCCGTTCGCGGCGACCAGGCCCTCCAGCACGTCCTCCTCGGACATCTCCAGGTGGGCGGCCAGCTCCGCCACCGTCGGGTCGCGGTCCAGCAGCAGCGCCAGCTGCTCCTTGGCCTTGCCCAGCTCCACCCGCAGCTCCTGGAGCCGCCGCGGCACGTGGACCGCCCACGAGGTGTCGCGGAAGAACCGCTTCATCTCGCCGACGATGTACGGGATCGCGAAGGTGGTGAACTCCGTCTCCCGGGACAGGTCGAACCGGTCGATCGCCTTGATCAGCCCGATCGTGCCGACCTGGACGATCTCCTCGCGGTCGGTCGACGGGCGGTTGCGGTAGCGCCCGGCGGCGAAGTGCACGAGCGCGAGGTTCATCTCGATCAGGGTGTTGCGGGCGTAACTGTGGGCGTGGGTGCCCTCCTCCAGCTCCTGGAGCCGGTCGAAGAAGAGCTTCGACAGCACCCGGGCGTCCTTCGGGGCGACGGCTGTGGCGTCCTCGATCCAGGGGAGCCCGCCGGTCGCCTCCTGGGCCTGGTCGGCCGGACCCGGGTAGGTCGCGGTTCCGCTCGTGCCGGCCGGCTGCTGCGCGTTCACGGTCACGGTCACCTCATCGCCTCGAACTGGTAAAACGGTCATCCGCCTTCTGCCCGGACCTCGCGAACGTATTCCTCCCTTTTTCAAAAGCGGTTCGCCGCGCACCCGGTCAACGCGGCGCACCGCCCGCGCCGTTCAGACGTACTTCGGCAGCCACTCCAGCCGCAGCGCCTCGTGGTGGGCGCCGCCGCCCTCGTGGCTGTTGAAGTCGTAGACCTCGATGGTCCGGTCCTGGTGGCCGTAGCCGTTGAACGCGGCGAACACCGTGGAGGGCGGGCAGGTGAGGTCCTGGAGCGCGGTGGAGAACAGCGCGGGGGCGCTGCCGCGGGCCGCGAAGTGCACGTTGTCGAAGTAGGCGAGGGTGCCGAACACCCGCTCCCGCTCCGGGCGGTGGTTGGCCAGGTAGACCGCGACCTCGCGGTACGGGGCCGCGTCGGTGATCCGGACCGCCCGCGGCAGGTCGCACAGGAACGGCACGTCCGGCGCCACCGCGACGAGGTCCGGCACCAGGCCGCCCACCGCGATGCTCAGCCCGCCGCCCTGGCTGACCCCGGTCAGTACCGTGCGGGCGGCGTCGGCCAGCGGGTGGCTGCGGGCCGCCTCGACCGCGCGCACACCGTCGGTGATCACCCGGCGGTAGTAGAAGGTGTCGCGATCGGCTATGCCGCGGGTCAGGAAGCCGGGCGTCGCGGACGCCGAACCCACCGGGTCGGGGGTGTCGCCGGTCGACCAGGAGCCGCCCTGGCCGCGGGTGTCCATCAGGAAGTGCGCGTATCCCGCCGAGGCCCATGTCAGGTTCTGGTGCGGCAGCCCGCGCCCGCCGCCGTAGCCGACGAACTCCACCACCAGCGGCAGCGGTTCGGTGGACCCGGCCGGTACCGAGAACCAGCCCTTGATCCGGTGCCCGCCGAAGCCGGAGAACTCCACGTCGAAGATCTCCACCGTGCGTATCGCCGTCGCGACCGGCTCGAACCGGGCGTCCAGGTCGTGGCTGCGGGCCTGCGCGAGGGTGTCCGCCCAGAAGCGGTCGAAGTCCGGCGGCTCGATCGAGGCGCTGCGGTACGTCCTGAGCTCTTCCAGCGGCATGTCGAACTGGGCCATCGGTTGCGTCCCCTCCGCGGCTGATCACCAAAGGTCCCGCACACCGTACTGGCCCGGTCCGCCGCGACGCGCCCCGGGCCGCACCTCCGGCAGGCGGGGGCGCGGCCCGGGGCGGCCGGGCTCACTTCTCGGGAGCGCGCTCAGCGGCGGGCCGGCCTTGACCGGGGTCGGTGGTGCAGCCGCCCTTGCGGCAGTTGACATCGGGGCAGGACATCGCGGATCACCTCTTTTCTGCCAGGTCGTCGGGCACACAGTCCAGGAGCAGCTTGTCCACCCGCCGGCCCTGCCACAGCGCGGCGCTGCGCAGCCGGCCGGCGGTACGGAAACCGGCCTTCAGATAGGCGTTGACCGCGGCGGTGTGCGGGGCCAGCACCTCCAGCCACACCGCGCTCAGCGATGCGATGGAGAACGCCCAGTCCAAGGTGAGAGCGGTGGCTTCGGACGCATAGCCCCGGCCGCGGTGCTCCGGGGCGATCACCAGGGTGAGTTCGGCGGTGTTGACCGCCTGGTCGACGCAGAGGGACGTGGTGCCCACCGGCACCGCGTCCTCGGTGGTGACCACTTCGAAGAGCTGGTAGTGCTCCGAGGTGTGACTGCTCAGGAAACGGGCCTGGAACACCTCCCAGGACACCGGCCAGCGGGCACCGAAACCGACGACCGTCTGCGGGTCGGTCTCCCACCGGTGGTAGTCCTGCATCATCTCTTCCCTCGCCAGTGCCAGTGCCAACCGCTCTCCGGCGCGCAGCGGCAGAGGTGCGGGGGAGTGGGGGGTGGTCATCACGTGTCGTCTCTCCCATACGTGTGCCCGGGACCGGGGGATCGCAGCCGTCAATAAAGCGTCATTCCGTACGGCGTCCCGCGGGGCGGGATCGGCGGTATTGCCGCGGGCGCGACGGGGTTGTGCTTGCCCCGGGCCGGGTCCCACCCGGCCCACGAGTGCACCGACGCCCCATACGTGGGCAAAAGCCCGCGCCGGTGACTGCGGGCGGTCATGGGTGGCAAACGGGTGGCAACCGGTGGCAACGGGTGGCAAGGCGCCGAGCATGGCCGAATCCGGGTCAACCGCACCACACCGCGGCGCGTCCGCGCACCGGCGCACCCCCGGCCGGCGGCGCCGCCGGCGAACCCGGGCCGCCGCGGTGATAAGTCACCCGCAAGCGGGGAAAGCAAGGAGAACGGTCGCCGACGGCAGGAGGTCCGCGTGAAGGTCGCACTGCTGACCCGGGAGTACCCCCCGGACGTCTACGGCGGCGCGGGCGTGCACGTCGAGTTCCTCGCCCGCGAACTGCGCCGCCTGGTCGACCTCGACGTGCACTGCTGGGGCGAGGGCGACAGCCCGGGCGTCGCCCGCCACCGCGCCCCCGACAGCCTCGACGGCGCCAACGACGCGCTGCGCACCTTCGCCGTCGACCTCCAGATGTCCGCCGCGCTCCAGGGCCGCGACCTGGTGCACTCCCACACCTGGTACGCCAACCTCGCCGGCCACCTCGGCAAGCTCCTGCACGGCATCCCGCACGTGCTCACCGCGCACTCGCTGGAACCCCTGCGCCCCTGGAAGGCCGAGCAACTCGGCGGCGGCTACGCCCTTTCCAGCTGGGCCGAGCGCACGGCGATGGAGTCCGCCGACGCGGTGATCGCGGTCTCCGACGGCATGCGCGGCGACATCCTGTCCTGCTACCCGGCGCTCGACCCCGCGCGGGTGCACGTGGTGCGCAACGGCATCGACACCGCCACCTACCGGGCCGACCCGCGCACCGACGCCCTCGCCCGGCTCGGCGTCGACCCGGCCCGCCCGTACGTGCTGTTCGTCGGCCGCATCACCCGGCAGAAGGGCGTGCCGCACCTGCTGCGCGCCGCCCGCTCGATCGACCCGGCCGCACAGCTCGTACTGTGCGCGGGCGCGCCCGACACCCCCGCGCTGGACCGGGAGTTCAGGTCGCTCTTCGACGAACTCAGCTCGGTGCGCGACGGGGTGCACTGGATTCCGTCGATGCTGCCGCGCCCGGCGGTGGTGCAACTCCTCAGCCATGCCGCGGTGTTCGTCTGCCCGTCGGTCTACGAGCCGCTGGGCATCGTCAACCTGGAGGCGATGGCGTGCGGCACACCGGTGGTCGCCTCCGCGGTCGGCGGCATCCCCGAGGTCGTCGCGCACGGCACGACCGGGCTGCTGGTGCCCTACCGGGAGGGCCACGCCGACCAGTTCGAGGCGGGGCTCGCCCGGGCGCTGGACCGGGTGCTCGCCGACCCGGCGGCCGCGGCGCGGATGGGCGAGGCGGGACGGCGGCGCGCGGTCGGCGAGTTCGGCTGGGACACCGTCGCGCGCCGCACCGCGCAGCTGTACGAGGAGGTGGCGAAGGCGGGAGCGGCGCCGTAGCGGGCGGGTGCGGGCGGGGCACGGAACGGGCACGTCACGACGGACGACGGCGTACAGGCAGCGTACAGACGACGGACAAGGGGGCGCCGATGCGCGGAGGTGGACCTTCGGTCCTTGGCATAGTGCTGGCCGGCGGCGCGGGCAAGCGGCTGATGCCGCTCACCGCCGACCGGGCGAAACCGGCCTTGACCTTCGGCGGGAACTACCGCCTGGTCGACTTCGTGCTGTCGAACCTGGTCAACGGCGGCATCCTGCGGATCTGCGTACTGACGCAGTACAAGTCGCACAGCCTGGACCGCCATGTCTCGACGACCTGGCGGATGTCCAGCATGCTCGGCAACTACGTGACGCCGGTGCCTGCCCAGCAGCGGCTGGGCCCGCGCTGGTACCTCGGCAGCGCCGACGCGATCCTCCAGTCGCTCAACCTCATCCACGACGAACAGCCGGACTACGTCGCGGTGTTCGGCGCCGACCACGTCTACCGGATGGACCCGCGGCAGATGCTGGCGCAGCACGCCGAGCACGGCGCGGGCGTCACCGTGGCGGGCATCAAGGTGCCCCGGGCCGACGCGGGCGGCTTCGGTGTGATCACCCCGGGCGCCGACGGCGTGACGGTGGAGCGGTTCCTGGAGAAGCCGGCCGACCCGCCGGTGCTGCCCGACGACCCCGGGCGGGTCTTCGCCTCGATGGGCAACTACGTCTTCACCACCAAAGTGCTGCTGGAGGCGCTGCAGGCGGACGCGGAGGACCCGCAGTCCGTGCACGACATGGGCGGCAGCATCCTGCCGCGGCTGACCGCGCAGGGCGCCGCGCACGTCTACGACTTCGACGCCAACCACGTCCCCGGCGAGACCGCCCGCGACCACGGCTACTGGCGGGACGTGGGCACCCTCGACACGTACTACGACGCGCACATGGACCTCGTCTCCGACCGGCCCGCGTTCAGCCTCTACAACCGCGACTGGCCGATCCACACCAACCCCGGCTCGCTGCCGCCGGCGAAGATCGCCGCCGGCGGCATCGTGGGGGAGTCGGTGGTCAGCCCCGGCTGCGTGGTGCGCGGCCAGGTCACCCGCTCGGTCCTGTCGCCCGGTGTCGTGGTGGAGCCGGGCGCGGTCGTGCAGGGCTCGGTGCTGCACCACAACGTGCGGGTCGGGCGCGGCGCGATCGTCCGCGGGGCGGTGCTGGACAAGAACGTGGACGTGCCGCCCGGCGCCACGATCGGCGTCAACCCGGCGCGGGACCGCGAGCTGTACGCCGTCTCGGACGCGGGGGTGATCGTGCTGGGCAAGGGCAGCCCCGTCGGCTGAACCGGGCCGCGGCCTGCCCGCGGGCGGCGGCCCCGGTCCCCGGTCACGTCCGCGGGTCGGGAGCTGCCGCGGTGCCGCCGGGGCCGGCCGCGGCCCGCCGGACACGTCGGCGCACGTCGGCGACGGCCGGGGAACCGGTGAACGCAGCCGTCACCTCCAGCAGCCACGCCGTCTCGGCCGCCACCGTCGCCGCCACGGCCGCCGGCGGCTGCGGCGCGGCCCCGGCCGTCCGGGCGCCCTGGGCACTGTGCCGCCGCCCGGCCCGCTTGTTCTCCAGTGCGGCGGCGATCGTGGCCGCTTCCAGCACCGCCTGCCGCGGGCGGCCGTCCTCCGCCGCGCCCGCCGTCCACCGGTCGACGTCGGCGTCGAAGTACGGCCGCAGTGCCAGGTGCCCGTCGCGGATCTCGATCACCCGCCGGTACAGCGCGAACTCCGCCCGGCGCAGACCCGGCCGGCGCTCGGCCGCCGACGGGTCGAGGGCGATCTGCGGCAGCTCGCGGTGCAGCGCCGACCACAGCGGCTCCAGCGCCCGGTAGCGGCGGTAGGCGCGCAGCCACCGCACCGGGGCGCCGAGCGGGCCGCCCCACAAGGTCGCCGTCGCCCCGCCGGTCGCCAGCAGCGCGGTGATCGCGCCCAGTAAGGAGGACACCATGTCCTCGCCCACGCCCTGGTGGCCCGCGCGCAGATCGCCGAGGACGTCGTCCAGCGCCCAGGCCGTCCAGGCGGCGCCGAACGCGGCGGCGAGCATCATCAGCCGCAGCCCCGTCCGCAGCAGCCCAGGCGCGGTCCGGGCCGCGTGGCCGGCGAGTTCGCGGGCCAGCACGAGCAGGCACCAGGCTCCGTAGACCGCGAAGAGCGCGCTGAAGGCGGCCAGCGCCCACCGGTGGCCGTCCGGGACGGACAACTCGTCACCCCGGGTGTGCGGTTGGGCGGCCAGGAACAGCAGCAGCGACGCGGCCAGCGCCGCACCCGCCAGCCGCGCCTGGCGCCGCAGCGCCGTCCGGCCGACCGCCGGGGACTTGAGGGCGTAGGCGACCAGTGCGAGGAAGGCCAGGCCCGACAGCTTCAGGCTGTGGCTGACGAACATCACCGCCGTGTCGAGCACCGGGTCGGCCGCCAACCCACCTGTCACCGTAGGGGAATTGAGCAGCAGCGCGGGGCCCATGCACAGCGCGAAACCGGAGACGTAGCGCTGCGCGGGGTCCGCGCGGGAGCCGCGGGTGATCGTCAGCCGGTGGACGCCGAAGACCAGGAAGAACGCGGCGCCGAGGAAGGAGAGCAGGTCAGTCATCGAGGCGGCCCGGCGCCGGGCCCTCCGGAGTGCCGAACAGCCGGTCCAACCGGGCCCGCCCCGGGTGCGGCGGCTGCGGCCGGGCGTCGCGGGCGTCCTGGGCGGTGCGCGCCAGGATCATGGAGGCCACCAACTCCGCCTCCTGCTCCTGCGGTTCGGTGTACACGCTGCGGCCGAGCACCCGCTGGACCAGCGACGGCGCCAGGTGCGGCATGAGCACCTCGGCGGCCGCCGACGCGGCGGGCGCGGTCTCGTGGTGGCCGCAGATCAGATGGGCCGCCTCGTGCAGCAGGATGTGCTGCTGGTGCAGCGCGCTGGTGTCGGCCGCGTACAGGATGCAGTCGGCCCGGTCGGTGGTGACCAGCAGGCCGCACGGGGTGTGCAGCGCCGCGGAGATCGGCACCAGCTCGATCGGACGGCCGCGGGTGCCGGCGAGCATCCCGATGAAGACCGCCGCGTCGAACGGGTCGGGCAGGTCGAGCCCGTCCACCGTGCGCCGGCAGCGCTTCCACATCTCCCGGCCGCCGCCGCGTCCTGCCCGCCTCACCCGCTGTCCCTCCCTCCACCGGCCGGAGCCATGAGACCTCACAGCGGAGTTCGGGCACGCTACAAGCCGCGCCCCTGGGAACTGCGCTCCCTGCGGGCGAGGACGTCGATCATGTCGCTGATCGTGGCCGCGTCCTCGGGGGACAGGTTAACCGCGCGCAGCGCCATGCTGCGCACACCGGCGTCGCGCAGCGCGCCGAGGAGTTCGAGTTCCTTGGCGATGGCCGCGCCCTGCTCGTCGTCGAAGAAGTACCCGACGGGGACGTCGAAGAACTGCGCGAGGGCCTCGAGATGGCGCTTGGTGGGATTGTCCCGGCGGCCGGTGCGCAACTGCCACAGGTACGTCGCGGAGAAGCTCTCGCCGGTGGCCTCGCGGCAGGCGCGGGCGACTTCCTCGTGGCTGTACGGCTCGCGGTTGGGGCGCCGGACGACGCGGAAGAGGGCGTCGATCTTGTCGGCGAGGGTGGCGTCCGGCTCGCGGTCGGCGGTGGTGGTGGACGACACGGCGGAAACACGCTTGTCCATGGTCCGCCTCCCCCCGAGTAGTACCGGCCAGGCCCGGGTGCCCTGCCCCCGGCCTCATCGTAGCCGGTGCCCACCCGATCCCGGAATGGCCGTCGGCTGTGTGGCCGATGTGAACCGGGTGACGGGGCGCGGGTGGCGGTGTCCGTGGGTTCGCCCCCGCCGCCGACTTCCGTGCGTGACGCGGACGTTGCTGTCCGTTCGGTCCGGCGGGCGGCCGGAGCCGTCGGAACGCCGATCCGGCCGGGCAAGGGGATTTCCGGCCATGTCGGGGACCGGGGGCGGCACTTGGGTGGGGGATGCGAGCCGGTGCCCCGGTCAGACCGCGGCCGGCTCCGGCGCGGGCACAGCGGGGGCCTTTCGGGCGGCCCGCAGCGCGGGCGGCAGGCTCAGCGCGACGCCGCCGAGCGCGATCAGCCCCATCGCCCACAGCGCGCCGCGCACCCCGAGCCAGTCGCCGAGCACACCGCTGCCCAGCGCGCCGACCAGGCCCGCGGTGGCCACGCACACCTGGAGCGCGGCCATCGCGCGGCCGAGCGTCTCCTCGGACATGTCGGCGACGAGCACCGAGCTGACGGCCACATTGGCGATCGACCCGAAGAAGATGGGCAGCCCGATGCCCAGCGCCGCGCAACACGCGGCCAGCGGCAGCGGCCCGTCGGCCAGCGGCAGCAGCAGGCTGCACGCCATCGCCGCGGTGAACGCCCCGAGCAGCACCCGCCGGGGGTTGCGCCCCGGCGCCAGCACGCGCCCGGCGACGGCCGAGCCCGACAGCCCCATCAGCCCCGACAGCGCGAAGAGCGACCCGTACGCGGCCGTCGGCAGGTGGATCACCCGCAGCAGGAACGGGCCGGTCAGGGCGGTCACCCCGGCCAGGGCCGCGGCCGGCACCACGATGAACACCGCCAGCGCGCGGTGGAAGCCGTCGCCGGTGAACAGCCGCAGGCCGGCCAGCGCGCCGCGCAGCGAGGTCAGCATCGAGGGCGCCGGGCCGCGCGGCACCAGGTCGGGCGAGCGCATGGCGAGCAGCGCTACGGCGCTGAGCAGGTAGCTGGCCACGTCGACCGACAGCGCGGCGGCCGCGCCGAGCACCGCGATTGCGGGCCCGGCCAGCAGCCGGCCGACGAGCGCGGCACCGTACTGCCCGGCCTGGAGCCGGGCCCGGGCGCTGCCGATGCCGTCGGGGCCGACGAGCTGGCGCAGGTGCAGGAAGTACACGGACATCGAGAACGTGGAGGTGGCGCCCATGACGGCGCACAGCAGGCCCAGCCACAGCAGCGAGACGGTGCCCGCGGCCAGTCCCAGGGCGACCGCGCCGACGGCCGCCGCGCAGACCAGGTCGAGCAGCACCAGGGTGCGGCGCGGGTGGGCGAGGCGGTCGGCGAGCGCGCCGGCCGGGAAGCCCAGCAGCAGGATCGGCGCGGTGGCGGCCGCGCTGATCAGGCCGATGGCCCCGGCCGAGGCGTTGAGGTGCACCACCGCCACGACGGGCAGCGCGATGGTGGTGAAGACCGAGCCGAACGCGGAGGCGGTCTGCCCGCACCAGTAGTAGTTGACGTCGCGCCGCACGCCCCGGTCCGCGGGGCCGGGCGGCTGCTTCGTGTCCGCGTCCGGTCCGCCGCTCGGGCTGTCGGTCGTGTCACGGTCCATCGGGGCACCTCACCTGGCTGCGGCGGTCGGGGCGGGGGCGGCGGCGAGCGCGTCCACGGTGAACAGCGGGTCGGGCGCGGGGTCCAGCAGCTGCGTCAGGAAGAGCAGCACGCCCGCCGAGCCGCTCCACAGGTCGGCGCTGAACCGCATGTTCTGGTCGCCGAGGAAGCGCACCCCGGTCGGGTGCGGCACCGCGAACTTGTACAGGGCCCGCGCGCTGCGGACCGCGGCGTCCCGGGCGGCGGCGTCGCCGGTCAGCCGGGCGTGCTCGGCAGCCGCGAACCCCAGTCCGGCCTGCCCCTGGAAGAGCCCGGACATCGCGGTGTACGGGGTGCGGGCCGCGGCCAGCAGCCGTGGCAGCGCCTGGACCAGCCGCTCGTCGCCGATCGTGCGGGTGTAGCGGACGACGGTGTGCGCCATCGAGGCGGAGCCGCAGTACAGGTAGGGCAGGCTGCGGCTGTCGGCGGCGGAGATCGGGAAGGCCAGACCGGGCGCGTCGGGGTCGGTGGCGCGGTCGAGTTCGGCGTGCAGCAGCCGCACCCCGCGCTCCGTGCCCGCCGACGACCCGGTGACGGCGTCGAGTTGCTGGAGCATCAGGGCGATGCCGGTCCGGCCGTGCATCAGGCCGGTGGCGTCGTCGGCGCCGAGCAGCGCGGTGAGTTCGGCGTCGGGCGGCAGCGCCGCGGCGAGCTGCTGCGCGCGGTCGAGGTGCGCGTCCTCGCGGGTGTGCCCGTAGAGGGCGAGGTGGGCCATGGCCAGGCCCGAGCTGCCGCCGAAGAGGGTGGCGCAGGCGCCGGAGGCGGTCAGCGGGTGCCGGTCGGCGGCGGCGAGCAGGTCGCGTGCCTCGTCCAGCAGGCCGTGGTCGGCGAGCACCCAGGCGATTCCGGCGGTGCCGGCCATCAGCCCGGGCCCCAGGCGCTCGATGCCGTCGAAGGTGTCGGCGCGCAGCCGCTCCAGGGCGCCGTCCGGGAGGGCGCGCCCGGCCCGGGTCAGGGCGTGCAGCACGCCCGCGGAACCGTAGGCCAGGCACTGGGTGTTGCTGGCGTATCCGTCGGCGATGGTGGGGAACACCCGGGCCGGGTGGCCGGGTTCGGCCATGGCGGTCAGCGCGTCGGCGGTGCGGTCGCGCAACTCGGCCAGGTGGCGCAGCGGTTCGGCGGCCACCTGCTCGGGGGTGGGCAGGGGTACGGCGCCGTCGGCGGCGGGGCGCGGCGGGTGGAAGCGGACCGCCTTGCGCCACAGGGGTTCCGGCACCGGCGCCCGCTCCTGGAGCTCGCCGCGCAGGTGGGCGAGCGTATCGGGGTTGCGGCGGGCCAGTTGGTGGAAGGGCCCGAGCAGCAGCAGGGCGAGGCCGGCCAGCCCGTAGGTGTCGTGGATCAGCCGGTCGTCGCCGACGAGTTCGGGCGGCGGGGCGTAGCCGGGCGTGCCGATCACCAGGATCTCGTCGCTGTCGGCGCGCTGGGCGGCCTCGAAGTCGACCAGCCGGACGCTGTCGTCGTCGCCGACCATGACGTTGCCGGGGCTGACGTCCACGAAGAGATAGCCGGCCGCGTGCAGGCGGTCCAGCGCGGTCTCGACCCGTGCGATCAGCTTCTCGCAGCGCGCGTAGTAGTCGTCGAACTCCTCGCGGCGGCGGCCGGTGCCGAGCATGGGCTGATGGGCGACCATCCAGCGCTGGAGGGTCTCGCCCTCGACGAACTCGGTGACCAGGTAGTGGTGTTCCCACTCGCGGAAGAGCTCCAGCGGCTGCGGGGCCAGGCCGGGCACCGCCTCGTGCAGCGCGGTGAGCGTGGCGTGCTCGGCGCGGAGCTGGTCGGGCGCGGTGCGCTCGCCGTGGGCGATCCCGGTGTGCGCGCGGGCCTCCTTGATGAAGACCTGGCGGCCGGTGGCGAGTTCGCGGGCGCGGTAGGTGCCGCCGGAGTTGGAGAACTGGAGGGCCTCTTCGAAGGCGTAGCCGTGGAAGGTGACGGGTGCGGGTGCGTCCGCCGTGGCCGGGGCGCCTTTCGCACGGGTCGCGCCCTTCGCCTTCGGCCCCTGCGCCTTCGGTCCCTTCGCCTTCGGCCGGCCGGCGGCGAACGGGTCGGTGACGCCGTCGGGCAGGTGGAAGGAGACCCCCCGGCGGTCCTCGGCCAGGACGCCGTCCGGGCGGCGCAGCAGCATGGTGTAGGTGCCGTCGGCGTTGACGCGATCGCGCGGCAGGTAGGCGCCGTACCGGTAGTGGACGGTGCGCGAGTCGCGGTAGCGCCGGTCGGTGAGGATGAACGGGCCTTCCTCGTCCGCGAGTTCGGTGCGCAGCCGCTCCATGAGCGTGCGGGCGGCCTCGACGCTCGTGGGGTAGGCGGCGACGAACTTGCCGCTCTGCTGGCGGGCGGCCTGCTTGTGGTGCATCCACCAGTAGAACAGTGCGCAGGACATGTTCTTGAAGGCGACGTCCTGCTCGAAGCAGACCGCGGCCACGGTGTCGAGGACGTGCTGCTGGCGGCCGGGCCGCGCGGACACGTGGACCTTCCAGCCGTCCTCGACACCGCGCAGCTGCCGGCCGCGGTGCCACATCGTCCAGATCCCGGCCTCGGCCCCGGTCCAGCCGTCCGGTACGGCCGCGGGCCGGTAGACCTCCCCGCGGTCGCGGGCGGTCTCCAGCGGGGCGTAGAACTCCTTGTCCGCGACGACGTACAGGAACGGGATCATGGGCCTCTCCGGTGCGGGATCGACGTGCGGGGTACGGCGGGGAGTCAGCAGCAGACCGCCAGGCTCGTCGCGCTCGTGGAGCCGAGCAGCTGGTCGGGTTCGGGCGCCTTCACCCCGAGCTCCTGAAGGCCCAGCGGCATCGCGGTGTGCGCCTCGACCTCGGACTCCTCGGTGTCGGCGGCGGTTTCGGGCTCGGGTTCGGGCGCGGACGGTACGGGTTCGGCCATGGTCGTCTCCTGTCGGGGTGCGGGCGCCCGGGCGGCCGGCCCCGGCCGTACGGGCGCACAACGACGTGTGGGCGGCGCGCCGTCGCGGCACGCCGCCCACACGGGAGGATCAGGCGCAGGCGGCCAGGCTGACCGTGCTGCCGGGAGCCTCCAGGTTGCTGACCTCCAGGTCCTGGAGCTCCAGGGGAGCGGCGGTGTGCGCCTCGACCTCGTTGTCGGTCTCGGTCTCGGCAGCGGCTTCCTCGTTGGTCGGGTCGACGGCGTCAGCCATGATCGTCTCCTCGTGTCAGCGGATGTGAAGCGTCGTTCGGACGTTCCACACGCTAGGAGCAGGGGATTCGGAACCGGTCTACTCGCGGTATGCGGCCGGTATCGCCGCAGGTCGCGGTGGGTTGGCCGACAACTGCCGCGGCTCGGCCGGATGTTGCCTTGTTCACCCGGGCGAATCCGTTTGATATAAGTCATCCGCCTGATGTCATTCATCTCAGCTCATGACCTGGTCCCGGGTCAGCCGGTGGGAAAGGTGAAACCAGAGATGGCCGAACCCCAGCACGACGCCCTGCGCCTCACCGTCCTCGGCCCCCTGTCCGTCGGCACGCCCGACGGCCCCCTCCCGCTCGGCCCGCTCAAACAGCGGCTGCTGCTGGCGATGCTGCTGCTGCGCGCCAACACCCCCGTGTCGCTCGACCTGTTGACCGACACCCTGTGGGACGGCCGGCCCCCGCGCACCGCGCGCAAGAACATCCAGGTGTACATCTCCGCGCTGCGCAAGCTCCTGGACACCGTCGGGGCGGGCGACCGCCTCGCGCACCACGCCGGCGGCTACCTGCTGCGGGTGCGGGACGACGAACTGGACGTGCTGCGCTTCCAGCACCTGGCCAGGGCCGCCCGCGAGGCCACCGCGCAGGGCGCGTTGGCCCCGGCGTCCCGGATGCTGCGCGAGGCGCTCGGACTGCGGCAGGAACTCCCGCTGCGCGAACTGCGGTTCTCGCCCGCGGTGCGGTCCGAGGCCGAACGCCTCGACAGCCGCCACCTCCAGGTCTACGAGGACTGGGCCGAGATCGAGCTGCGGCTCGGCCGCGCCACCGAGGTCGCCGAGACCGTCGCGGACCTGGTCGAGCGGCACCCCGAGCGGGAACGGCTCAGAGCCGTGCAGATGACCGCGCTGTTCGCCCAGGGCCGGCAGACCGAGGCGCTGTCCGCCTACGCGGCCCTGCGCCAGCTCCTCGCCGCCGAGTACGGGCTCCAGCCGAGCGCCGCGCTGGAGACGCTCTACCGCTCGATCCTCGACGGCGGCCCCCAGCAGCCCGGCGGCACCCTCGGCTCGCTCGGCGCCGCCGACCCGCGGACCGCGCCGCGCCGCCCCGGCGGTGAACTGGGCGCCGTACTCCCGCAGGACCTCGCCGACTTCACCGGTCGCGTTCCCCAACTGCACGAGCTGTGCGGCCTGTTGGCGGGCGAACGGCGGCTGACGCTGCTGACCGGGCCGGTCGGCACCGGCAAGACCGCGCTCGCGGTGCACACGGCGCACCTGCTGGCCGCGGAGTTCCCCGACGGGCGGGTGCTGCTGCGGATGCGCGACGAGCAGGGCCGGCCGCGCCCGGCCGCCGCCCTGGTGGCCGAGCTGTCCCGGCTGGCCGGCCTGCCGGAACCGCCGCACGGGGCCGGCGCTCTGGACCCCGGGACCCGGCGGCCCGGCGCCGAGGAGGCCGCGGCCGCGTGGCGGGCCTGGCTGGCACCGCGGCGGGTCCTGCTGGTGCTGGACGACGCGGCCGACGAGGCGTCGGTGCGGCCCCTGGTGCCCGACAGCGGCGGCAGCGCCGTCCTGGTCACCGCCCGCGCCCAACTGGCGGGCCTGGCCGCGGCCAACCGGCTGGAGCTGGCGCCCTTCGAGCGGGCCGAGAGCCTGGAACTGCTCGGCCGGATCATCGGCACCGACCGCCTGCGCTCCTGTCCGGCCTCGGCCGAACGGATCGTGGCCGCCACCGGGATGCTGCCGCTCGCCGTACGCGTCAGCGGCCTGAAGCTCGCCGTACGCCGCCACCTGCCGCTGGGCGAGTACGCCGCCCGGCTCGGCGACGACCGGACCGTCCTGGACGAACTCGTCGCCGGGGACGCCGACGTCCGGCCGAGCCTGGCCGGCTGCTGGCAGGACCTCGGCCCGGCCGACCGGGCCGCGCTGTGCCTGCTGGGGGAGCTGCCGGACCGGCCCTTCACCCTGCGCCAGGCCGCCGAGGCGCTCACCTGCGACCAGGACGACGCCCTGCACCGGCTGGAGTCGCTGATGGACGCCGGCGTGCTCATGGCACCGCGCAGCGAGGTCACCGCCCACGCCGCCCGCTACGAGCTCCCGCGCCTGACGAAGGTCTACGCGCGTGAACAGGCGCAGCGCCACCTCCTGCCGCTGCCGCGGGCCACCGCCTGAGCCGCACGCGCCGACCCGGCGTGCGCCCCTTCGGGGGCCAACGGTGTCCCGGGCCGCCACCTGCGGATTTACCGCTCCCATACCGCTTCTTACCCCACCTCGAACCGCTCCCGCCGACACTCGGGAGGACGATGAGGAGCGTGCGATGGAACTCGCCGAACTGATGACACAGCGCCCGCTGCCGGGCGCGGGCCTGCTCCTGACCGTCACCGGCCGCTGCCCGCTGCACTGCGCGCACTGCTCCACCGCCGCCACCATGGCCTCCGGCGAACCCGACGCCGCCCGGCTGCGGTCCTTCGTCGGCAGCTTCACCGCCGAGGAGCACCCCGCGGTGCTCATGATGACCGGCGGCGAACCGCTGCTGCGGCCCGGCCTCGTCACCGAACTCGCCGCGAGCGCGCGGGCGGCCGGCACCAGGACCGCGCTGCTCACCGGCGCCTTCTTCGTCGGCCCGGCGGCCCGCGCGGAACGGCCGGGCGCCCACGCCGTGCCGGAGCGGATCTGGCGGGCCGTGACGTCCGTCGACCACTTCTCGGTGAGCATGGACGCCTTCCACGAGCGCGAGACCGGCCGCGCGCCCGTCCTCGCCCTCCTGGCGCAGGTGCTGGACGCCGGGGTCGCCACCAGCGTCCACCTGGTCGGCAGCGGCCCCGACGACCCCTACCTCGCCGATGTCACCGCCGACATCCGCCACACCTTCGGCACCCGGGTGCCCATGCTCGTCAACTCCCTGCGCCGGGTGGGCCGGGCCGCCTCCTGGGCCGCCGCGGACACCGCGGCGCCCGACCCGGAGCGCGCGCTGCCCTGCGCCATGGCCGCCTGGCCGGTGGTCGCCGCCGACGGCGCCGTGCTCGCCTGCTGCAACCAGGACGTCGTCGACCGCAGACCCGCCCCCGCGCACCTGGCGCTCGGCCACATCGGCGCCAACGGCTGGCCGGAGATCAGCGCCCGGGTGCGGCGGTCGCCGGTGCTGCGGATGATCAGGACGGTCGGCCCCGCGAACCTGCGGCACCGCTACGGCGCCGCCGACCCCGCCGCCCACGCCGCTCAAGCCGACCCCGCCGCCCAGCCGGCCCCGGTCCGCGGCTACTGCGACGGCTGCCGCGCGCTCGCCGACCAGCCGCGCGTCCTGGCCGCCGCGGCCGCCGCGGGCGCCGGACCCGCGGGCGCGCTGCTCGACCGGTACGCCGCCGACGGCCAGGCCGCGGCCGGCGCCGTGGCCCTGGTCCGGCGGCACGGCTGCGCCCCCTACGCCGACCTGGTCGCACCGCGCGGAGCCGCGCGGTGAGCGCGGCCACCGCGGTCCCGCCCGGCACCGCGCTGCGCGCCCGGCTGGCGCTGACCGCGCCCGCGGTGCAGGCGGCCACCACCGCCATGTGGCGCCCGCAGGGCCTGAGTTCGCGCTACGACCGCTACCTGGCCGCCATGCACGGGCTGATCCGCGCGTCCGTGCCGCTGATGGAGCACGCGGCAGGCCGCTGCGCCCGGCTGGGCCCCGGCGACCCGGTTGCCGCGCCGCTCACCGCCTACCTGCGCGCGCACATCGAGGAGGAACGCGGCCACGACGCCTGGCTGCTGGCGGACATCGCCGCGCTGGGCGGCGATGCCGCGGCCGTCCGCGACCGGCAGCCGTCCCCCGTCGTCGCCCGGCTGGCAGGCGCCCAGTACTACTGGATCACGCACCACCACCCCGTCGCGCTGCTCGGCTACATCGCCGTGCTGGAGGGCAACGCGCCCGCGCCCTGGCTGGCGGACCGGATCGCCGCCGCCGGAGTGCCCGCCGCGGCGCTGCGGACCGTACGCGGCCACGCCGAGCTGGACGGCGGGCACACCGCCGCGCTGTTCGCGCTGCTCGACGGGCTGCCGCTCGACCCGCCCCTGCTGCACGCGGTCGTGATGAGCGCGCTGCACACCGTGGACGGGCTCGTGGAGCTGTTCGCGCACATCGGCCGGGCAGCGCAGCAGGAACACCCCAGGGAAAGGACGCACACCTCATGAGCGACGGGGCGGCGCAGAGCCGGGAGCGCGACGGCGGCCACGGCGGCGCGGACATCGGCGGGGCGGGCATGGACGGCACGGCCGACGACACCCTGGAGGTGCTCCAGGCGCACGGCTTCGGCGTCGCCGACCTCACCGAGGAGCAGCGGGACGTGCTGCGGGCGCTGAGCGCGGAGGAGCTGTCGGTGATGCTCGACATCAAGGCGCGGCTGGACGAGGTCGGCCCTGAAGTGCAGGCGCACAGCGAGATCGCCGGCGGCGCGCTCTTCTGAGCCGCTCCACCACCAGCGGAAGGGACCGAGCATGCACTGCACCGCGTGCGACGCCGAACTGCCCGCCGAGGCGCGCTTCTGCCCCTCCTGCGGCACCCCGGCCGCCCCCGGACCGGCCGGGGTGCGGCAGGAGGAGCGCAAGGTCGTGACCGTGGTCTTCTGCGACCTGGTGGGCTCCACCGCGCTGTCCGGCGTGCTCGACCCGGAGACGCTGCGGACCGTGGTGCTGCGCTACTTCGAGCGGATGCGGGAGTGCCTGGAGCAGTTCGGCGGCACCGTCGAGAAGTTCATCGGCGACGCGGTGATGGCCGTCTTCGGGGTGCCGGTCACCCACGAGGACGACGCGGCGCGGGCGCTGGCCGCGGCACTGGCGATGCTGGACGCCGTACAGCGCCTCAACGACGTGGAGTTGGGGCCCTCGCTCGGCATCCGGATCGGGGTGCGCATCGGGGTCAACACCGGGCCGGTCGTCACCGCCTCCGACGTGTCCTCGCGCCAGGCGCTGGTGTCGGGCGAGACGGTCAACGTCGCGGCCCGGCTGGAGCAGAACGCCGCCGAGGGCGAGGTGCTGATCGGCCCGGAGAGCCGCCGCGCGGCCGGCGCGCGGGCCCGGACCGAACCGGTGGGCGCGCTGCGGCTGAAGGGCAAGGAGGACGCGGTCGACGCCTACCGGCTGGTCGCCGTGGTCGAGGAGGAGCCGGAGGTCAGCCGCCGCTTCGACGTGCCCTTCGTCGGCCGCGACCGCGAACTGGCGGCGCTGCGCGAGGCGTTCACCGCCACCGCCGCACGCGACGGCCAAGGGCCCGACCTGGTCGTGGTCTTCGGCGAGGCCGGCATGGGCAAGACCCGGCTGATCCACGAGTGGCGCAAGCAGTCCGGGCGGGCCTTCGCCCACGGCGCGGGCCGCTGCCGGCCCTACGGCGAGCACGGCAGCCTGGCGCCGCTCGCCGAGGCGGTGCGCCAACTCCTCGACAGCGAGCCGGACATGGCGGACCCCGCGGGCATCGCGGACCGCACGGATCGCGAGGAGGCCGCCGCCGCGCTGGCCGTGCTGTCGGCCGGGCTGCTGGAGGACGGCACCCCCAACCCGTCGACCGACGACACCTGCGCCGCGCTGACCGGCCTGCTCGCCGTACTGGCGCGCCGCCGCCCGCTCGTCCTGGTGCTGGACGACCTGCACTGGGCGAGCGAGCCGCTGCTGGCCATGGTCACCGCGCTGCGCGCCGAACTCGCCGGCGCCGGCGTGCTGTTCGTGTGCGCCGCCCGCCCCGACCTCGCCGACCGCCACACCGGGTGGGGCGGCCCCCGGGCACGCACCCTGACCCTGCCCGGCCTGACCACGGCGCAGGCCGAGACCGTCGCCGAAGCGCTCACCGAGGTCGGCGCGCACTGGGACGGCGCCGCGCCCGCCCGCGGGCGTACGGGCGTACCGCCGCAGGTGCTGGAGTCCGCCGGCGGCAACCCCTTCTACCTCGAACAGCTCCTCGCCGCCCTCACCCAGCCCGACTCCGGCTACCGCCCCGACGGCGGCGGCGACCTGCCGACCACCCTCCAGGCGCTGCTCGGCGCGCGGATCGGCGCCCTCGGCCGGGCGGAGCGCGCCGCGCTGGACATCGCGGCCGTCGCGGGCCGGGAGTTCACCGCCGACCAGGTCGCCGACCTGGTCGCCGACGACCCCGAAGGCGCGCCCGGCGGCGCCCTCTACGACGCCGCGGCCCGCACCCCCGCGCCCGGGCCGCTGGGCGACGCGCTCGCCGGACTCGGCCGCCACCGCCTGCTCGCCGGCACCCATCCGCTGCGCTTCAGCAGCGGCCTCGTCCATGAGGTCACCTACCAGTCCATGGCCAAGCGCACCCGTGCCGAACGCCATGAACACGCCGCGCTGGCCCTGTCCAGGCGCCTGGCGCCCGCCGCCGAGGAGGCGCCCGCGGGGCCCCGGGAGGAGGGAGGCCCGGGCGAGGTGCTGCTGCGCGCGCGGTCCGGCGGGGTCGAGGGCGTGGCGGCCGTCGCGGCGCATCTGGAGCGGGCCTACCGCTACCGGGCCGAGCTGGGCGTGTTGGACCCGCACACCGACCACCTGCGGGCGCGGGCCGTGCGGTTGCTGGTGGAGGCGGGCTCGCGGGCGCTGGCGCGGTCGGATCTGGCGTGGGCGGCGGGGCTGTTGGAACGGGCGGTGGATCTGGCGGCCGAGGACGAGCCCGAGTGGGGCGCGGCGGCGCGGCGGCTCGGCGACGTCCTGCTGGCGACCGGCCGTACCGACCAGGGCCGCGCGCTGCTGCTCGACGTGCTCGGGCGGGAGGCGGTGCGCCCGGTGGAGGCGGCCCACGCGCGGCTCGCGCTGGCCGCGGTGTCGGCGGCGCCGGACGGCAGCAGCGCGGGGACCGTCGCCCAGTGGGCGCTGCCGGTCTTCGAGCAGGCGGGCGACGACCTCGGCCAGGCGCGGGCCTGCATCCGGATCGCACAGGACCGGCAGTCGCAGGGCCGCCATGTGGCCGCGGACGACCTGCTGTCGCGGGCCCTGGCCCACGCTTGCCGGGCCGGCGCCGAGCCCGAACGGGCCCTGGCCCTCGGCGCGATCGGCGTCTCGCTGTGGCGCGGCCCCGAACCGGTCCCGTCGGCGGTCGCCCGCAGCCGCGACCTGCTGGCCGAGCACGGCGAGCAGCGCCCTACCGTACGGCTGACGCTGAACTGCCCGCTGGCGGTGCTGTTCGCCCTCCAGGAGCGGTGGGTGGACGCCGAGGCGTGCCTGAGCCGGGCCCGCCGGCTGGCCGGCGAACTCGGGTACGCCGAGGGCCGCGTGGTGCTCCCGCTGTTCGCCGCGGCGGTGGCGACCCTCGGGGACGACCGCGCCCGGGCCCTGGACCTGCTCGAGGAGGCCGACGCCGCCGCGGCGCGCCTGAAGGCCGACGGGCTGCGCGGTGTGGTCGCCCGCGAGGCGGCCCGGCTGCTGGTGGACGTCGGCCGCCACGACGAGGCCGCCGCCCGCCTCGCCGCCGCCCCCAACGGCTCGGGCCCGGCCGCCGCCTCGGCCGCCGGCCCCGGGGCGCGTACCGGCAGCGGCTCGCGCACCGGCCCGGACCCGTACGCCCTGGGGGCGCCCGCCGAGCCCGGCGCGGCCACCGGTGAACGTCCGGCCGACCACCCCGGCGCGGGCCTGGACCCTGCCACCGGCCCGGGCACCACCACCGCGGACTCCGGCGCCCCCGCCGCCCCCGGCGAGGCCGCCTCCGACACGGCCGACCTCGACGGTCTCCTCGCCCGGATCGCCGCCGCGCGCGGCAGCGCCGAGCAGGCCGAGGCGCTGTCCGCCCGCGCGGTGCGCACCGCCGCCGGCACCGACTCCCCGGTCCTGCTCGCCGTCGCCTGGCTGGACCGCGCCGACGTGCTGCGCCGCGCCGGGAACGCCGAGGCCGCGGGCGAGGCCGCAGCTCAGGCCGCCCGGCACTTCGCGGCCAAGGGCCACCTGCCCGGCGCGCGCCGCGCCGCCCGCCGGCAGCAGGCCCCCGCGTGAGCCGCCCGCCGCCGCTGCCGCCCGTACGGCACGTCACGCCCCGAGAACCCGCGCGGGCCGCCCACCGCACCCGCGACCCCGCCAGAACGCGAGAGGCTGCTGCATGGGAACCGTCGAGAAGGGCGCCGTCCCCTCACTCACCTGGAGCCTGCGCGGCAAGCGCCCGGAGGACGTGCTCGTCGCCGCCGACGGCGAGCCGCCGGCGCCCGGCCGCGGCTGGGCCGACGCGCTCGGCACCGGCGTACGGGTGTGCGTCGTGGACTCCGGCGTGGAGGGCGGCCACCCGCTGATCGGCCGGGTCGACGGCTCCTGGACGGTCCGCAAGGACGCCGCCGGCACCAGCGTCGTGGCGACCGAGCCGGGCGACTCCTGCGGCCACGGCACCGCCTGCGCGGGCATCATCCGCAGGACCGCGCCGGAGTGCGAGCTGTACAGCGTGCAGGTGCTCGGCAAGGGCTTCGGCGGCACCGGGGACGTGCTGCTCGCGGGCCTGCGCTGGGCGATCCGCCAGGGCTTCGACGTGATCAACCTCAGCCTGTCCACCACCCGCCCGCAGTTCGCCGAGGAGCTGCGGGTCCTCGCCGACGAGGCGTACTTCCGCGGCACCGCGATCGTCGCCTCCGCGCACAACACCCCGGTGGAGAGCTTCCCGTGGCGGTTCGCGTCGGTGATCTCCGTGGGCAGCCACCAGGAGGACGACCCCGAGCTGCACCTGTACAACCCGAGCCCCCCGGTGGAGTTCTTCGCCCCCGGCCAGAACGTCCAGGTGGCCTGGCTCGGCGGCGGGTCGATCAGGACCACGGGCAACAGCTTCGCCACGCCCTACATCGCCGGGCTGTGCGCCCGCATCCTGTCCCGGCACCGCCGGATGACGACCTTCCAGCTCAAGAACGCGCTCTACCTTTCCGCGGCCAACGTCCAACTGGGCATCAGGGGTGCTTCGTGACACAGAGCAACGAGAGCAACGCAGTGACCGACCCGCTCTCCCAGGAGCTGATGCAGTCGGTGGTCGACACCGCTCGGGCCATCTTCGGCGCCCAGGCCAGTTCGGTGTTCCTGCTCGACGAACCGGCTCACGAGCTGGTCTTCCAGGCCGTCTCCGGCCAGGGCGAGAGCTTCCTGGTCGGGCGGCGCTTCCCCGCCGAGAGCGGCATCGCGGGGTGGGTGGTCTCCTCCGGTGAGCCCGTCATCGTGGACGACCTGTCCCGCAGCTCCTCCTTCGACCGGGACTTCGCCGAGTCCACCGAGTACGTCCCCGACGCGCTGATGGCCGCGCCGCTGACCCACGGCGACCGGGTGCTGGGGGTGCTGGAGGTGCTCGACCCGGTGCCGCAGTCCCGCTCCAGCCTGAGCGAGCTGGACCTGCTGGCGCTCTTCGCCCGGCACGCGGCGGCCGCGCTGCGGGTGGTGGTGGACCGGGCCCGACCCGCGCCGGCCGGCGCGCTCGGCGGCGACGGGCGCGCTGCGGCGCTGCGCATGGCCGAGGACCTGCGCAGGCTGCTGGAGACCTCCGTCTGACCCCCGGCCGGGCGGCGCGCCACCTCCCGCGACCCGGGGCGCGGGAGGCGGCGGCGCGTCGCCCGGCCGGGGTACGCCCCTACGGCACCCAGTTGAAGGTGTCCGGGTCCGGGCCGGTCCGCTCACCGCGGTCCAGCGCGGAGATGTCCGCCAGGTCCTGGCCGGTCAGCTCGAAGTCGAACAGGCGCAGGTTCTCCGCCACCCGCGAGCGCGTCACCGACTTCGGGAAGACGATGTCGCCGCGCTGCAGGTGCCAGCGCAGCGTCACCTGCGCCGCGCTGCGCCCGACCCGCTGGGCGATCGCAGTGATCACCGGGTCGTCCAGGACCATGCCCTTGGCGATCGGGGACCACGCCTCGGTGGCGATGCCGTGCTCTTCGCCGAAGGCGCGCAACTCGTCCTGCACGAGATAGGGGTGCACCTCGATCTGGTTGACCGCGGGCACCACCGAGGTCTCCTCGAACAGCCGCTTGAGGTGCGCGATCTGGAAGTTGGAGACGCCGACCGCCTTGACCCGGCCGGACCGGTAGATCTCCTCCATCGCCCGCCACGTCTCGGTGTAGTCGCCGACCTCCGGCAGCGGCCAGTGCACCAGGAACAGGTCCATGTACTCCATGCCGAGGTCGTCCAGGCTGCGGGTGAAGGCGGTCAGCGCGTCACCGTAGGCGTGGAAGCCGTTGTTGAGCTTGCTGGTCACGAAGACCTCGGAGCGGTCCAGGCCGGATTCCGCGACGGCCTGCCCGACCTCCTTCTCGTTGCCGTACATCTCGGCGGTGTCGATGTGCCGGTAGCCGATCTCCAGCGCGGCCAGGACGGCGTCCTTGGTGTCCTTCGGCTCGATCTGGAACGTGCCGAAGCCGAGCTGCGGGATCGTGACGCCGTTGTTGAGGGTGACGTCCGGGATGGTGGGCGCTGAGGCCATGGTGAGCGCCTTCTTCCTTGCGTGGCTGCCGGGGCAGGGGGGTGCGCGGATACCTACGCGGCCGTACCCCCGCAAACCACCGTAAGGGCACCGGCGCGCCGTGGCCCGCCGGAAGCCCGCGGCCCCCGAAATCGGTCAGATGTACGAACGCGCGGCGCGTTCGACGCGCCCGGCGGGCCGCGGCGCGCGATGATCGGAGCATGAGGCGGATCGGCGCGGGCCCCGGCGTGCCCGAACTCGAACCCGAGGTGTTCGACCGGGCCATCGTGGCCGTCGCGATCACCGCGGGCGAGGACCACCGGCTGGTCTACGTCAACGAGGCCTTCCGCGCCCTGTTCGGCCCGCGGCAGCTGGGCGCGCCCGCCGCCGAGGTGTTCACCGAGCCCAATGCCGCCCGCTTCCTGAAGATGCTCGACCAGGTCCACCTCGACCGCGCCGCCCGGCAGGTCACCGAGACCCGCACCACCGAGGGCACCGCGCCCGGCGCGCCCGGCCGCCGGCACTTCGTCTACAGCTGCTCGCCGGTGGTCTCCCGGTTCGGCGCGGGGGTGCTGGCCGTGGCGGTGGACACCACCCCGCAGGTGGAGGCGGTCGAGGCCGCGCAACTGCTCTCCGAGCAGCGGCAGAAGGCGCTCCAGCGGTACGAGGCGCTGATGTCCGCGGTCACCCAGATCGTGTGGCTGATGAAGCCGAACGGCGAGATCGTCGAACTGGTCGGCGGCTTCGAGGAGTTCACCGGCATCCCGTGGCGGCCGGTGATCGACCAGGAGTGGATGGCCGCGGTGCACCCGCACGACCGGCAGCGGCTGGTGCGGACCTGGAACGAGGCGGCCGAGGGCCGCGCGCGCTTCGAGTGCACCTTCCGGATGCGCACCGCCACCGGGGAGTACCGGCACGTGCAGTCCCGGGCGGTGCCGGTCGAGCGCGGCGGGGAACTGGTGGAGTGGATCGGCGCGACCGCCGACATCGAGGACCAGTGGCGCAACCGGCTGCGCGAGCGGCTGCTCGCCCGGGTCACCACGGTCACCACCGCCGACGACGTGCCGGACGCGTTCGCCGCCGTGGCCGCCGCGGTCGTGCCGGAGCTGACCGACGCGTGCGCGGTCTTCATGCTGCCCGCGGCCGGCGTCGGCGGCCCGCTCACCGCGGTCCGGGTCGCCACCACCGCCCGCGCCGGACTGCCGGCCCTGCCCCCGCTGAGCAACCGGCCCTACCTCGTCGGCCAGGCCGCCCAGCAGGTCATCGAGAGCCGCCGCCCCCGGCTGATCACCTTCCCCACCGGCGACCCGCCCGACAGCGTGCTGTCGGAGATGTCCCGGCGGTGGCTGCGCGAGGCGCGCGCCACCAGCCTGACCATGGTGCCGATCGTGATCGACTCGGCCGTGGTCGCGTTCGCCTGCGCGGCCAGCTGCGCCGACAGCCCGCCGCCCGGCGCCGCGGACCGGGCGCTGCTGCGGGAGATCCTGTACCAGGCGCGCGAACCGCTGCGGCAGGCGGTGGAGCTGCAGCGCACCCGGCACACCGCGCTCACCCTCCAGCGCGCGCTGCTCACCGCGACCCCGGTGGTGCCCGGCGCGGAGCTGGCCGCGCACTACCAGCCCGCGAGCAAGACCGCCGAGGTCGGCGGCGACTGGTACGACGCGCTGCTGTTGCCCGACGGCACCGTGGCCCTGACCATCGGCGACATCGCCGGGCACGACCTGGACGCCGCCACCTCGATGAGCCAGCTGCGCAGCATGCTGCGGGTGATCGCCTACGACCAGGAGCACCCGGGCGGCCCGGCCGAGAGCCTCGCCCAGCTCGACCGGGTGGTGGACGGGCTGCGGATCGCGCCGCTGGTCACGGTGGTGCACGCCAACCTGGCGCCGCGGTCCGACGGCCGCTGGCACCTCGCGTGGTCCAACGCCGGGCACCCGCCGCCCCTGCTGCTGCCCGCGGCCGGCGAGCCGCGCTACCTGCTGGGCGACGGCCCCGACCTGCCGCTGTGCGTGGCGCCCGACGCGCCCCGCGCCACCTGGCACCACGAACTCGACAGCGGCGACACCCTGCTGCTGTACACCGACGGCCTGATCGAGGTGCCCGGCACCGACCTCGGCCAGGGCATGGCCGCGCTCGCCGCGACCGCGCAGGCCGCCCGCGCGGACGGGCTGACGCTCGCGCAGATCTGCGCCCAGATGCTGTCGGGCGCCGGCAGCCGCCGCGACGACGCCGCCGTGATCGGCTTCCGCCCGATCCGGCAGGGCCCCAGCCGCGGCGCCCTGCCGCGCGGCCGGCTGCTGCACTGAGCGGGCCCGCGTACGGTGCGGAAGCCCGCCGCGTACGGTATGGGCCTCCGCGTACGGCACGGGCCCGCCGCGTACGGCACAGCCGCCGCGCGGTCAGGCCCGGGTCGCCATCAGCACGCCCATGCACACCATCGTCACCGCGATCACCGCGTCCAGCACCTGCCACGACCCGGGCCGGGCGAAGGGGCGGCGCAGCAGCCGCGCGCCGAAGCCGAGCCCGGTGAACCACAGCGTGCTCGCCGCCGCCGCGCCCGCCCCGAACAGCCACCGCGCGTGGCCGTAGCTGTTGGCGACCGAGCCGACCAGCAGCACCGTGTCCAGGTAGACGTGCGGGTTGAGCCAGGTCATCGCCAGGCAGGTCAGGACGGCGGTGCGGGCGGAGGCGCCGGCGCCCTCGGCCGCGGTCAGCTGCTGCGGGCGCAGGGCCCGGCGGGCGGCCAGCACCCCGTACGCCACCAGGAACGCCGCGCCGGCCCACGCGGTGACCGTCAGGGCGGTCGGCCAGCGCCGTACGACCGTGCCGATGCCGCCGACGCCCGCCGAGATCAGCAGCAGGTCGGAGACGGCGCAGATCACGACCACCGCGGGCACGTGCTGCCGCAGGATGCCCTGGCGCAGCACGAACGCGTTCTGGGCGCCGATGACCACCAGCAGGGACAGACCGGTGCCGAGGCCCGCCAGGACGGCGAGGAGAGCTGCGTGCATGCCCCGAGGCTAGGAGCGGGGTGATCTTTCAGGCCAGCTAATGATTCTTAGGTAGCATGAGCAACACTTAAGGTGTGCCGCCTGTGCTCGGAAGGACCCGGCGGGCGGTGCGGGAAAGGGGCGCGGCGACGGTGGACGGGCTGCCGCTGGACCAGGTGCGCACGCTGCTCGCCGCCGTGGACGAGGGCACCTTCGAGGCGGCCGCCGAGGCCCTGCACGTCACGCCGTCGGCGGTGAGCCAGCGGGTCAAGGCACTGGAGCAGCGCACCGGGCGGGTGCTGCTGCTGCGGACGAAGCCGGTGCGGCCCACCGCGTCCGGCGAGGTGCTCATCCGCTACGGGCGGCAGCTCGCGCGGCTGGAGCAGGACGCGGGCGCCGAACTCGGCCTCGACGACGCGCTCGGTCCGGCCACCCTGCCGATCGCGGTCAACGCGGACTCGCTCGCGACGTGGTTCCTGCCCGCGCTCGTGGACGCCGCCGCCGACCGCGGCATCCTGTTCGACCTGCACCGCGACGACGAGGACCACACCGCGGCACTGCTGCGCCAGGGCCGGGTGATGGCCGCGGTGACCTCCTCCCCGCTGGCGGTGCAGGGCTGCTCGGTGCGGGCGCTGGGCCGGATGCGCTACCGGGCGATGGCCGCGCCGCGGTTCGTCGCCCGCCGGCTGGCCGGCCGCCCGCTGCGCGAGGCGCTGCCGGCCGCGCCCGCGATCGTCTTCGACCGCAAGGACGAGTTGCAGGACCGGTTCCTGGACCTGCTCGCCCCGCGGCGGGCGGCCGGCTCCGCGCGCCTGACCGCCGCGACGCGCGCCCGGCACTGCATGCCCTCGTCCGAGGCGTTCCTCGCCGCGGTCGCCGCCGGGCTCGGCTGGGGCATGATCCCCGAGGCGCAGGCCGGCCCGCACCTCGCGGCGGGCACCCTCGTGGAGCTGGCCGCCCGCCGCCCGGTGGACGTCCCGCTGTACTGGCAGCAGTGGAAGCTCGACTCGCCCGACCTGGCGGCCGTCGCCGACGCCGTCCACCGCACCGCGGCCCGCACCCTCTCCCCGCCCGCCCCCGCGCCGGGCTGACCGGCCGCCGGGCCGCGCCGGGCCGCGGGCGCGCGGGGCGTCACGCGACGGCGCGCCCGCCGTCGACCGGCACCGTCGCGCCGGTGACGTACGCGGCCCGGGGCGAGGCGAGGAAGACCACCGCGGCGGCGATCTCCGCGGTGCTCGCGTGGCGCTTGAGGAGCGTGGTGGCGCCGAGCGTGTCGACCATCTCCAGCGGGGCGCTCTCGGTGAGGGTCGGGCCGGGGGAGACGCTGTTCACGCGGACCCCGGAGGTGCCGAACTCCGCCGCCCAGGTGCGGGTCAGCGAGTTCACGGCGGCCTTGGTCGCGCTGTAGACGGACCCGCCGGGCAGCGCCACGGTCGCGGCCATCGTGCTGATGTTGACCACGCTGCCGTCGCCGCGCTCGGCCATCCGCGGCGCGATCGCGGCGGTCAGGAAGTACAGCGCCCGCACGTTGACCTGGAACATCGCGTCGTAGGACGCCACGGACTGCTCGCCGGTCGGCGCGAAGTCGAAGACGCCCGCGTTGTTGACCAGGATGTCGACGTCGGCGGCCTGCTCGGCGAGCCGGCCGACCGAGTCGAGGTCGGCCATGTCGGCGGCGAAGAAGCGCGCCTTGCCGCCCGCGGCCTCGATCGCGGCGACGGTGGCCGCGCCGCGCTGCGCGTCGCGGCCGCTGACGAGGACCTCGGTGCCCCCCGCGGCGAGCTGTCGGGCGATCTCCCGGCCGATGCCGGAGGTGCCGCCGGTGACCAGTGCCTTGCGGCCTTCGAACTCCATGGTGATCCGCCCTTTTCGGTGGTGGGGGTGTGCGTGGTGCGGGTGTGTGTGCCCGCGCGGCACGGGTGCGCCGCCGGGGGTGATCGCCCGCCGCTGAATATTGGAGCGATGGCTCCATTCTTGTCACCCAAAGATTGGAGTGTCAACTCCAGTTTTTCCGTGGCGGGCGCCCCGCGGGCCGGGAGGAAGCGCTGGGCAGGGCCTACGCTGAACGCATGAGCATCGACTCGCCCCCCGTGTCCGACCCGACGGCGCCGCAGAAGCTGACCCGCAAGGGCGCCGCCACCCGCGGGCGGATCGTGGCGGCCGCGGCCGGACTGATGCTGGAGCACGGCGTGGCGGGCACCAGCACCGACGACGTACGGGCCGCCGCCGGGGTCAGCACCTCGCAGATCTACCACTACTTCGCGGACAAGAGCGCCCTGGTCCGCGCGGTGATCGCGCACCAGACCCAGGCCGTGCTGGACGCGCAGCAGCCGCTGCTGGGCAGCCTGGACTCGCTGGAGGCGCTGCGCGCCTGGCGCGACCTCGTCGTGGGCATCCAGCGCGAGGCGCACTGCCAGGGCGGCTGCCCGATCGGGTCGCTGGCCAGCGAGCTCGCCGAGACCGACGAGGTGGCGCGCGCCGACCTCGTCGGCGGCTTCGCCCGGTGGGAGGCGGCGATCCGCTCCGGCCTGCACGCGATGCGCGACCGCGGCGAGCTGCGCGGCGACGCCGACCCGGACCGGCTCGCCCTCGCCCTCCTCGCCGCCCTCCAGGGCGGCCTGCTGCTCACCCAGGTCCGGCGCGAGACGGCTCCGCTGGAGGCGGCACTCGACGCGATGCTCGCGCGGATCGCCGATCTGACGGTGCGGCCCGGCGGTTGAGGCCGGGCGCGGCCGGGCGTCAGTGCGAGGTGGGGGTGCCGTGGGTGTCGTCGGGGTCGTCGATCGGGCCGGGGCTGGTGAAGTCGGGGCTGGTGAAGCCGGGGCTGGAGAACCCGGCCTCCTCGGGCACCAGCTCGTCGGCGTCCTCGGCCTCGTAGTCGGGGCCCTCGAAGGGCGGCACCTCGAAGTCGGGCGGGGTGAAGTCGCCGATCCGGTCGCCGCCGGGGCCGGTGAAGTCCGGACTGGAGAAGTCGGGGCTGGAGAACCCCGGCCGGTCGAAGTCCGGGCCCTCGTCGGCGCCCGGCCGGTCGCGGTCCTGCGGTGTTTCGGTCATGTCTGCCCGTCCCCTCCTGGAGGACCGCCCGCCCGCGCGGAATGAACGCGCGGGCACCGCGGTTGTCGCACCTGCAACCGTAGAGACTACGAGCAGAAGGGCGCCACCATGAAGGTACGCAACTCGCTTCGCTCCCTGAAGGGCCGCCCGGGCGCCCAGGTCGTGCGCCGCCGCGGCAAGGTCTACGTGATCAACCGCAAGGACCCGCGGAGCAAGGCCCGCCAGGGCTGACCCCGCCACGGGCCGGCCCCGGCCAGCCCCCGCACGCGGCCGCCGTACACCCGGGACACGGGCGTACGGCGGCCGCGGCCGGTTCGGACCGCGATGCGGAACGGGGCGGGCGTGCCGGGTGGTGACCGTGGGGAGCGCGGGGGCGCAGCGGTGTGCCCAGCAGCGCCAAGGGGGCGCCCGGATGTGGGAAAATACAGGGTGCTTGCGGCGCCGTACCCGGCCCGCAGAACCGGCAGCGGCGGACGGGGCGTCCGTTGCCGGTAGGGGAGGACCGGCGGGCAGGGGCCCGGCCGGAGGCTGCTCGGGGAGGGCGACCGGTGACCGCGGAGATCTACTTCAGCAACAACTACCGTGATCTGTGCGAGCAACAGGGCACGGGTGCGGGGTTCCAGTTCGAGTTCTCCTGCCACCGCTGCTACGACACGTGGCGCTCGCCGTTCGTGCCGTACACCGGTGGCCGGATGGCCAGTTGGGTCGGCAAGGGGGTCAACGCGGCCTGGGGGATGCTCGGCCGGGCCGGCAGCGGCGTGTCCACCGCGGCCGACGGGCTGGCCGGCGCCGGCTACGGCACCGCCCGCGACGCGGCCTTCCAGCGCGCGATATCCACCGCGGAAGGGCACTTCAACCGCTGTCCGCGCTGCACCGGCTACGTCTGCAACCGCTGCTGGAACGCCGGGCAGGGCATCTGCCTGACCTGCGCCCCCGACACCGCCGCCGAGGCGCTCGCCGCCCAGCAGCGCGGCCTCAACGACATGGTGACCGAGCGCGCCTACGCCGTCGGGCAGACCGCCGGGCAGTCGTTCGACGTGAACACCCCGCGCCAGCTGGTCTGCCCGCAGTGCCGCGCCGAGACCCACGGCTCGGCCTTCTGCCCCGGCTGCGGCAACCGGCTCGCCCAGCCGGACACCTGCGGCTCGTGCAGCGCGCAGCTCCCGGCGGGCGCCGCCTTCTGCCCGGACTGCGGCACCCGCCGCTGACCCCCGCGCCGCGCTGACCTGCGGATGTGTGAGGCTGGGGGCATGAACGACCGCCCCCGGCCCGCCGCCGAACAGACCCCCGCCGAACAGGCCCCGGCCGAAGCGACCGCCGCCACCCCGGCCTCGGCCGCCGTGCCGGCCACCACCGTCGTGCGCTGGCCCGGCCCGGGCCTCGCCGACGGCCAGGGCCCGGCCGGGCTGCTCGCCGCCTACCACCTCCAGACGCAGGCGGAGAAGGGCGAGGCCGTCACCGACGTGGCCGACCTGCCGGAGCGCTACCGCGCGGAGGTCCTCGACCCGTGGACCGCGTTCGCGGCCGACACGGTGCTGCTGGCCGTCGCCGGGGACGCGGTGCCCGGCTGCCTGGTGCTGACCGGCGCGGTGGGCGGTGCGGCCGAGATCAAGCGGCTGTGGACCGCCCCGGAGTACCGCGGCCGCGGGATCGCCGCGGCCTTGGTGCGCGCCGCGCTCACCGAGGCGGCCGCGCGCGGGGTGCACACCCTGCGGCTGTCGGTGTGGGACTGGCGCACGGGCGCGATCGCCCTCTACGAGCGGCTGGGCTTCGCCCCCGTACCCGCCCGGGACGACCGTCCCCGCCTGCTCCACCTGGCCCGCCCGGTCTGAACGGGCCCGGGCCGCCGCGGTGTCGGGCGGAGCCGGCAGGGCGGGCGGTGCGGGGGAGTTCAGCCCTGGGCGTTGATCCGGGTGAGCTGCTCGCGGGTCACCGCGGGGCGGGCCGATGCGGGGGAGTGGGCGCGCAGGCCCGCCAGGTGGATGTCGGCGTAGCGCCGCCAGGCGTCCGGGGTGACCGCGCCGCTGGTCTCCACCACGCCGCGCAGCCCCCACACCAGGGCCATCACGTCGCCGAGTTCGATGTGCGCGGCGACCCGCCCGGCCGCCTTGGCCTGGTCGAGCAGCAGGTCGATCAGGTCGCGCAGCTGCTCCACGCAGGCGGCCTCGGTGCGGCCCACCAGCTTGTCGGCGTAGCCGCGGTGCAGGCTCAGCCAGTGGCCGAACACCCCGATGAACACGTCGAGTCCGGTGCCGTCCGGCAGGGCCAGGGCGCTGCGCGCCTCGGCGACCAGCTCGCCGAGCATCTGCCCGGCGATCTCGTCGACCAGCGCCTCCTTGTTCGGGAACCGCCGGTAGAGGGTGCCGACGCCGACGCCCGCGCGGGAGGCGATCAGCTCCATGCTGGCGTCGGTGCCGTACTCGGTGAGCACCTCGCGGGCCGCGGCGATCACCAGTTGGTGGTTGCGCGCGGCGTCGCGCCGCATCGGGCGGTGCGGGGCGGCGCCGCCGGCGGGTGTCGGGTCGGCAGCGCCCTTCGGCGCCGGGTGCTCACCGCACACGGCACCGTGCCCCGTGCCGTGCCCGGTGCTGTCGGCTACGGGGCCGTGCCCCGCCTTGTGCGCTGCCATCGTCCACTTCCGATCGGTGCGGCCCTGCCCGGTGCCGGCCCCCCTGTGGTGCGGTCGGCACCGGAGTGTCCGGTGCCGGACCTCACTCCGACGTGTCGCTCATGACCGTACCGCCGGGTACGGCCGTGAGCGCGGTGCCCGCCGGCTCGTTGTCCTCGGTGGAGCTGGCCACCAGAGTGCCGCGCCGGGAGACCGGGATCAGCAGCGCGGCCAGCGCGCCGACCAGCAGCGCGACGCCGAGCATCGCGAAGCCGTGGGTGTAGCCGGCCTCGCGGGGCAGGCCGTCGGCCGCCGGGCTGGAGGTCACGACGCTGGCCATCAGCGCGGCGCCGATCGAGCCGCCGATGGTGCGGATGTTGGCGTTCATGCCGCTGGCCACGCCGGTCTGCTCGGCCGGGACCGCGCTCACGATCAGGCTGGACATCGCCGCGAAGGCGAGGCCGAAGCCGACGCCCATCACCGCGGTCGCGATGTACAGCTCCCAGGTGGCGCCGTGCGCGAAGGCGAGCAGCGCCATCGACACCGCGCTGATCAGCGAGCCGAGCAGCACCACGGTCTTGCCGCCGATCCGGGCGGCCAGCGAGTTGGCGCCCAGGCCCACCAGGAACATCGCCACCGACATCGGCAGCAGGATCAGCCCGGACTGGGTGATGGTCGAACCGAAGCCGTAGCCGGTGGACTTGGGGGTCTGCACGAACTCCGGGAGGAAGGCGAAGACGGAGTACATGCCGACGCCGAAGAGCAGGGCCACGGTGTTGTTGGTCCACACCGCGGGACGGCTCATCATCTTCATGTCGATCAGCGGCGTCGCCGACCGGCGCTCGGTCTCGACCCAGGCGACCGCCAGCACCACGGCGGCGACGATCAGGCCGATCACCTTGCCCGAGCCCCAGCCCCACACCGACGCCTGGCTCAGCGCGACCAGCAGCGCCACCAGCCATGCCGACAGCAGCAGCGCGGGCGCCCAGCTGATCCGGCCCTCGGTACGGGTGCGGCTGGCCGGTACGAACAGCACCGTGGCGACCGCCGTGAGGATGGTGAGGATCATCGGCAGCCAGAACAGCCAGTGGTAGTCCAGCGCGTTGACGATCGGGCCGGCCAGCACGATGCCCAGGCCGCCGCCGACCGCGACGAGCGAGGCGATCGCGCCGACCGCGCCGCTCATCTTCTCGCGCGGGAACTCCTCGCGGACGATGCTGAACGCCAGCGGCAGCACGCCGCCGCCGACGCCCTGGATCACCCGGGCGACGATCATCACCCCGACGTTGGTGGCCAGCGCGGCCAGCAGCGAGCCCGCGGCCAGCGCGACCAGGGTGGCCACGAAGACCGGCTTCTTGCCGACGATGTCCCCGACCCGGCCCATGATCGGGGTGAATATGGACGCGGAGAGCAGATACGCGGTCAGGACCCAGGTGACCGTGTTCTGCGAGGTGTGCAGCGACTCCTGGATCGTCGGCAGGACCGGGGTCACCAGCGACTGGAGCAGTGCGTACGCGCTGACGCTCGCCGCCAGCACCGCGAACGTCACCTGGTGAGGGGTGCGCCGGGTTTCGGACGCCATGGAACTCCTTAACGGACGCAAAAGGGGCGGCGCGGACGCGGTGGTCCGGGCCGTACGGAGAACGGGACGAGCGACAGCGCTCGGAGGTGTGCGCGGAGATCCGGAACTGTGATTCCGCTAAAGCCAGCATACGTCAACGGGAATGGCGGTTCCGTTTCGTTCGGGTGAGATCTCGCGCACATCGCGCCGCACCCGGTTCTAGGGTGGGCCGGGTGTTCTCCTCCCAAGGCCCCTCCGTACGCGAGCTGGCCGTCCAGGCGCTGTCCTCCGTCGAGCACGGGTACGACCTGCTGGCACCGGCCTTCGACCACACGCCCTTCCGCACCCCGGACCGCTTCCTCGACGCCACCGCGGCGGCGCTGCGGCCGTACGGGCCCTTCCGCACCGGGCTCGACGTGTGCTGCGGCACCGGCGCCGGCGTCAGGGTGCTGGCCGGGCTGTGCCCCAACGGCGTCACCGGCGCGGACATCAGCCGCGGCATGCTGGAGCGCGCCCGCGCCGCCCACCCCGAGCACGGCTGGGTCAGGGCCGACGCGCGGGCGCTGCCGTTCGACACGGAGTTCGACCTCGCCGTCAGCTTCGGCGCGTTCGGGCACTTCCTGCCCGCCGAGCGGCCCGCGCTGTTCGCCGGGGTGCACCGCGCGCTGCGCCCCGGCGCGCTGTTCGCCTTCCCCGTCGCCGCGCCGCCCCCGGTCGGCTCACCCTGGTACTGGGCGCTGGCCGGCTTCGACGCCGCGATGCGGGTGCGCAACGCGCTGTGGCGCCCGCCGTTCGTGATGTACTACCGCACCTTCCCGCTGGAGCCGGTGCGGGCGGACCTCGCGGCCGCGGGCTTCGAGGTGAACACCCTGGCGCTGGAGGAGTTCGGCCGGCGCCCCGACGGCAGCCCGCGCTGCCGCCTGGTACTGGCCCGCCGGATCGGGTGAGGCGCGGCCGCCCCGCAGGCGCTGGGCCGACTCCGGCCGGGTGAGACCGAGTTCGGCGGCAGGGCCGGCCAAGTGCCGGTCGTGGTCGGCGAGTCGGGACAGCAGGCGCACGCGGGCCTCGGTGAGGCGGAAGGTCCTGAGGCGGTCGGGCCGGCCGTACGGCCGTGCGGTCGCGGCTAGTCGGCCGGGTGCGGCGCCGGGGACGGGGGGAACTCGGCCTTGCGCAGCCGGTAGACCTGGAGCCGCAGGTCGTAGTACTTCTCGGTCTCCCCGACCCACTCCATGCCCACCCGCCGCGCGGTCGCGGCGCCGCGCTCGTTGCGCGGGCGCACCACCGCGAAGATCTCGTCGACGCCCGCCTCGAAGGCGTAGTGCGCGACGGCGTGCCCGGCCTCCGAGGCGTACCCCGCGCCCCACGCGGTCGGGGCGAGCTGCCAGCCGACCTCCAGGTCCACGCCGTACGGGGGCAGCGGCAGCAGCGCCGCGCCGCCGACCAGTTCGCCGGTGTCGCGCCGGGTGACCGCCCAGCGGCCGGCCGGCGGGTCCAGCTCCTCGCAGTTCGCCCGCCAGCAGGCCAGCAGTTCGCGCATCGCCTCGGCGTCGGGGGTGCGGTGCATGGCCGGGGCGAGCCAGCGGGTCACCTCGTCGGCGCCGTAGACCGCCAGGGCACCCGCCGCGTCGGCGTCCTCCCACGGCCGCAGCAGCAGCCGGGGGGTGAGCACCCGGGCACCGTCGATCTCGACCCGGTATTCGCTGTCGGCCATGTCGCGCCTCCTGCGTGGTTTGGGGGGACTCGGCGGATCGTAGCCCACCGGGTGCGGCCGCCCGCGCCCCACCCGCCTGGCGGGGCGCGGCACGCCCCGTTCGGCGCACGGCGGGGCGGCTGCCCGCCCGGCCGCGGCTAGCCGTCCGAGCGGCGCCGGTGCAGCGTGAACTGCTCGAAGACCGACAGCTCGCCGGCGGGCTTGTCCACGTTGTAGTACGTGACGTGCAGCCGGGTGGTGTCGCCCGCGAAGCGGCCCGGGTCCACGGTGAAGGACGCGAAGCCGTAGGGGTGCTCGATGTCGCGCACGCCCGTCCAGACCGCCTCCTCCTTGACGTACGTGGCCGCGCGCTTGCCGCCCTCGGGGCGGCTGTCGGCCACGGCGGTGATCACCTTCGCGGTGCCGTCCTTGAAGAACGACTGGTTGGTGGTCCCGGAGACCCCGCCGCCGCCGAGCACCATGTGCACGGTGCCCAGGCTCGTGTCGATGTCGTCGGTGCGGGTGGAGGCGGGGTTCGGGGTGAGGGTCTCGCTGCCGCTGACCACCCCGCGCACCGCGAGCGACCGCTCATAGTTGTGTTCGTGCCCGCAGACCACGAGGTCGACCTGGTAGCGGTCGAAGAGCGGGCCGTACTTGGCGCGCAGGCCCAGGTCGGCGCCGTTGGCGTCGGAGGAGGAGATCATCACCTGGTGCATGGCCACGACCACCCAGTCGATGTCGCGGTCCGCCCGCGCCGCCTTCAACTCCCGCTCCAGGAAGGCGAGCTGGCGGCCACCGGAGTAGCCGCTGATGTAGAGGTCGCCGCCGTCCTGGAGGCAGTTGTCGTCGTTCTGGAGCACGATGACCCGCACCGAGCCGGCAGTGAACGCGTACCACAGGCCCGCGAGTTCGGCGTCGGTCTCGGTCGACGGCAGCGCGAAGTACGTCTGGTAGGCGCCCAGGCCGATCTCGCCGTTGCCCGACTCGATCTCGTGGTTGCCCGCGGCGGGCATCCAGGGCCGGAAGCGGGCCGAACGGGTGTTGTTGGTGAAGAAGTTGTTCCAGGTCCGTACCCGGTCGACGTCCAGGTTGGCGTAGCACAGGTCGCCGTTGAGCAGGTGGAACAGCGGCGCGACCTGCTCGATGCCGGTGACGATGTCCTTGGTGGCGGGCGTGGAGTTGGCGTCCAGCGCCACGCTGCCGTCCGACGCCCAGGTGACCTGCGGCGCGGACTGGTCGCCGAAGCTGGTGAAGGTCAGCGGGCGGCGGCCGCGCGGCGCGGTGGCGAAGGTCCCGCTGTCGGGAGTGGCGCCGTCGTGCGAGACGACGTAGAAGTACTGCTTGCCGGGGGAGAGCCGGTTCAGCGCCGCGTGGTGGACGTAGACCCTGCGGCCGGACTTGCCGTCGGCGTAGCTGCGGGTGACCGCGTCCACGCCCGAGCCCAGGCCGTGTTCGAGGGTGCCGTACATCACCCGCGGCCGCTTCACCGGGGCGTCGGTGAGCCAGGAGACGACCATCTGGGTGGCCGGGTCCTTGCCGAACGTCAGGTGCAGGCCCTGAACCGGCGGGGCGCCGCCCGCGTCCGGCGACGGCAGGAACGCCGGGGCGCCCGCGGTGGCGCTGCTCGCCGGCGTGGCGGCGGCCGGCGCCGCGGTCAGCAGCGGCGCGGCCACGGCGGCGGCGCCGGCGGTGCCGAGCAGGCCCACCGCGGCCCGGCGGCCGATCCGCGGACCGGTCGGTGCCTGCGCCGCCGCCTGCTCCCCGGGCTGCTGCGACGACGGCTCGGAAGGGTGCGACGGGTCCAACTGTGCGGCCATCAAGACTCCTTGACGCGGGTGCGGTGCGGGGCAGTGCGGGGCAGTGCGGTGTCGTGCCAGGTGGTGCGGGGCGGCGCGGTGTCGTGCCGGGCGGTGCGGGGCGGTGCGGGGCGGTGCGGTGCCGTGCCGAGCGGTGCGCAAACGTACGGGCCCGCGCCAGGGCGGCGCGGTGACGTCGTGCAGAATCCCGCCCGGCGGCGACGGCCAGTTGAACGGCGCCTTGCGCGCCGGCGACGGAACCCACCGTGATGGGACGGTGCCAAAGGCCGTCGCGGGCGCGGCCGCAACCTCCCCCCGCCGGCGGGCTGTTCGCGGTCCGTACGGCGCCGCGCCACCCGTACGACACCCGCACGTCGCCGGCGCTCGGTGATCTGGGACCGCCCGGCCCGGGCCGCCACCGCCGGGCCCCGCACCACCCGACGTCAGCGGTACGCCGGCCCGCGCACGCCAACTTGTCCGCGCCGCCCGGCCCAGCATCCGCCCCGAGCCCAAGAGGTCCCGCGAGCATGACCGAACTCAACCGGCGCCGCTTCCTTCAGATCGCGGGCGCCACCGCCGGCTTCTCCGCGCTGTCCGGCAGCATCACCCGGGCCGCCGCCATCCCGGCCGGCCGCCGCACCGGCACCATCAAGGACATCGAGCACATCGTCGTCCTGATGCAGGAGAACCGCTCCTTCGACCACTACTTCGGCTCGCTGCGCGGGGTGCGCGGCTTCGGTGACCCCCGGCCGGTCACCCTGCCCAGCGGCAAGTCCGTGTGGCACCAGCCGAACGGCACCGGCGAGGTGCTGCCCTACCACCCGGACACGCAGGACCTCGGCATGAAGTTCATCGAGGGCCTCAACCACGAGTGGACCGGCAGCCACAAGGCGGTCAACGGCGGCCGGTACGACCAGTGGATTCCGGCCAAGTCCGCGGCCACGATGGCCCATCTGACCCGCGACGACATCCCGTTCCACTACGCGCTCGCCGACGCGTTCACCATCTGCGACGCCTACCACTGCTCGCTGATCGGCGGCACCGACCCCAACCGCTACTACATGTGGTCGGGTTGGACCGGGAACGACGGCAAGGGCGGCGGCCCCGTCGTCGACAACTCCGAGGCCGGCTACAGCTGGACCACCTACCCGGAGCGGCTGGAGAAGGCCGGCATCTCCTGGAAGATCTACCAGGACATCGGCGACGGCCTCGACGCGGCCGGCGGTTGGGGCTGGATCGAGGACCCCTACCGCGGCAACTACGGCGACAACTCGCTGCTCTACTTCGACCAGTACCGCAACGCCGCCCCCGGCGACCCGCTCTACGACAAGGCCCGCACCGGTACCGACGCCAAGGCCGGCGACGGCTTCTTCGACGTGCTGCGCGCCGACGTCAAGGCCGGGCGGCTGCCCCAGGTCTCCTGGATCGCCGCTCCCGAGGCGTTCTCCGAGCACCCCAACTGGCCGGCGAACTACGGTGCCTGGTACATCTCGCAGGTCCTGGACGCGCTGACCGCCGACCCCGAGGTGTGGAGCAGGACCGCGCTGCTGATCACCTACGACGAGAACGACGGCTACTTCGACCACGTCGTGCCGCCGTACGCCGCCGCGGCGGGCCAGGGCGGCTCGACCGTCGACACCTCCCTCGAGCTCTTCCCCGGCAACTCCACCTACGCCCCCGGCCCGTACGGCCTCGGCCAGCGCGTGCCGATGCTCGTGGTCTCGCCCTGGAGCACCGGCGGCTACGTCTGCTCCGAGACGTTCGACCACACCTCGATCCTGCGGTTCATCGAGCAGCGGTTCGGCGTGCACGAGCCGCAGATCTCGCCGTGGCGGCGCGCGGTGTGCGGCGACCTGACCTCCGCGTTCGACTTCTCGCTCCAGCACGACCGGCCCGCGCGCCTGCCCGGCACCGACGGCTACCAGCCGACGGACTCCGACCGGCACGACTCCTACGTGCCGGTGCCGCCCGCCGAGCAGGCGGTGCCGCGCCAGGAGAAGGGCTCCCGGCCCACCCGGCCGCTGCCGTACGCGCCGCACACGGACGCGGCCGTCACCGCCGCCGGCCAGGTCACCCTGACGTTCGGTGGCGGCGCCGGGGCGGGCGCGTGCTTCCACGTCACCTCCGGCAACCGCACCGACGGCCCGTGGACGTACACCACCGGCGCCGGGCACACCCTCACCGGGCAGTGGGACACCGACGGCACCTCCGGCACGTACGACCTGACCGTGCACGGCCCGGCCGGCTTCCTGCGGGCCTTCGGCGGCACCGCGCACCGCGCCGGCGCCGAGGTCACCGCCCGGCACGACGCCCGCACCGGGCAGGTCGAGCTGACCCTCGCCAACTCCGGCGGCAGCGACATCCGCTTCACCGTCCGCAACGCCTACGACGGCAGGCAGCGGATGCTCGTCGTACGCGCCGGGCGCCGCGAGACCTACCGGCCCGCCCTCGCCGACCGCTGGTACGACGTGACCGTGCAGTCCGACCACGACGCGGCCTTCACGCGGCGCTTCGCCGGGCACGTCGAGACCGGCCGCCCCGGCGTCAGCGACCCGGCGATCGCGACGGCCTAGGACACACCCTGGTGGGCGGGGGAGCCCTGGCGGCCAGGCCGCCGAGGCTCCCCCGCCCGACGTTTCGTCCCGGCTCGGTCACAGCCGCCGTGCGGGTACGGATTCCGGAGCCCTGCGCCGCTACCGTGGAACGGACCGGACGCGCGCGCACGGACGTGACGGGTTGTGCGCGCGCCCACGACGTGTACGGGGGACCGATGACGGACTTCGCGGGTGTGAACCCGCAGCGCTTACGGCAACTGGCCAACCGCCTGGCGGATCTGGCCGCGGCACTGGCCTCGGACGGCGGCACGATCCGGACGGACTTCGACCGGTGGGGCGGCTCCCTGAACCTGAGCGCGATCGGACAGCAGGCCCAGCAGGTCGGCGACGACGCGCACGCCATGGCGCTGCGGGCCGACGAGGCGCTGAACCTGCTGGACGGCGCGGGCCAGCCGTACCTGTGCGGCATCAACGGCGACATGTACCAGATTCCCTGGGACACCAAGGACATCGACCCGGCCAAGGAGGCCCAGCAGGAGGCGAGCGAGCTGAGCAAGGCGCTCGCCAACCCCAAGGACCCGAACTCCCGGCAGATCATCCTCAACGTGGCCCAGTCGCTGTCCGACCACGGCAAGGACTCCGCCTACATGACGGCGTTCATGATCAACGGCGGCATCAAGGACATGACCGGAGCCGCCAACGCCCTGCACGCCGAGGACGGCACGCACGACAACACCCTGCTCAGCAAGGAGTCCGTCGCCGCGATGGCCCAGTTCGGCCAGGCCACCCAGACGCTGGCCGACCTCGCGGTCAAGGGCGACTACCCCCATCCCGCCCCCGACTACCTGGCGCCGCTCACCCACCCCACCGACGACGACGCCTGGTCGATCGGCATGCTGCTGAAGTACGGCCCCTCCGGTGACAAGTGGAACGCGCAGGTCCTCTCCGACATCAGCGGCGGCATGCTGGACTGGCGCGAGAAGCAGGGCGCGATGCGGCCGGACTACGAGATGTTCCCCGGCGGCGGCGCCTACCCCGGGTACTACGGCGACGGCAAGGCGTGGTTCGACGACCTGGGCCTCACCGGCGCGGTCGGCTCCAAGCCCGGTGCGGACCAGACCGTCGCGGCCATCCGGGCCAACGACCCGGTGCTCGCCGTCCTGGACCGGCTCGGCGACAACGCGCAGGGCTCCCGCGACCTGCTCGGCCAGAACACCGCCGCCAGCAAGGGGTACGCGGCCGACCTGCTGGAGTACAACTGGCAGACCACCAGCAGGACCGGCACCGTGGACGACTCCGAACCCATCGGCCGGGTGCTCACGCTGGCCGCCAGCGACCGCAGTCCCGACTTCGCCGACCAGTCCGGCCAGGCCGCGTACAACATCCTGGCCGCCGCGGCGAAGGAGAACAGCACCTTCGCCGGCCGCTCCCAGAAGGAGCAGCTCGCCTATTTCACCTATCCGCAGAGCACCGCCGTCGCCCTGGCCGGCATCACCGCCACCTGGGCCGACCAGCTCGGCGCCTCGTCCAAGATCGCCGGTTCGCAGGCGGGCGGGTACTCGACCACGGAACACGGCCTGGTCCTCCCGCACGACGACCTGCAAGCGGCGATGGAGCTGTTCACCCGTGACGACCCCAGCGCCGCCGCGATGTTCGACACCGCGATGCACGCCCAGCTCAGCGACGCCGCCGGCTCCAGCGACGACATCACCAACCTGGGCAACATGATCGGCCTGTTCACCAAGGCCAAGAACAACATCAGCTACAGCGCGGCCCAGCAGCTGGACGAGCAGCACAAGGCCAACCTGGCGGTCCTGAACACCGCGGGCGTCCTGTTCAGCGGTACCTCACTCCCCAAGGGCGTCACCGACAAGGTGGTCACCAAGGGCTTCAAGTACTCGCAGACCCTCGCCACCTGGGGCCGGTCGGTCAAGGCGCCGACCACCGACCCGTTCTCCACCGACAACGCCGCCGCGCAGCAGGCCGTGAACTCCAAGGACGCCAAGGACGTCGAGAAGGCGTACGCGCCGGCGCTGGCCCAGGGACTCATCCGGTCGGGGAAGATCCCCGCGCCCGCCGGCCAGACGTGGTACGACCCCAAGACCCAGACCGTGTCCCCGGACGCGTGGCAGAACACGGATTTCACCAGCTGGTTCACCGGCACGAGCGTCGCCTCCACGACCAACGGCGTCATGGGCGACCTCGACAGCGGCTTCAGGACGTACGAAGGATCACTCGATGGCAACTAGGGCCTGTCGCCCGGGGTCCGGCACCCGGACCAAGCGCACCCGGACCAAGCGGTACCTGGCGGCGGCGGTGGCGGTGGCGGGGCTGCTGGCCGGGTGCTCGGGCGGCGGCGGCCACAAGAGCGCCCGGGCCGGCCTGCCGACCCCGGCCGCCGGGAAGATCGCCGCTTTCGACCTCGGCGCGCTCAGCGACACCTACGACCTCAACGAGGACGTGATGTCCGGCGACACCCTGGTGACCACCAGCCGGTCGGGCGACGTGTACATGGTGGAGTGGGACGGCGCCGACCATCCCGACGTGCTGCGGATGACCCCGCAGGGCGTCGTCGCGAGATACGTGCGGGTCGACCACCGGGTGGACAACGCCTCCCTGGTGGTCCGCTCGGACGGCTCCGTCGTCTTCGGCGTCCTCAAGCAGAGCCCGCCCACGCGGGTCGCGAAGCTGCCCGTGACGGACAAGGACGGCCGCACCACCGCCCTCGCGATCCCGCCGACCTCCGACAACGCGCTGCCGGTCGGCGAACGCCCGGACGGGTCGCTCGTCATCAGCGAGGGCGGCGACCTCTGGGCGCTCGGGAAGGGCACCTCCACCCGCCTCTACCACCAGTCGGCACCGATCTTCACCGGCGCCGTGGTGGACCCGGCGGGAACGGTCTACTCCGCCACCGGCGACCTCTCCGACATCGTGGCCATCCCCGTCGGCAAGGCGCCCGAGCACCTGCACCTGTCCGGCACGCTCCCCGGCACCCACACGGCGATCGCGTCGCTGCGCCTGTCGCACCTGGCACCCGCGACCGGCGGCGGCTTCTACGCCCTGGCCCAGGACACCGCCCACTCGTCGGCAGCCGTCGTGTATGTCCACAACGGCCGCGCGACCGTGCTGGCGAAGACCCCGAACGACGGCCACGCCTGCACGCCCGGCCACCAGTACCCCGCCCTGACCAGCACCTGCGGAACCCAGGCGTACATCGCCCAGAGCGGCAAGCGCGTCCTGCTCCTCGGGAACCTGGTGCACCGCAGCTCCGCAGACCCCGCCCTCGCCCTCGCCGCGGCCGGCTCGTGAGCGTCGCGGCGAGGGGCAGGGCGGCGGACGACTTCTCCGAGGAGGACAGATGAGTGACGTGGACGACTGCAAGAAGGACATGGCCGCGGTGAAGACCGCCGAGGGGAACATCCGGGCGGCCATCGAGAAGGTCAACCAGATGATGACCGGGACGTGGGTCGGGACCGCCGCCGACCGGTGGGGCACCGACTTCCACGGCCGGATGGGCACGCTGAGCAAGCTGTTCGACCAGTTCCCGGCGGAGGAGCAGCGGCTGATCGACAAGGTCGAGAAGGCGGACAAGACGCCGAAGGGGGCGTCCTGACGTCGGACGGCCGCTCCGGCGTGCTACCGGGCCCGGCGGCGGCGGGCGTAGGCGCCCGGGGTGACGCCGAGGTGGCGCTTGAAGTGGCGGTTCAGGTGCGCCTGGTCGTAGAAGCCGACGGCCGCCGCGACCGAGGCGGGCCGCTCGCCGGTGAGGAGCAGGCGCCGGGCCCGGTCGATCCGCAGCCCCGTGAGGTAGGTGTGCGGGGGCAGTCCGTAGGCGCGGGAGAAGCTGCGGATGAGGTGGGTGGGGTGGGCGTGCAGCAGCGCGGTGGCCTCGTCGAGGGTCAGGCCGTCGGCGACGCGGGCGTCCAGCAGTTCGCGCAGCCGGGCCGCGAGCCGGTCGCCCTCCCGGCCCGGTGGCCGGACCCGGTGCGCGTCGAGGTGCACCAGCAGGCGTTCGCGTACGAAGGCGAGGCGGGACTGCGCCTCCAGCGCGTCGTCGCGGTCGCGCAGGGCCGCGTGCAGGCGGTGCACCCTCGCGCGCAGGGCAGCGTCGCCCAGGATCGGGCCGGCCACCGCCTTCCCCGCCAGGCGGGCGGGCAGCACGTCCGTGCTCAGGTACAGCACGCGCTTGCGGAACCCGGCCGGGTTGACGGTGCGGCCGTCGTGCGGGACCCCCGGGGGCAGCAGCACCACGCGGCTGGCGTCCGTCGCGCCGTGCCGCCTGCGGTCCAGGGCGAAGTCCACGACACCGTCGTCCAGCAGCATCAGGTCCCACGTGGTGTGGGTGTGCACGGGGTACGCGTGGTGCGTGAAGTGGGCGTGCAGCACTTCGGTGATGCCCGGGACCTTCGGGCGCCACGCGTCCACCTGGTGGATTTCGCCGCCGGCCATAGCCCCCAGTCTGCCCCGTCCCCGCAGTCGCCTGGTGTCGCGGTCCGTCCTGGCCGGTCGGCTCCGGTGGCGGACGGGACCGCGGCGAGACGCTGTCTTAAGAAAGCGAGACAGCGGAGCATTTAGCGTCTCACCGTCCCTTCCTACGGTGAGGGGGTGAAGAAAATCATTCTGGGTGATGTCGAGGTCTCGCGGGTGGTCGAGTGGCAGGGTGCCTTCGCCACCACCGATGTCCTGTTCCCGTCCGTTCCCGGCGAACTGTGGCGCCGGCACGAATCCTGGCTGGCGCCCGACTTCCTGAACGCCGAGACGGGTGCGTGGCAGGCACACGTGCAGACCTGGGTGCTGCGCAGCGCGGGCCGCACCATTCTGGTCGATACCGGCCTCGGCAACGACAAGCAGCGCGAGGTCGAGGTGTTCCACCAGCGCGACGGCGACTTCCTCGACCGGCTGGCGGCGGCCGGGGTGCGGCCGCAGGACGTGGATCTCGTCGTCAACACCCACCTGCACAACGACCACGTGGGGTGGAACACCCGGCTGGTCGACGGCGAGTGGGTACCGACGTTCCCGAACGCGCGGTATCTGATCAGCCGGGCCGACTTCGACTTCTGGAACCCCGCAAGCGGCCATGTCCCGAAGTCCCCGTTCCAGTCCGCCGCCGACACCGGGGTGACGTTCAACGACAGCGTCCTGCCCGTCCACCGGGCCGGCCGGACGGTGCTGTGGGAGGGCGACAGCCACCGCATCGACGAGAACCTGGTCCTGGAACCGGCCCCCGGTCACACACCCGGCTCGGCGGTGCTGTGGCTGGAGTCCGGCGCCGACCGGGCGGTGTTCGTCGGCGACCTGGTCCACACTCCGCTGCAGATGATCGAACCCGACCACGACACCTGCCTGAGCGAGGACCAGGCTGAGGCCACCCGGTCCCGGCGCCGCGTCCTGGAGCGGGCCGCCGCGACGAACAGCCTGGTCGTGCCGGCGCACCTGGGCGGCGCGGGTGCCGCCGAAGTCGCGCGGTCGAACGGGGCCGTCTCGATCAAGCGGTGGGCGCCGTTCTCGGACACCTGACGCGGTGCGGGAGGATACGGCGATGGACGTGCTCAGCGACGCGATCGGCACCATGCGCGTGGGACGCCCCTCCCTGACGCTGGAGGACGCGGACCCGTGGTGGGAGAAGGACGCCGGGATCTTCGACGGTGCCCGTTTCTACGTGGGCACCACGGGACGCATCGAGGTGACGGCACCGGACGAAGCGGTCGTCACCTTGCGACCGGGCGACGCCGTTCTGCTCCCGCACGGGACCGCGCACACGCTCGCGAACGCCACCGACCGCACGGCCCGCTTCCTGTCCGGCGCCTACCGGCTGGAGCGGGCCCGCCCGCATCCGCTGTTCCAGGACCTCCCCGACCTGGTGAGCCTTCCGGCGCGGCCGGACCGCTACCAGGGTCTCCAGGCGTCGATCGACCTGCTGCTCGGCGAACTGGGCGAACCGATGCACGGCAGGGACCTGGTGCTGCCGGCGCTGCTCGAAGTGCTCCTGGTGCACCTGATCCGGGCCTGCCTGATCGAACGTGCGGGACTGCGGGCCACCGGCTGGTGCGTCGCCCTCGACGACGAGGTGGTCGCGCGCTCGCTCCGGGCCCTGCACGAACGCCCCGCCGACCCCTGGACCGTGGAGTCGCTGGGCGCGCACGCGGGCCTGTCCCGTGCCGCCTTCGCCCGCAGGTTCACCGCCATGGTGGGGCAGCCACCGCTCACCTATCTGACGTGGTGGCGGCTCACCGTGGCGGCACGCCTGCTCCAGACGACCGACGCCCCGCTGTCCACCGTCGCGCAGCGCACCGGCTACGGCTCCCCCTACGCCTTCGCCAACGCGTTCAAACGCGAGTACGGGATCTCGGCCGGCCGCTACCGGCAGCAGCACCGCACCGGCCGTTAGCCGCGTGGAAAGGCGGCCCATGCGGTGAGGGCGAAGCCGTCCCTGTCCTGCCGGACCTCGGCGGCTCCGTGCCCCGGCCAGTGGGCCGGGATGACGAGCTCGCGCAGCTCGGCGGCGCGGGCGAGATAGGCGCGGCGGGTCCTGGCCGCGAGGGGGAGGTCGTCGCAGAAGCAGCTGTTCCAGCCGGGTTCGAGGACCTGGACGGGGCTGTGCAGCATGTCCCCGACGAAGACGGCGCGGTCGGTGCCCGAGCGCAGGGTGAGGACGGACGAGCCGGGGGTGTGGCCCGGCGCTGCCTCCAGCCGCAGGTTGCCGTCGATGCGGTGGGTGTCCTCCCACAGCACTGCCTGTCCCGCTCGGTGGATGGGGGCGATGCTGTCGTTGAACACGAGTCTGCTGCCCTCCCAGCGCAGGCGCTCGTGCTCGTCCCGCGGGGCCCGGCTGCGGACGGCGCTTTCCGGGTCGAAGTACAGGTTGTCGGCGCGGGGGATCAGGTAGGTGGCGTTGGGGAAGGTGGGCACCCACTGCCCGTCACGCGACTCGGTGTTCCAGCCGACGTGGTCGTAGTGGATGTGGGTGTTGACGACGATGTCGACGTCCTCGGGTGCGACGCCGGCCTCGCGCAGGCGGGCGAGGTAGTCGGTGCGCAGCCCGGTGAACTGCGGAATCTGCGGGCGTTCCCGGTCGTTGCCGACCCCGGTGTCCACCAGGATGGTCCTGCCCTCGCTGCGGAGGACCCAGGTCTGGATGTGGCAGCGGTAGGCGTCGTCGGCCGGGGTCCAGAAGTCGGGCGCCAGCCAGTCCTGATGGCGCCGCCAGGTCTCCCCGTCGCTGTCCGGGATGACGAAGCGGGCGGTACGGATGGGGCCGGACCACTCGACGACGCGCGTGATCTCGACATCGCCGAGTGAAATGGTGGGTGCGGGCACGACGGGTCCTTCGGAGAGCGCGGAACAGGTCGGAACAGGTCGGAACAGGTCGGGAAGAGGTGCGGTGGTCAGGCGGCGGGCGGATCAGGCAGGCCGGCCCGGGGCGTTCGGCCCGGGTGCGTAGCGGGCCAGGAAGACGCGTACGGCCTCCTCGATCACCACTTCCGCGGCCGGCTGGGCGGTGGTCTCCTCCTCGAAGGCCATGACCCTCGGCCAGACGAGGAACTCCTGGACGAGGCCCATGAACTGGCGCGCCGCGAGGTAGGTGTCCGGGCATCGCAGGCGCCCGCTGCGGACCAGGTCGTCGAGGCAGCCGACGAACGCTTCCACGACAGGGCCCTTGCCCACCCGGTAGAACTCGTCCGCGATCCACGGCCGACGCACGGACTCGGCCACCACGAGCCGGGCGAAGCGGATCTGGTCCGTCTCGGCGGCGAAGCGTTGGAGCGACTCGGCGAACCCCTGCAGAACCTCCTCCGCGCTCGCGCCGGCGTCGCACTCGACGCCCCGTCGGTCCGGGCCGGCGAACGCCGACCAGTGGTAGCGGACCATCTCCCGGAAGACGGCGTCCTTCGACCCGAAGCGGTTGTAGACGGTCTGCCGTGAGACTCCCGCGCGCTCGGCGATCCGCTCCAGGGTGACACCGTCGTAGCGGTCGGCCAGGAAGAGGTTCTTCGCCGCCGCGAGGATCTTCTCGTCCGAGCCCGACCTGCGGCGTCCGGGCTCCTTCCGCCGCGCCCCCGGTCGGTCCGCGCTCAGCTGTTCGGTCATGCCGGTCTCCCCTCCGCCGTTTATTAGACTTGACAGTACAGTCTAATAAACGGACCGGCAAACCCCGAACGTCCCAGCTGCGGTTGTGCGGCGGACTCAGATGCTGTTGGCGATGCGCTCGTGGTCCCGTTCGCCCTCGCGGGTCTGGATGCCGGCGGCCAGCAGCTTGTGGGCGAGTTCGGTGACCTCGTCGCCGAACGCCGCGAACAGGCCCTCGTTCTCCACCGCGTACGCCGCATGAGGGATCGGAGGCGCGACCGCGTCGACCGCGGCCTTGGTGAGGGTGATCACCTCCGGTCGCAGGCCGGCGATCCGCCGGGCGAGGGTGTCGACGAACGCGTCGAGTTCTGCGGCGGGCAGGGCGCGGTTGATCAGGCCGTAGCGTTCCGCGAGCTCCGCGCCCACGAGTTCGGCGCCGAGGATGAGCTCCAGCGCGCGGGCCCTTCCGGCCAGGCGCGTCATGTTCACCGTGCCGCCGCCTCCGGGGAGGATGCCCAGCAGGGACTCCGGCTGCCCCTGCCCCGACTTGCCGATCGCCGCGAACCGCATGTCCAGGTACATGAAGAACTCGTTGCCCGCGCCGCGCGCGAAGCCCGCCAGCTTGCCGATGGTGACCTGCGGCAGCGAGCGGACCTCCTCGCTCATCGCCTGGAGGATGTTCATGCCGTCCGGGACGGTCGCGCCCGGCGCGGCCGCGATCGCCGCGCGAGTGGCCGCGGGCAGCGCGTCGGGGTCGGTGAGGTAGGCCATGTCGCCGTGGGCGACGAAGAACTCCGGGTCGGCGCTCTCGAAGACGATGACGCGGACGTCGGCGTCGTTCCGCACCCGCGCGACGAATGCCCGCAGTGACGGCAGGAGCACCGCGTCCATCAGATTGAGCGGCGGGTGGTCGATCGTCACCGTCGCGACCCCGTCCGAGACGGTGATCGCCAGGGCGGGAAGGTCTTCGTAGGTCATGAGGTGGCTCCGTACCGCGGTAGGGGACGGCCCGTGACCGGGCCGTCGGCTGGGGACAGCAACGCGAATCTCAGGTTCGCGGCTGACACTGAGTATCAGGTTAGGAACTCGTATGCGAAGAAGCAAACGAGTGTGGCGGAGTACACTTGTCCTCATGAGTGCAGCGCCGGTCGGTACCCGTGAGATCAGCCGCCACGCGGTGCAGGCAGAGCTGGCCCGCGTCGCGTTCAACCGCTTCTGCCTCACCGGCTTCAACCAGGTCACGTTCGCCGACCTCGCCGAAGCCGCCGGGGTGTCGCGAAGCACCTTCCTGCGGTACTTCGGCACCAAGGAAGACGTGGTCCTGTTCGTCTTCGACCCGGTCGGTGACGTCATCGCCGACGCGCTCGAGGCCGAGCGGGCCGGACCGGACGACTGGGGCAGGCTGCGCCACGCGGTGGAGGCGGCCACCAGGTTCCTCGTGCGCGACGTGCCGGAACTCGTGACGATCCTGGGCCTGGTCGACCAGACCCCGGCCCTGTGCGCACGCCTCCGCGAGAAGCAGGCCGAATGGCGGCCGGAGATCGTCGCCCGCCTGCGGCGGACGGACTCCTCGGCCGACGCCGACGCCGACGGGGCGTCGGTCGTCGCCGACGTACGCGTGGCGGCGGCGCTCGAGATCCTGTGGATCGTTCTCGGGCGATGGAGTGCGAGCGACGGCCAGGAGGGCCTCGGCGACCTGCTGGACGCCGCGTTCGCCTCCTTCTCGACCCCGGCGCGTCGGCAGACGGGCGCTCCGTCGTAAGAGGCCGAGGCTTCGTCCGCAGCCGGCAGGTGGTCCCTCCGCGGACGGGGCGGAGGAAGCCGGGGGGTCAGGGGCGCGAGGGGACCGCTTCGGTGAGGATGACCTGCTGGAGGACCCTCGCCGCGCGCGGCGGGGCCACATCGCTGCGGTGGGCGAGCGCCACGGTGCGCCGCAGCCCCGGGGCCGCGAGCGGGGTGACCCGAAGGCCCTCGCCGGCGCGAGCCGCCACCGTGGAGGGCACGACACCGATCCCGAGCCCGGCCCGTACGAACCCCAGGACCGCGTCCATCTCGCCGCCCTCGATGGTGAAGGTCGGCTCGAACCCCGCGGAGCGGCACGCCGAGACGGTGAGGTCGCGCAGGTCGTAGCCGTGCCGGAACATCACCATGGGCTGCCCGCGCAGGTCGGCGACCCGCAGCGGTGACGGCGGCGCGGCGGCGTCCAGCGCGGAGACGGCCACCAGGTCCTCCTGGAAGAGCTCGACCGTGGTGAGCGCGGGGGAGGGGCTGGGCAGGGGCAGGACCACGAGCGCCAGGTCGAGGGCGCCGCGGGCGAGCTCGCGCACGAGGTCGTGGGAGCCGCCCTCCTCCAGGAGCAGCCGGATACCGGGGTGCCGGTCGTGGAAGGCGCGCAGCACGTCGGGGAGCATGCCCGTGCACAGGCTCGGCGTGGCGCCGAGCCGGACCCGCCCGCTGCGCAGCTGCGCCAGCTCCAGCACCTCGTGCCGCGCGGTGTCGGCGTCGGCCAGGATGCGCAGCGCCAGCGGCAGCAGCGCCTCCCCGGCGTCGGTGAGCGTGATGTTGCCGCGCGCCCGGCTGAACAGCGGCGCCCCCAACTCCTTCTCCAGCGCCCGGATCTGCTGCGACAGCGACGGCTGCGAGACGTGCAGGGACTGCGCGGCGCGGGTGAAGTGCCGGGCCTGCGCGACCGCCGCGAAGTACGCGAGCTGCTGGAACTGCATCCCCCCACGATAACTGTCGATAGGCAGCAGCTATGGAAACAAGCCGAATCATGTCTTGGACCACTCGTCACTCCGCGTCCTACCGTCGTGGACATGGCACTGGCAACGCGGACCGACCGGCGGCCGCCCACGCTGCGCACCGCATGGGACTCCACCGTCGGCAAGAAGGCGGTCATGGCGGTGAGCGGCCTGATCATGCTGCTCTACCTGGTCGCCCACATGCTCGGCAACCTCAAGATCTTCTTCGGCGCCGACGACTACAACGGCTACGCGCACTGGCTGCGCACCCTCGGCGAGCCCGCGCTGCACTACGAATGGGCGCTGTGGATCATCCGGGTCGTCCTCGTCGCGGCGTTCCTCGCGCACGGCGTGAGCGCCTACCAGCTCAGCCGCCGCGACCTGCGGGCCCGCCCGGTCGGCTACGTCCACCGAAAGGCCCGCGCGAGCTACGCGACGCGCACCATGCGCTGGGGCGGGGTGATCCTCGCGCTGTTCATCGTCTGGCACCTGCTGGACCTGACCACGCTCACCGTCAACCGCAACGCCCAGCCCGGCCACCCGTACCAGAACGTGGAGGCGACCTTCCACACCTGGTACGGCGACGTCATCTACATCGTGGCGATGCTCGCGCTCGGCCTGCACATCCAGCACGGCTTCTGGAGCGCCGCGCAGACCCTCGGCGCGGGCAGCCGCCGCCGCGACCGCGCGCTGAAGGCCACCGCCACCGGCCTGGCCGTGCTGCTGACCGCCGGCTTCATCGCCGTACCGGTCGGCGTCATGACCGGAACCGTCCACTGAGGGAGCCGAGTTGACCGACTACACCCGCTACGGCACCGGCGCGCCCATCGCCGACACCAAGGCCCCCGACGGCCCGATGGCCGACCGCTGGGACACCCGCCGCTTCACCGCCAAGCTCGTCAACCCCGCCAACCGCCGCAAGCACCGCGTGATCGTGGTCGGCACCGGCCTGGCCGGCGGCTCCGCGGGCGCGACCCTCGCCGAACAGGGCTACCACGTCGTGCAGTTCTGCTATCAGGACTCCCCGCGCCGGGCCCACTCCATCGCCGCGCAGGGCGGCATCAACGCCGCGAAGAACTACCGCAACGACGGCGACTCCATCCACCGGCTCTTCTACGACACCGTCAAGGGCGGCGACTTCCGCGCCCGGGAGTCCAACGTGCGCCGCCTGGCGCAGATCTCGGTGGAGATCATCGACCAGTGCGTGGCGCAGGGCGTGCCCTTCGCCCGCGAGTACGGCGGCCTGCTCGACACCCGCTCCTTCGGCGGCGTCCAGGTCTCCCGCACCTTCTACGCCCGCGGCCAGACCGGCCAGCAACTGCTGCTCGGCGCCTACCAGGCGCTGTCGCGGCAGATCGCGGCCGGCAACGTGGAGATCCACCCGCGCACCGAGATGCTCGACCTGCTGGTGGTCGACGGGCGGGCCCGCGGCATCGTCGCCCGCGACCTGGTCACCGGCGAGGTCAGCACCCACCTCGCCGACGCGGTGGTGCTCGCCACCGGCGGCTACGGCAACGTCTTCTACCTGTCCACCAACGCGATGAACTCCAACGCCACCGCGATCTGGCGGGCGCACCGCCGCGGCGCGTACTTCGCCAACCCCTGCTTCACCCAGATCCACCCCACCTGCATCCCGCGCACCGGCGACCACCAGTCGAAGCTGACCCTGATGAGCGAGTCGCTGCGCAACGACGGCCGGATCTGGGTGCCCAAGGCCAAGGGCGACGCCCGCCCGCCGGCCGACATCCCCGAGGCCGAGCGCGACTACTACCTGGAGCGGATCTACCCCTCCTTCGGCAACCTGGTGCCGCGCGACATCGCCTCCCGCGCCGCGAAGAACGTCTGCGACGAGGGCCGCGGCGTCGGCCCCGGCGGCCAGGGCGTCTACCTCGACTTCGCCGACGCCATCGCCCGGCTGGGCCGGCGCGCGGTCGCGGAGAAGTACGGCAACCTCTTCGAGATGTACGAGCGGATCACCGCGGAGAACCCGTACGAGGTGCCGATGCGGATCTACCCGGCCGTGCACTACACCATGGGCGGGCTGTGGGTGGACTACGACCTCCAGACCACCGTGCCGGGGCTGTTCGCGATCGGCGAGGCCAACTTCTCCGACCACGGCGCGAACCGGCTCGGCGCGTCCGCGCTCATGCAGGGCCTGGCCGACGGCTACTTCGTGCTGCCCGCCACCCTCAACGACTACCTCGCCCGGCACCCGGCCGCCGCCCCCGTCGACCCGGAGCACCCCGCCGTCACCGAGGCGCTGGCCGCCACCAAGGAGCGGCTGCACCGGCTGGTGAGCGTCGACGGCGACCGCACCGCCGACTCCTTCCACCGCGAACTGGGCGAGCTGATGTGGGAGTTCTGCGGCATGGCGCGCAACGAGCAGGGCCTGCGCAAGGCGCTGGACCGCATCCCGCAGATCCGCGCGGAGTTCTGGCAGCGGATCAAGGTCCCCGGCACCGAGGCCGAGTTCAACCAGTCCCTGGAGCGCGCCAACCGCGTCGTGGACTACCTCGAACTCGCCGAGCTGATGTGCCTGGACGCCCTGCACCGCGCCGAGTCCTGCGGCGGCCACTTCCGTGAGGAGTCCCAGACCCCCGACGGTGAGGCGGCCCGCCGCGACGAGGAGTTCGGGTACGCCGCCGGCTGGGAGTTCACCGGCACCGGCGAGCCGCCCGTGCTGCACCGCGAAGAACTCGTCTTCACCGAAGTCCACCCCACCCAGCGGAGCTACGCATGAGGCTCACCCTGCGCATCTGGCGGCAGAAGAACGCCGACGCCCCCGGTGCCATGACCGCCTACGACGTCGACGGCATCTCGCCGGACATGTCGTTCCTGGAGGTCCTCGACACCCTCAACGAACGCCTCACCCTCGAAGGCGCCGACCCGGTCGCCTTCGACCACGACTGCCGCGAGGGCATCTGCGGCGCGTGCGGCGTGGTCATCAACGGCGACGCGCACGGCCCGGAGCGCACCACCAGCTGCCAGCTGCACATGCGCTCCTTCCGCGACGGCGACACCATCGACGTCGAACCCTGGCGCGCGGCCGCCTTCCCGGTCGTCCGCGACCTGGTGGTGGACCGCTCCGCCTTCGACCGGATCATCGGCGCCGGCGGCTACGTCTCGGTGCCCACCGGCGCCGCGCCCGAGGCACACGCCACGCCCGTGCCCAAGCCCGACGCCGACCGCGCCTTCGAGCACGCCGAGTGCATCGGCTGCGGCGCCTGCGTCGCCGCCTGCCCCAACGGCTCCGCGATGCTCTTCACCTCCGCGAAGATCAACCACCTCGCCGCGCTCCCGCAGGGCGGCCCGGAGCGCGAGAGCCGGGTGCTGGACATGGTCGGGCAGATGGACGCCGAGGGCTTCGGCGGCTGCACCCTGACCGGCGAATGCGCGACCGCTTGCCCCAAGGGCATCCCGCTGATGTCGATCACCTCGATGAACAAGGAGTGGCTGCGCGCCAACCGCAAGGCCGCGCGCAGCCGTTGAGGCCGCCGGCGCGCTGACCGGTCAGCCGCTGACGCTCGGCGCGCCGGTCTCCAGGTGCCCGGTGAAGCGCTGCGACCAGCTCGCGTCACCGCTGACCGTCACCGTGAAGTCGTACCAGCCGCCGTTGTACGCCACCGCGTTGAAGTAGTCGGCGACCTGCCCGCCGGCCGGCACCTGGTACGTCCACGGGCCGTCGGTGCGGTAGGCGTTCGCGGTGATGGTGAACGTGACCGCCGCGGCGCCGTGGTTGGCCATCGTGAACCACAGCGCGAGCTTGCCGGTGCTGCTGGTCACGGCGTACGAGGGGGTGACGGCGACGTCCTTGCCGGGTGCGGTGGTGTCGCCCTGGAAGCGGCGCAGGAAGCGGTTGGGGCCCACCACGCTCAGGTCGTACTTGCCGTCGCCGTAGCCGCTGCCGCAGTTGAAGAAGTCGCTGGTGGTGCCGCCCGCGGCCACCGTGTACTGCCAGGGCCCGCCGCCGCGGTGGGCGTTGGCGTAGGCGGCGAAGTGCACCGCGCGGGTGGAGCGGGCGTCGGTGTTGTCCATCGCCAGCCACACCTTGGTCACCCCGCCGGTGCCGAACTCGATGTGGTCGAGGAAGGCGTCCGGCTGGTACGGCAGGGCGCGCGCCGGGCGGGTGCCGGACTCCTGCGCGGGCAGCGCGTTGGTCACCGGCGCCGGGTTGGGCAGCGGCGCGCAGGTCGACTCGCCGATCACCGCGGAGGTGTCGGGCAGCGACGGCAGCCCGGTCACCGGGTTGGCGAAGTCGAACGCGGACGTCAGGTCGCCGCAGACGGCGCGGCGCCAGGCGCTGATGTTCGGGCAGGTCGCGGGGGTGCCCAGCGCCGCGGTCCAGGTCTCCAGGAAGCGCAGCACCGACGTGTGGTCGAAGACCTCGGAGTCGACCCAACCGCCGCGGCTCCAGGGGGATATGGCGATCATCGGCACCCGCACGCCCAGCCCGATCGGGGTGCCGGTGTAGAACTCGCCCGCGGTCCCGGACACCGGGACCGGCGGCGGCACGTGGTCGAAGAAGCCGTCGTTCTCGTCGTAGTTGAGGAACAGGATCGTGGAGTTGTAGACCGCCGGATCGGCGTTGAGGGCGTCGATCACCATGTGCACGAAGTGCGCCCCGTCGGCGGGCGTGGCGTACGGGTGCTCCGAGGAGCCCTCGTCGGCGACCACCCAGGACACCTGGGGGAGCGTGCCGGCGAGCACGTCGGCCCTGATGGCGGCCGCGATGTCGTCCGGGGTCCGCCCGGTGGCCTTCGGCACCGAGCCCATGCCGCGGTCGTGCAGCGGGGTGCCGGCGGCCGCGGAGGTGAACTGGGTGAAGTACGCCAGCGCGTTGTCGGTGAAGTTGTCCGCCGCGTTCTGGTACACCTTCCAGCTCACGCCCGCGTTCTGGAGCGCCTCGGCGTAGGTCTGCCACCGCAGCCCGGACTCCGAGCCGCCGTCGTAGGCCGGACCGCCGCTGCGGCCGTCCGGGTCGATCTGGCCGCTCCAGTGGAAGGTGCGGTTGGGGCCGGTGGCGCTGAGCGTGGAGCTGAAGTAGGCGTCGCACACGGTGTAGTAGTCGGCGAGCGCGTAGTGGAAGGGGATGTCGGCGCGGGTGAGGTGGCCGAGGGTGCGGACGTTGCCCTTGGCGGCGACCCAGCCGTCCATCTTGCCGCCGTTCCACGCCGCGTGCTGGTCGGCCCAGCCGTGCGCGAGGTCGCCGTTGCACTGCGCGAGCCGCTCGGGGTCGGCGCCGCCGGCCGGCGCGGTGGCGCTGAACTGCCACGGGTACTGCCGGCCGCTGCCGTTCGGCTGGTTGAAGACGCTGTAGCCGCCCGCGACCTGGATCGCGCTGCGGTCGGCGAAGCCGCGGACGCCCTTCAGCGTGCCGAAGTAGTGGTCGAAGGAGCGGTTCTCCTGCATGAGGACGACGACGTGCTTGGCGTCGGTGAGCGTCCCGGTGGCCTTCGGCGCGGCGGCCGGCGCCTGGCCCGGCGCGGCGGCGGTCGCCTCCGCCGCACCGCCGACGGTCGCCGCGGCGGCCGCCCCGGCCGAGATCGCCATGAACGTCCTGCGGCTGACGTCGCTCATGTGGTGGACCTTTCCGTGGGGGTTGGGGAGGGCAGGACCGGCCGGGGCCGGGCCCGCTACAGCGGGGTCACGTAGGCGCCCGAGATCCCGCCGTCGACGAGGAAGGTGGACGCCGTGATGAACGACGAGTCGTCGCTCGCCAGGAACGCGACCGAGGCGGCCAGTTCCTCCGGTTCGGCGAACCGGCCGAGAGGAATGTGCACCAGACGGCGGGCGGCGCGCTCGGGGTCCTTGGCGAACAGTTCCTGAAGAAGCGGGGTGTTGACCGGCCCCGGGCACAGCGCGTTGACCCGGATGCCCTCGCGCGCGAACTGCACGCCCAGCTCCCGGCTCATCGACAGCACCGCGCCCTTGGACGCCGAGTAGGAGATCTGCGAGGTCGCCGCGCCCATCACCGCCACGAACGACGCCGTGTTGATGATCGAGCCCTTGCCCTGCCGCCGCATGTGCGGGATGGCGTACTTGCAGCACAGGTAGACGCTGGTCAGGTTGACCTCCTGCACCCGGCGCCAGGCGTCCGGTCCGGTGGTGAGGATCGAGTCGTCCTCCGGCGGGGAGATGCCCGCGTTGTTGAAGGCGACGTCCAGCCGCCCGTACGTGGCGACGGCCGTCTCGTACATGCCGCGCACCGCGTCCTCGTCGGTGACGTCGGCCCGCACGAACAGGCCGCCGACCTCCGCCGCGGCCGCGGCGCCGCTGTCCTCGTCGATGTCCACACAGACCACCGACGCCCCCTCGGCGGCCAGCCGGCGGGCACTGGCCAGCCCGATGCCGCTGCCGGCACCGGTGATCACCGCGACGCGGCCGTCCAGGCGTGCTGCGAGCGTCATTGCTCAATCCTCCGTGGCGATGAAGACGTTCTTGGTCTCGGTGAAGGCGTGCAGCGCGTCCGGGCCCAGCTCGCGGCCCAGCCCGGACTGCTTGAACCCGCCGAACGGTGTCGCGTACCGCACCGACGCGTGCGAGTTGACCGACAGGTTGCCCGCCTCCACCGCCCGCGCCACCCGGATCGCCCGACCCACGTCCCGGGTCCAGATCGAGCCGGACAGGCCGTAGGCGGTGTCGTTGGCGATCCGTACGGCGTCCTCCTCGTCGGTGAACGGCACCACGGCCACCACCGGCCCGAAGATCTCCTCGGTGAACGCCGGGTCGTCCGGCCGCACCGGCGACAGCACGGTCGGCGGGAACCAGAAGCCCGGCCCGTCCGGGGCGCTGCCGCGGAAGGCGACCGGCGCGCCCTCGGGCACGTAGGCGGCCACCGCAGCGCGCCGCCGCGCGGAGATCAGCGGGCCCATCTCGGTGGCCGGGTCGGCCGGATCGCCGACCCGCACCGCCTTGACCGCCGGCTCCAGCAGCGCCATGAAGTCGTCGAACACCTCGCGCTGCACCAGGATGCGGGAGCGCGCGCAGCAGTCCTGCCCGGCGTTGTCGAAGACCGCCGACGGCGCGGTGGCGGCGGCCTTCGCCAGGTCGGCGTCGGCGAACACCACGTTGGCGCTCTTGCCGCCCAACTCCAGTGTCACCGGCTTCACCTGGGCCGCGCACCCGGCCATGATCTCCTTGCCGACCCGGGTGGAGCCGGTGAAGACGACCTTCGCGACGTCCGGGTGCGTCACGAAGCGCCGCCCGACCACGTCGCCGCGGCCGGGCACCACTTCCAGCACGCCCGCGGGCAGGCCCGCCGCCAAGGCGAGTTCGCCCAGCCGCAGCGCGGTCAGCGGGGTCAGCTCCGCGGGTTTGAGCACCACCGTGTTGCCCGCCGCCAGCGCCGGGGCCAGCGCCCAACCGGCGATCGGCAGCGGGAAGTTCCACGGCACGATCACCCCCACCACGCCGAGCGGCTCGTGGAAGGTGACGTCCAGGCCGCCGGCGACCGGGATCTGCCGGCCGGACTGCCGCTCCGGCGCGGCGGCGTAGTACTCCAGCACGTCGCGGACGTTGGCCGCCTCCCACCGGGCGTTGCCCAGCGTGTGGCCGGAGTTGGCGACCTCCAGCCGCGCCAGGTGCTCGCGGTCGGCGTCCACCGCGGCGGCGAACGCCCGCAGCAGCCGGGCCCGGTCGGCCGGGGCGACCCGCCGCCACGGCCCGAACGCCGCCCGGCTGCGCGCGATCGCCGCGTCCGCCGCGGCCAGGTCCGCCATCGGCACCCGGTCGATGATCTCCTCCGTGGCCGGGTTCACCACCGGCCACACCCCGCCCCCGACGTCCGTCGCGGGGCCCTGTCCTGGGGCCATCAGCTGTCCACCCTGTTCTCGAAGCGGTCGGTCGATCGGTCGGTGCAGGGGCCGGTCGCGCGATGGGGCGGGCGGCCGGTGCAGGGGCCGGTGCGGCACGGACCGCGCGCCGGCGTCATCGTGCACCGGGCCGGGACGCGGCCGCCGCGGCGAACGCGGCGAACAGCCGGGGGTCGGACGGGTCGGTCTCCGGGTGCCACTGCACACCGACGGTGAACACGCCCTCGTGTGAGGCGAGTTCGAGCGCCTCCACGGTGTCGTCGCTGCTCCACGCGGTGGGGGTCAGCCCCCGGCCCAGGGTGTCCACGGCCTGGTGGTGGTAGCAGGACACCTCGGCGCTCGCGCCCAGGATGCCGTGCAGGACGCTGCCCGGCCGGGTGCGTACGCTGCGGCGCCCGAAGACCGCCGGGGCCGGCTGGTGGGCGCTGCCGCCGACCCGCTCCGGCAGGTGCTGGACCAGGGTGCCGCCCAGCGCCACGTTCAGCAGCTGCATGCCGCGGCACACCGCGAGCACCGGCAGCTCCCGGGCCAGCGCACCGGCGAGCAGTGCGAACTCCCAGGAGTCGCGCACCGGTTGGGGCACGCCGGTGCGCGGGTGCGGTGCGGCGCCGTACCGGGCCGGGTCCACGTCGGGGCCGCCGGCGAGCACCAGGCCGTCGAGGCGGTCCAGCACCTCGGCCACCCCGCCGTCCTGCGGCGGCAGCACCACCGCGGCGGCCCCGGCCCGGGCGACGGACGCGACATAGGTGTCCGGCACCAGCGCGGCGGGCTGCCGCCACACGCCCCACGCCGCCTCGTCGAGGTAGCCGGTGACGCCGACCAGCGGGCGCGTCACAGCCGCTCGAATCCGCGGCGCCGCTCCCAGTCGGTCACCGCCCCCTCGAACGCGGCCAGTTCGGTGCGCCCGGCGTGCGCGTAGTGCCGGACGACGTCCGCCCCGAAGGCCGCTTCGGCGACCTCGCTGCGAGCGAAGGCGTCCACCGCCGCCCCCAGCGTGGCCGGGACGCGCGGCGCGGCCGACGCGTAGGCGTTGCCGGTGAACTCCGGTTCCAGCGGCAGCCGTTGCTCCACCCCGTGCAGGCCGGCGGCGACCAGCGCGGCCACCGCCAGGTACGGGTTGACGTCGCCGCCGGGCACTCGGTTCTCGAACCGCAGCGACGGCCCGTGCCCGACCACGCGCAGCGCGCAGGTGCGGTTGTCCCGGCCCCAGGCGATCGCGGTCGGCGCGAAACTGCCGGCCACGTACCGCTTGTAGGAGTTGACGTTCGGCGCGAGCAGCAGCGCGAAGTCCGCCAGGCAGGCGAGCTGCCCGGCCAGGAAGTGCTCCATCACCGGCGAGAAGCCGTACGGGCCGTCGCCGGCGAGCACCGGGCGGCCCTCGGCGTCGCGCAGACTCAGGTGCACATGGCAGGAGTTGCCCTCCTTCTCGTCGTACTTCGCCATGAAAGTCAGGCTCACCCCGTCCTGCGCGGCGATCTCCTTCGCGCCGGTCTTGTACACCGCGTGGTCGTCGCAGGTGGCCAGCGCCGGCCCGTACTTGAAGGCGATCTCGTGCTGCCCGGGGTTGCACTCGCCCTTCGCGGACTCGACGGTCAGGCCGGCGCCGGCCATCCCGTTGCGGATACGGCGCAGCAGCGGCTCGATCCGGGAGGTGCCGAGGATGGAGTAGTCCACGTTGTACTGGTTGACCGGCGTCAGGCCGTGGTAGGCGCGGTCCCACGCCTGCTCGTAGCTGTCGCGGAACGCGATGAACTCCAACTCGGTGCCCGCGTAGGCGTGCCAGCCGTGCCCGGCGAGCCGGTCGAGCTGGCGGCGCAGCACCTGCCGGGGCGAGACACCGACCGGGGTGCCGTCGTGGTGGGTGACGTCGCACTGCACCATGGCGGTCGCCGGGTGCCAGGGCACCATCCGCAGCGTCGCGAGGTCCGGGGCGAGCACCAGGTCGCCGTAGCCGGCGTCCCAGGAGGAGACCTCGTAGCCGTCCACGGTGTTCATGTCGACGTCGACGGCCAGCAGGTAGCCGCAGCCCTCGGCCGCGCCGGGCACCACGTCGCTCAGGAAGAAGTCGGCCGCCACCCGCTTGCCCTGGAGCCGGCCCTGCATGTCGGTCATGGCCAGCACGACGGTGTCGACCGCGCCGGCCGCGACGCGCGAGCGCAACTCCTCCAGCGTCAGCCGGGGACGGCCGCTCCCGCCGCTCGGGCTGTCCGTGCTGTGCGTACGGGTCCCGCTGCTCAACTCGCCTCCAGGTCGCTGGGTTCGGCGCCGGACAAGGAGTCGCGGTCCTGCACCCGGGGGCCGGTGAACCAGTGCCGGGCCGAGACCAGCCACCACACCCCGGCGAAGCCCAGCACGACGCAGACCGCGACCGGCGTGTAGTTGAAGCTCGCCACCGTGATCGGGCTGACGGTCGGGAGCATGAACAGGATCGTGATCAGCCCGGTCCAGCCGACGGCCACGCTGCCCACCAGCCGGCTCCAGCGCCCCAGGTGCCAGGGCCCGGGCGTGAACGCGTCGCCCTGCCGGAGCCGCAGGTAGACCGGGATGACGTAGGCGATGTAGAGGCCGATCACCGACACCGACGTGACGGCCGCGTACGCGGTGGAGTTCCACAGCGCGGGCAGGCCGAGCAGGAAGGCGCCGGCCGCGGCCAGCCACACGGCGCTGGTCGGTGTCTGCGTCCGCGGGTTGATCCGGTGCCACAGGCGGGAGGCGGGCAGCGCGCCGTCCCGCGAGAAGGCGTAGATCATCCGGGAGTTGGCGGTCACCGACGCCATGCCGCAGAAGAACTGGGCGCCGATCACGATCAGCAGCAGGAGCTTGGCGCCGGTGTGGCCGATCGCGTCGATGAAGATCTGCGCCGGCGGCACCCCGCTGCTGGTGGTCCGCTCGCCGTCGTAGTCCTGGATGGCGTAGGTCAGGCCGAGCAGCAGCACCCACCCGGCGACCAGCGACACCACGATGGCGTTCACGATGCCGCGCGGGCCGGAGCGGGCCGCGTCGTGGGTCTCCTCGGTCATGTGCGCGGACGCGTCGTAGCCGGTGAGGGTGTACTGCGCCAGCAGCAGGCCCAGCATCGAGACGTAGAAGGGGCTGTGGAAGCCGGTGTCGTCGACGAACCTGCTGAAGACGAACGACGTGGAGGAGTGGTGGTCGGGCACGAACACCAGCACCGCGACGATGACGAGCACGCCGACCAGGTGCCACCACACGCTGACGTCGTTGAAGAGCGCCACCAGCCGCACACCCAGGGTGTTGAGCAGGCCGTGCGCCAGGAGGATCACCGCGAAGAGCTCCACGGTGTGGCCGGGGGTGGCCGACAGGCCGAACTGGAGGTCCAGCAGGGCGTTGAGGAAGGTGGCGGCGCCGTAGTCGATGCCCGCGGTGACCGCGACCTGCCCGAGGAAGTTGAACCAGCCGGTGAACCAGCTCCACGCCGGGGCCCGGGAGGGCGCGAGCTTCGCCGCCCAGTAGTACAGGCCGCCCGCGGTCGGGAAGCTGGAGCAGATCTCGGCCATGGCCAGGCCCACACACAGCGTCATCAGCCCGACGACCGGCCAGCCCCAGGTGATGAGCGCCGGGCCGCCGGTGTTCATGCCGAACCCGTACAGGGTCAGGCAGCCGGAGAGGATCGAGACGATGGAGAAGGAGACGGCGAAGTTGGAGAAGCCCGACATCGAGCGGGCCAGCTCCTGGACGTAGCCGAGTTCGCGCAGCCGCTGCTCGTCGGCGGAGGGGGAGGCGGGAGTGGGGGGTTTGGGGGGAGTGGGGGGACTGGCGGTCGGGTCCGGCGGGCGGGGAGCAGACATGGGCGTCTCCCGGGCTGGTTAATGGAATGAACCTGTTCCATTAGCGGGGAGACCGTCTCACTCCGCCGGACGCGCCGTCAAGAGCGCGGTGGGCGGCGGCGGTCGGTCCGGTCTGCGGCCTGCCGGGTGCGGGCGGACCGGAGTTCAGCCCAGGAAGCCGCGCAGCAGCGACGCGGTCGCGGCGAGGTGCTCCTCGGCCGCCCGGCGGGCGGTGGCCGGGTCGCCGTCGAGTATCGCCGCCACGATCCGGGCGTGCTGCGCCTGCGAGTGCTCGATGTTGCGCGGCAGCAGCGGGATCGCGTTGAGCAGGTCGTTCAGCCGCATCCGGGTGTCGGCGATGCTCGCCGCCAGCGACCTGGACCCGCTCAGCTCGGCTATCGCCAGATGGAAGCGGGAGTCGGTGCGCCGGTAGTCCACCGCGTCGCACTGCTGGGTGTCCCGCAGCCGGTCGGCGAGGTGGCGGCGCTCCTGGGGGCCGAGCGCGCGGCCCGCGGCCAGTTCGGCGGCGCCGATCTCCAGCGCCCGGCGGTAGGCGAGGGTGTCCTCCAGCTCGTCCGGCGCCCGCTCGGCCGAACGCCCGGGCGGCCCGCCGTCCGCGCCCCCGGGCCGGTGCGTGACGAAGGTCCCGCCGGTGCGGCCGCGCCGCGACTGCACGTACCCCGCCTGCTCCAGCGAGCCCAGCGCCTCCCGCAGCGTCACCCGGCTGACCCGGAACCGCTCCGCCAACTCCCGTTGCGGGGGCAGCCGTTCACCGTGTGCGACCACACCGAGCTTGATCACCTGGAGCAGCCGCTCGACGGTCTCCTCGAAGGCGTTCCCGGCCCGCACCGGCCGGAAGAACGCGGCGCCGCTCAGCGTGCCGGCAGCGTCCGGCTCGGACAACTCGCTCATCCCGCCATTGTCCGCCCGCCGCCGGAAAACACGTTGCCCCCGGTATGCGGACGTGCTGTGATCGGCCGGTCACGCACGCCGGCCACCCGGGCCGGCCACCGACCGAGGAGCAGTGAAGATGCGCGGTTCCGTCATGCCCGCCCCGGAAGCCACCACCCCCGACCCCAAGGACATGACGGCCTGTGCACTCGCTCAACCTCGGCATCCTCGCGCACATCGACGCCGGTAAGACCAGCCTCACCGAGCGGCTGCTGTACGCCGCCGGTGTCATCGACGAGATCGGCAGCGTCGACCGCGGCAGCACCACCACGGACACGCTCGCGCTGGAGAAGCAGCGCGGCATCACCATCAAGTCCGCCGTGGTGGCCTTCACACTGCCCGGGGGCGGCGCCCCCGACGGAGGTCCCGGCGGCCCGGACGTCAACCTGATCGACACCCCCGGCCACCCCGACTTCATCGCCGAGGTCGAGCGGGTGCTCGGCGTGCTCGACGGCGCCGTCCTGGTCGTCTCCGCGGTCGAGGGCGTCCAGCCGCAGACCCGCGTCCTGATGCGCACCCTGCGCCGCCTGCGCATCCCCACGCTGATCTTCGTCAACAAGCTCGACCGGCGCGGCGCCGACCTCGACCGCACCCTTCGGGCCGTCGCCGGCCGGCTGACCCCCGACATCGTCGCGATGACCGGCGCCCGCGCCCAGGGCACCCCGCAGGCGGCCGCCCCGCCGTACACCGCGGCCGACCCCGGCTTCGACGCGCGGCTGCTGGACCTGCTGGCCCGCCGCGACGACCGGCTGCTGGCCGCGTACGTCCGCGACGAGCACGCCGTCGACCACGCCCGGCTGCGCGCGGCGCTCGCCGAGCAGACCGCGGCCGCCCTCGTCCACCCGGTCTACGCGGGCTCCGCCGTCACCGGTGCGGGAACGGGCGCCCTGATCGCGGGCATCGCCGCACTGCTGCCGGCGCGCCGCCCCGACCCGGACGCGCCCGTGCGCGGCACCGTCTTCAAGATGGAGCGCGGCCCGGCAGGCGAGCGCATCGCCTACGTGCGGGTGGCCGCCGGGACCGTCCGCACCCGCGACCGGCTGCCGGTGCACCGCGGCGGCGGCCCGGTCGGGGAGGGCCGGGTCACCGCGCTCAGCGTCTTCGAGGCCGGCACCGACACCCGGCGCGACCACGCCCCGGCCGGGCGGATCGCCCGCGTCTGGGGCCTGGGCGACGTGCGGATCGGCGACACCGTCGGAGCGCCGCCGCCCGCGGCGGGGGAGGACCGGCACTTCGCGCCGCCGTCCCTGGAGACGGTCGTCACCGCCCGGCGCCCGGCCGACCGCGGCGCGCTGCACGCCGCGCTCGTCCAACTCGCCGAGCAGGACCCGCTGATCGACCTGCGCCGGGACGAACTGCGGCAGGAGATCGCCGTGTCGCTCTACGGCGAGGTGCAGAAGGAGGTCATCCAGGCGACGTTGGCCGGCGAATTCGGACTCGACGCCGACTTCCGGCCCACCACCACCCTGCACATCGAGCGCCCGGCCGGGACCGGCGCCGCCGTCGAGTCCATCGCGAAGGACGGCAATCCGTTCCTGGCCACGGTGGGGCTGCGGGTCGCGCCGGGCCCGGCCGGCAGCGGGGTCGCATTCGGGCTCGGCGTGGAACTGGGCGCGATGCCCTACGCGTTCTTCGCCGCGGTGGAGGAGACGGTGCGCCGCACGCTGGAGCAGGGGCTGCACGGCTGGCGGGTGACCGACTGCGCGGTCACGATGACGCACTGCGGGTACTGGCCGCGGCAGAGCCACGCGCACGGGACCTTCGACAAGAGCATGTCCAGTACGGGCGCGGACTTCCGCGGGCTCACCCCGCTGGTGCTCATGGCGGCGCTGCGGCAGGCGGGCACCACCGTGCACGAGCCGATGCACCGCTTCCGGCTCGACCTGCCCGCCGACGCGCTGGGCACGGTGCTGCCCGTGCTGGCCCGGCTCGGCGCGCTGCCCCGCACCCCGGCCGCGCACGACGGCGGGTACGAACTGGCCGGCGACATCCCCGCCGCCCGCGTCCACGACCTGGAGCGGCGACTGCCCACGCTCACCCGGGGCGAAGGGGCGCTGGAGAGCGCCTTCCACCACTACCGGCCGGTCACCGGGAAGGTGCCGGAGCGGCCGCGCACCGACCACAACCCGCTGGACCGGGAGGAGTACCTGCTGCGGGTGCTGCGGCGGGTGCCGGGAGCCGGCGCGAACGGAGGGCGGGTCGGCGGCGGCGACGGGTGAGCCGTCGGCAACGGGCGTGAGCCGGCGCAAATGGCGGATGGGCCGGCGGGAATGGCGGGTGGGTCGGCGGGAATGGCGGGTGGGCCGGCGGGGTTGACGTGGGGGAGGCCCGGATGACCGTCCGGGCCGACCCGGCAGGAGTTCTGGAGTCCTCATGGCCCGCCCCGTCAAGACGCCCGGCCCCGACCACCCCATCACCGTCGAGCCGACGGCCGCCCGCGTCGTGGTGCGCGCCGGCGGCAAGGTCGTCGCCGACACCACCGCCGCGCTCACCCTCCAGGAGGCCGACTACCCGGCCGTCCAGTACATACCGCTGGCCGACGTGGCGGCGGACGCGCTTGCCCCCACCGATACCAGCACCTACTGCCCGTACAAGGGCGACGCCTCGTACTACTCGCTGGTCACCGGCGACGGCACCATCACCGACGCCGTGTGGACCTACCGCGAGCCGTACGAGGCGGTGGGCGCGATCGCCGGGCATGTCGCGTTCTACCCGCAGCACGTGGAGGTCGAGCAGCTCCAGAGCGCCTGACCAGGGGTTCGCGTCTGACCGTGGGCGCCGGGCCGCCGCGCCCGGCGCCCGGTTCAGGCGGGCTGCTCCCAGGCGAAGCCGTCCGGGTCGGTGAAGGCCCCCCGGTCGCCGCCGACCACGGCCATCCGGTGCGAGCCGCTGCCGTCGGGCGGCACCCCGGCGTCCTTGGCGAGGGCCGCCCGGCCGTACAGCGCCAGCTGCACCGGGCTGCCGGGCGCGGCGAACTCCACGTACTTGCGGCCGAAGCTCTTGCCCACGGTCAGGCCCTGCCCGACGTAGAACTCCTTGGTGGCCTTCACGTCCGCCACGCCCAGCAGCAGCACGAAGCGGTCCACCTCCCGCGTCGCCGGGCCCTGGTCCTTCTTCTCCGACGTCGCCACCTTCCACAGCGCCCCGTCCGGCGCCCGCACCACGCCCCCGTAGCCCCAGAACGACTTCGCGGCCGGCTTCACCGCGGTGGCGCCCGCGTCCAGGGCCGCCTGGAGGAAGCCGTCCACGGTGGCCGGCCGCGCCACCGTCAGCGACAGCGTGAAGCCCCGGAAGCCGCTGGTCTCCCCCTCGGCCGGCCGCACCCGCAGCCGCCCGCCCAGGCCGAAGGCGGCGGCGTAGAACTCCTCGGCGGCGGCGGGGTCCTCCGCCTCCAGGACCACGGATTCGATGGAAGTCATGTCCCGACGGTAAGCACGGCTCCCCGCCCCCGCCCGCTCCCCCTGCTCCATCCGGGCACACTGGGGGCCATGGGTGTGAACAAGGAACGCATGCTGGCCGGCGAGTGGTACATCGCGGACGACGAGGAACTGGGCGCGGACACCAGGCGGCGCGAGGAGCTGTGCCGCGCGTTCAACTCCGCGACCGGGCCCGAACAGCGCGGGATCGTGCTGCGCGACCTGCTCGGCTCGGTCGGCGACCAGGTGCGCGTCCGCCCGCCCTTCCAGTGCGACTACGGCACCTACATCACCATCGGCCCGCGCACCTTCGTCAACTTCAACGCGGTCTTCCTCGACGCCGCCCCGATCACCATCGGCGCCGACGTCCAGATCGGCCCCAACGTCCAACTCCTCACCCCCACCCACGAACTGGACCCCGACCGCCGCCGCGCCGGCTGGGAACGCGCCCTGCCCATCACCATCGGCGACAACGTCTGGCTCGGCGGCGGCGCCATCGTCTGCCCCGGCGTCACCATCGGCGCGAACACCGTGGTCGGCGCGGGCTCCGTCGTCACCAAGGACCTCCCGCCGTCCGTCCTGGCCGTGGGCAACCCGGCCCGCGTCCTCCGCCCCCTGCCCCCGCCGTCCGAAGCGTGACCTCCACCGACCCGCAGGAACGCCCCCTGCCCGCCCCGTACGACGGCATCCTCGCGGAACCGCCTGTTTGGCCCGGCTGAGGCGGTGTCAGGGGAGGGGGCGGTGGAAGGCGGTGGCGGGTTTGTGGTTGAGGGTGAGGGGGGTGGTGGGGCGGAAGGCGTTGCGTTCGAGGACGGCGCGGGAGGCGGGGTTGTCGTCGGTGACGCGTGCGGTGAGGGCGCTGAGGGCGTAGGCGGTGGCGGCGAGGTGGCAGATCTCGCGGACGGCGGCGGTGGCGAGGCCGCGGCCGGCGGCGTGCTGGGCGATGCGGTAGCCGAGCTCGGCGGAGCGCTCGGGGGTGACGCGGTAGAGGTTGACGCGGCCGGCGACGTCGCCGTGCGGGGTGAGCAGGACGTGCGGGTAATCCTCGCCGGCGGCCTGGAAGGCGAGGAGCTGGGCGAAGTGGGCGTCGAAGTCGGCGAAGAACGCGTCGCCGCGGTCGGGTACCCAGGCGGCGAAGTACGCCCGGTTCTCGCGCTCGAAGGCGAGCACGGCGGTGGCGTGTTCGGGCCGCAGCGGCTGGAGGCTGAACGGTTCGCTCACCCGGCGCCCCCCGGCGCCGGACCGGTGGAGCCGCGCAGCACCAGTTCGGTGGCCAGCTCCACATGCAGGGTCTCCACGGTGTGCTGCTCCAGCAGCCGCATCAGCAGCGAGACCGCCATCCGCCCCATCTCCTCCAGGGGTTGGCGCACCGTCGTCAGCCGCGGCACCGTACTGCGGCTCAGGTCGATGTCGTCGAAGCCGGTGATCGACAGGTCCGCCGGCACCGCCAACTCCCGTTCGTACGCCGCCCGCAGCGCGCCGACCGCGGCCTTGTCGTTGAACGCGACCAGCGCGGTGGGGCGTTCGGGCAGGTCGAGGAGTTCGCAGGCCGCGGCGTAACCCCACCCGGCGGTGGGCTCGATCGAGCGGACCAGCTCGGGGGAGGGCAGCACGCCCGCGTCCGCGAGCGCCGACGTGTGGCCCGCCAGGCGGGACTTGGAGACCAGCCAGTCGCTCGGCCCGCCGATCACCCCGATCCTGCGGTGCCCCAGCTCCACCAGGTGCGCGGTGACGCTGCGGGCCGCGGTGAGGTTCGCCGCCGACACCGACGCGATGTCCCGCGGCAGCGGCGTGCGCGGATCGATCACCACGAACGGGAAGTCCTTCGCCCGCAGCGCCTCCAACTCCCGCTCCGGCTCCGGCGGGACGATCAGCAGCGCCCCCGCGATGCCCGGGTCGTCCGGCAGCGAGGGCAGCACCTGGGTGGCCCGCGCCGCGTCGCCCGCGCTGAGCACCAGCCGCCGCCCGTGCAGGTCCACCGCCTCGGCGACCGACGAGACGATCACCCCGAAGTAGTCGGTGAGCACGTACGGGCAGCGGACGTAGATCGCCCCGGTCGCACTGCCGCGCCGGGCCGGCGCCTGCGCGCCCAGCCGGGCCACCGCCCGCCGCACCCGGCTCTCGGTGTCGGGCGCGACCCGCACCTGCCCGTTCATCACCCGCGAGACCGTCGCGATCGACACCCCCGCCTCGGCCGCGATCGCCCGGACCGTCGCCCGGCCGGTGCCGGTGCCGGTGCCGGTGCCCGTGCCCCCGCCTCCGGCCCCGCCGCCTGCGTTACCGCTCCCGCTCGCCACGCGTTACACCCTCCCGTTTCGCCCGGGCAGCGTAACCCCCTTGTCCACGAGCCCACCAGGGTGCGCCGGCCGTTTCACCGCGTTACACGCGTCGGCCCGCACCCGGCCGCACCGCGCCGGGCCTCACGCCGGGCGGGCCCGGTCCACCGCCCACCGCTCGGTGCGGGCGATGACGTCCGCGAAGTGCTCGGCGATGGCGGCCGCCGCCGCGTCCGCGTCGCGCGAGCGCAGCGCGGCCAGCACCTTGCGGTGCTGGCGCACCACCTGCTCGTGGTCGGTGCGCGCCTTGCCCACCTCGCCTTCGAGCTGCCGGTACACCCCCCAGAACAGCGCGATGAGCTGGAGCGCCAGCGCGTTGCCGAGCGGCTCGTAGAGCAGTTCGTGGAAGCGCCGGTCGTGGTCGGCGCGGGCCGCGGCGCCGTCGGCGGCCAGCGCGTCCAACTCCGCCTGGAGCCGGTCGAGATCGGCGCCGGACAGCTCGACGGCCGAACGCCGGATCAGCCCGCTCTCCAGCAGCGCCCGCACCTCCACGATGTCGCGCAGCGCGCCGGGGTGCTCGCGCCGCACCGCCAGCCGCGCGTGGAAGAGCAGCCCGGGCGCCATGGACAGCAGCTGCGCGGTGCCGACGTAGGTGCCGTAGCCGTGCCGGACGTCCACGATGCCCAGTGCCTGGAGGCCCTTGAGCGCCTCGCGCACCGAGTTCCGGCTGACCCCCAGGGCCCGCATCAGCTCCGGCTCGGGCGGCAGCGCGTCCCCCGGGTCGAGGTCCAGCTCGACGATCAGGTCGGTGATCCGGTCCTGGACCGAAGGCTGCCGGCCGCGGGCGCGCGGTGCGTCCTTCGGTGCGAGGGGCTTGCGCTCAGCGGGCATGGCGCCTACGTTACCGGGACGGTAGGACGTCGGACGTCCTACGTCCAACCTCATCGGAGGACCCGGCCCCGCTCCGAGTCCGCCGTCCGAGCCCGCTCCCGAGGAGGAGAGCCGCATGAGCCGCTCGACGGCCCCACCCCTGCGCTGGCGCGCGGAGCTGTCCGGCCAGGACTGGAAGGCATTCACCGCGGCCTGGCTGGGCTACGCGATGGACGGCTTCGACTTCGTCCTGATCACGCTGGTCCTCACCGAGATCGCCCACGACTTCCACCTCTCCACGGTCACCGCCGCGACCCTGGTCTCCGCGGCCTTCGTCTCCCGCTGGTTCGGCGGCCTGGCCATCGGCGCGCTCGGCGACCGCTTCGGCCGCCGCCCCGCGATGGTGCTGAGCATCGCGCTGTACGCGACCGGCTCGGTGCTGTGCGGCTTCTCCTGGGGCTACTGGTCGCTCTTCGCCTTCCGCATGGTCGTCGGCCTCGGCATGGCCGGCGAGTACGGCACCAGCGTCACCTACCTCATCGAGAGCTGGCCGCGGAAACTCCGCAACACCGCCAGCGGCATGATCCTTTCGGGCTACCCGCTCGGCGGGGTGCTCGCCGCGAAGACCTACGCGTGGGTGGTGCCGCACAGCAGCTGGCGGGTGCTGTTCTGGATCGGGGTGCTGCCGGTGGTCCTGGCGATCTACCTGCGGCGCAAGCTCCCGGAGGCCGCCGAGTGGCAGCAGGCCGCCGACGCCGGGCGCCGCCCGGTCAGCGCCACCGCGATCCTCTTCGCCGCCGGCCGGCGCCGGGCGGCCAACATCGTGCTCTGCCTGGTGGCCGCGGTCGCGCTCGTCGCGGTGCTGCGCGGGCAGGACACGGCCGTCACGCTCGGGCTCGTCGCCGTGGTCACCGCCTGCTTCGTCACGCTGACCGTCCAGTTCGCCGGGCGGCTGTGGCCGGTGGTGGTGGCGCTGATGGTCACCGTGTTCTGCGCGTTCCTGTACTCCTGGCCGCTCCAGGCGCTGCTGCCGACCTACCTGAAGACCTCGCTGCACTACAGCCCGGACCAGGTCTCCGACGCGCTGCTGTACGCGGGCTGCGGCTACGCGGTCGGCTCCGTGCTCAGCGGCTACCTCGGGGACCGGTTCGGCACGCGGATCGCGTACACCGGGATGCTGACGGCCTCGCTCGCCTTCGTGGTGCCGGTCTTCGCCCTCGGCTCGGGACACACCGTGTGGATGTGGGTGCTGCTGTTCCTGCTGGTCGGCACCGGCTCGGGCGGCTCCGGGGTGCTGCCGAAATACGTCAGCGACCACTACCCGCTTCAGATGCGGGCGGCGGCGCTCGGCTTCAGCTACAACGTCGGCGCGCTCGGCGGCGCCGCGGCCCCGATCCTCGGCGCGAAGCTCGCCGAGCCCCTCAGTCTGGGTACCTCGATCGCCGTGCTCGGCGTGGCGCTCACCGCGCTCGTCGTCCTGCTGGTCGGATGCGACGTACCGGCCCGGGTGCAGGCGGCCGCGGACCGGCGGGCGGAACGCGCCGGGCTGCCCCCGCGCGAGGGCCCGGCCCCGCGCCACGGCCCGGCCGCGGACACCGGCCCGGCGGCCGTCGCCGCACCGCCAGGACCTCCCGCACCGCCCGCACCACCACCCGCCGCCGGCAACGGCGCCGGCCCCGACCCCGACACCTCGAAGAGGACCTGATGTTCCACGGAGTCGTCCCTCCCCTGTGCACCCCGCTGACCGACGACGGGGACGTGGACACCGCGTCGCTGGAGCGGCTCGCCGCCTTCCAGCTCGACGCGGGCGTGCACGGCCTGTTCGTCGGCGGCTCCACCGGGGAGATCGCCCAACTGACCGACACCGCACGGGACACCGCGCTGCGCACGGTCGTCGGCACCGCCGCCGGGCAGGTCCCGGTGCTCGCCGGGGTGATCGACACCGGGACGCTGCGCGTGCTGGACCACGCCCGGCGCGCGGCGGCGATCGGCGCCGACGCGGTCGTGGCCACCGCGCCCTTCTACGTCGGCGTCACCGAGCCGGAGGTGCGCGCCCACTTCGCACTCCTGCACGCCGCGCTCGACGTGCCGCTGGTCGCCTACGACATCCCGGCCAACACCCACGTCAAGCTGTCGCCCGCCCTGCTGGTGGGCCTCGCCCAGGACAAGGTGATCGCCGCGGTCAAGGACTCCTCCGGCGACCTGGAAGGCTTCCAACGGGTGCTCGACGGCACCGCGGGCAGCGGTGCCGGGTGCCTGACCGGCTCCGAGACGCTCGCCGACCTCGCGATGGAGCGCGGCGCGGACGGGATCGTGCCCGGCCTCGGCAACGTCGACCCGCACGGCTACGTACGGCTCTACGAGGCCGCGCGGCGCGGGGATCTGGCCGCCGCGCGGGCCGAACAGCGGCGGCTCACCGAGCTGTTCGGGATCATCGAGGTGCCCGACCGGGGGCGGATCGGGCGGATGTCCGCCGCCCTGGGCGCGTTCAAGGCGGCGCTCGTGGCCCGCCGTGTCATCCGCTCCGGCCGCACCCTGCCCCCGCTGCTGCCCCTCACCCCGGAGGAGGCGGCCGCCGTCGCCGCCCGGGTCGGCGCCGCGGAACTGGGCCCGGTCGGATAGCCGGTCGGCGGCCGGAGCACCCCACGGGTCAGCGGCACGGAAAGCAGCACCGGCGGACCGTTCGGAGCGGCCGTTCGGAGCAGCCGTTCACACAGGTTGTTCGGAGAACACGTTGTTCGGAGAAGAGGAGACCGCGCATGTCGTTCAGCCGCCGCAGGCTCGTCGTACTGCCGCTCGCCGCCGGAGCACTCGGCTTCGCCGGGCTGTCGACGCGGGCCGCCGCCGCGGAGGGCGGCCCGACCGCTCCGGTGCCCGGGACCACGGTGTTCACCTCCGGCGCGGACGGCTACGCCGTCTACCGCATCCCCGCCGTGGTCCGCACGGTGCGCGGCACCCTCGTGGCGTTCGCCGAGGCGCGCAGCGGAAGCGCGGACAGCGCGCGGACCGTGGTCGTGGCCAAGCGGTCCGCCGACGGCGGCCGCACCTGGGCCGCGCAGGCGGTGGTCGCGGGCGACGGCAGCGACACCCACGGCAACCCGGCCCCCGTGGTGGACCCGCGCACCGGCCGTATCACCCTGCTGACCTGCACCAACGGCGCCGGGGTGACCGAGGCGCAGATCATGTCCGGCCAGGCGTCCGCGGCGGACGGCCGCAGGGTGTGGGTGCAGCACAGCACGGACGACGGGCGGACGTTCACCGCGCCGCGCGAGATCACCGCCACCGCCAAGCACCCGGACTGGCGCTGGTACGCCACCGGCCCGGGCCACGCGATCGCGCTGACGGCCGGCCGCCACCGCGGCCGCCTCGTGGCCCCCGCGAACCACTCGGTGCCGCCGCCGGCCGGCTCCGCGGACACCGGCACCGAGGCGAAGTACTACGGCGGCCACTGCCTGCTCAGCGACGACGGCGGCACCACCTGGCGGATCGGGTTCCTCGACGACACCCCCGACGGCGTGGTCAACGCCAACGAGACCGCCGCCGCCCAACTGCCCGACGGCACCGTCTACTTCAACGCACGCAACCAGAACGGCAGCGCGCCCGGTGTCCGGGTCGACGCCCGCAGCGCGGACGGCGGCACACACCTGGAGCAGCCGTACGCGCCCCAACCGGGCCTGGCCGGACCGGTGGTGCAGGGCAGCCTGCTGCAACCCGCCGCCGGGCCACTGCTGTTCGCCGGGCCGGCCGACCCCGACGCCCGCGCCGCCATGGCGGTCCGCACGAGCACCGACGGCGGCCGGACCTGGACGGAGGTGTTGACCCTGTCCCCGCTCCCCGCCGCCTACAGCGACCTGGTGCAGACCGGCCCCGGCGAGGTCGGCCTGCTCTACGAGACCGGTGCGGCAAGCGCGTACGAGCGGATCGCCTTCGCCCGGCTGCGCCTGGCCGAACTGCGGCCGTAGCGCGGGGACTTGCCGTCAGCGGCGGGAGAGGTACGCGTCCAGGGCGCGGTGCAGCACCCGGTTGACCGGGAAGTCCCACTCGCCGAGGTTCTCGCACGCCTCGCCGCCCGCACCCGACTTGAAGCGCAGCAGCCCCACGTGCGGGTCGTCCGGGTCGACGGTGTCCGTGATGCCGCGGAAGTCGTAGACGGACGCGCCCAGTTCGCAGGCGTCCCGGATCATCTGCCACTGGATCGCGTTGTTCGGCTGCACCTCGCGCCGCAGCACCGCGGAGGCGCCGTAGGAGTACCAGACGTGCCCGCCGACCGTCAGCATGGTCGCCGCCGCCAGCACGTCGCCGTCGTGCGCGGCGAGGTAGAGCCGCATCCGGTCCGGGTGCTCGGCGGTCAGGGCGTCCCACATCCGCCGGAAGTACGGCAGTGGGCGCGGCAGGAAGCCGTCGCGCGCCGCGGTCCCGACGTACAGCCGGTGGAACTCCGGGAGGTCCCCGGCGTCTCCGCGGACCACTTTCACCCCGGCGTTCTCCGCCTTCCTCACGTTGCGCCGCCACTGCTGGCTGAAGCCGCGCAGCAGGTCCTGTGGGGCCCGGTCCGCGACCGGCAGCCGCCACACGAACCGCGGCTGGCCCGCGCCGAAGCCGTCCGCGCCGGTCCTGGCCGGCCGCCAGCGCGCCGCCCGCAGCCGCGCCGCCACCTCGCCGGCCCGCGGGTCCTGCCACGTCGGCGCCGCCTGGCCCAACCGGGTGATGCCCGGGTCGGCGATCGCGGCCTTGACCGCCGCCGCGTCCCAGGTGCGCGCCTCCACCCGCGGCCCGACGCGCACCGCGAAGGCGCCCTGCGCCCGGCAGTGCGCCACCAGCGGCGCCAGCCACCGGTCCAGGTCGGCTGCGTGCCAGTCGATCACCGGGCCCTCGGGCAGGTACGCCAGCGATCGCCGCACCCCCGGCAGCGGCCGGTACAGCACCAGACCCGCCCCGACCAGCTGCCCCGCGGCGTCCGACCACCCCAGGCTCTCCGCCCGCCAGTCCGGTTTCACCCCGCCCCACGACGGCATCTGCGTATGGCTGGCGCCGCCCCGCGCCGCCACGAACTCCAGATGCCGCCGGGTGCTGATCGGTGCCACGGTGTACGTCGTCGATGCCATCAGGGAACTCAGCCGCCCTTCGTCTGCGCGCGCGGCCTCGCGGGAGGCGCCGCGCGTCAACGTGTCGCGCCGGTCCCCGCAGCGTACGACGGCCCCGGCGGCCCGGCTCGGCGGCGCGGACCGGCGATAGGTCGCGGCGGCCGGGTGCCGCGGCCGGCCGCACCGGCCCGGTGCGGGCCGTACCGCCCTCGCGCCGGCGCGGCATAATCCCTGGATGGGCATCACCGCGCGGCAGCTCACCCTGGCCACCCTGGACCGTCAACTCCTGCTCCGGCGCGAGCCGTTGGACGTGGCCGAGGCGGTGCGCCGGATATGCGCCGCGCAGGCGCAGGCTGCCGCGTCGCCGTATCTCGCGCTGTGGAACCGGGTGAGCGGCTTCGCGCCGGACGACCTCGACGCGGCGTTCGCGCAGGGCCGGGTCGTCAAGGCGAGCCTGATGCGGATCACGCTGCACGCCGTGCACGGCGCGGACTACGCGGACTGCCATGCCGCGATGCGCGCCAGCCTGCGGGGGGCGCGGGTGTACGACCGCCGCTTCACCTCGGCCGGGCTGACCGCGGCGGACGCCGACGGGCTGCTCGCGGAGCTGCCCGGGCTGCTGGCGGGACCGCGGACCGGCGCGCAGATGGAGGAGGAGCTCGGGCGGCGGTTCGGGGCGGGCGCGCAGCGCCTGTGGTGGGCGCTGCGCACGTACGCGCCGCTGCACCATGTGCCGACCGGCGGCCCGTGGGCGTTCCGGCTGCCGAACACCTACCGCGCGGCCCCGGCGGCCCCTTCGGCGGACCTCGGCCCTGACCTAGGCCCGGAGGCCGGCGCCGACACCGCCGAGGACGCGGCGGTGCAGCGGCTGCTGCTGGCCTACCTGCGGGCCTTCGGCCCGGCGACGGCGCGCGACTTCGCCCGGTTCACGCTGCTGACCAGCCCCGTGGTGCGCCGGGCGCTGGACCGGCTCGGGGAGCGGGTGGTGCCCGTGGCGGGCCCGGACTCCGGCGCCCTGCTGGACCTGGCGGACGCCACCGTGCCCGAGCCGGACACGCCCGCCCCGCCGCGGCTGCTGCCGATGTGGGACAGCGTGCTGATGGCCTACGCCGGACACGGCCGGATCGTCCCCGAGGAGTACCGCCCGCTGATCGTCCGCCGCAACGGCGACACCCTGCCGACCCTGCTGGTGGACGGGCAGGTCGCCGGGGTCTGGCGGGCCGTGGACGGCGGGGTGGAGCTGACCTCCTTCCGCCCCCTCCGCGCAGCCCGGTGGCGCGCGCTGACCGAGGAGGCCGAGCGGCTGTCGGCGCTGCTCGCCGACCGCGAACCGGCCGTCTACAGCCGCTACCGGCACTGGTGGGACAAGGGCTTCCCCGCCGACCGCACCACCGTCGTCACGCCCTGACCCCACTGCCCGCCCGGCGAGCGGTCACACGAGGGTCAGGGCGAGGTGCCGGGTGCGCTGCGAGTCGCCGCCCACGTGGACGTCGATCCGGCCGGGCTCCAGGACCAGCGCGCCGGTGTCGTCGGCGAGGAAGCCGAACTCGGCCGCGCCCAGCGAGAAGACCACCTCGGTGCGCTCGCCCGCGCCGAGCGCGACCCGCCGGAAGCCGCGCAGCTCGTGCACCGGCCGCACCACGGAGGCGACCGGGTCGTGCAGGTAGAGCTGCACCACCTCGTCACCGTCGCGCGCACCGGTGTTGGCGACCGGCACGGCGACCTCGACCCGCGCCCCGGCCAGCAGGTCGGCCACCGCGACGCTGCCGGCCGCGGTGCGGGGCGCGCTGACCTCGAAGGAGGTGTAGGACAGGCCGTGCCCGAAGGGGAAGCGCGGCCCGTACGGCTGGTCGAGGTATCCGGTGACGTAGGGCTTCGCCGGGTCGGCGGGGTCCGCCGGGCGGCCGGTGTTCTCGTGGTTGTAGTACAGCGGGAGCTGCCCGACCGAGCGGGGCAGCGTCACCGGCAGCTTGCCGCCGGGGTTGACGTCGCCGAACAGGACGTCGGCCAGCGCCGGCCCGGCCTCAAGGCCGCCGTGCCAGGCGAGCAGCACCGCGGGGGCCCGCTCGATCCAGCGCTCGGTGACCAGCGGGCGCCCGGCGACCACGGCCACCGCGAACGGCCGCCCGGTGGCCGCGACCTGCGCGATCAGCTCCTCCTGCCCGCCCGGCAGCGTGATGTCGGCGCGCGAGGACGCCTCCCCGCTGAGCGCGGACTGTTCGCCGACGACCACCAGCGCCATGTCCGCCGCGCGCACCGCCTCGACGGCCGCCGCGCCGCCGGCGGCGTGCTCGATCCGCAGCTCCGGCGCCGCCGCCCGCAGCGCCGCGAGCACGCTCACCGCGGGGAAGCGCCGCTCGCCGGGACCGGACCAGGTGCCGTGCAGGTCGGCGGAGTCCGCGTACGGGCCGACCACCGCGAGCGAGCCGCCGCCGCTGCGGTCCAGCGGCAGCACCCCGCCGTCGTTCTTCAGCAGCACCGCGCAGCGCGCCGCGGCCCGCCGCGCCGCCGCCCGGCTCTCCGCGGTCGGCCCGGCGATCTCCGCCGCCTCGTCGGTGTACGGGTCGTCGAAGAGGCCGAGCCGGGCCTTCAGACGCAGCACCCGGCGGACCGCGTCGTCCAGCCGGCCCTGGCCGACCAGCCCCGCGGCCAGCAGCGCGGGGCCGTGGTCGCCCACGTGGGTGCCGGCCATCTCCATGTCCAGGCCCGCGCCCAGCGCCAGGCGGGCCGCGTCGGCGCCGTCGGCCGCGAAGCCGTGCACGATCAGCTCGTCCACGCCGCCCCAGTCGCTCACCACGACCCCGTCGAAGCCCCACTCGTCCTTCAACACGCCCTGGAGCAGCGGGCGGTTGGCGTGCGAGGGCACCCCGTTGACGGTGTTGAACGCCGCCATCGCCGTGGCCGCCCCGGCCCGTACCGCCGCCGCGAACGGCGGCAGGTAGACGTTGCGCAGCCGGCGCGCGGACAGGTCCACGGTGTTGTAGTCGCGGCCGCCCTCCACCGCGCCGTACCCGGCGAAGTGCTTCGCGCAGGCCGCGAGCCGGTCGCCCCCGTACAGGTCCGCGCCCAAAGCGGCGTCCGGGGCGCCGCCCGCGTCGGCGCGCAGGAGGTCGCCGAGGTCGCCGCTCGCGCCGTCGTACCCCTGCTCGGCGGCGGTGCCCTGGTAGCCGTGCGTCTTCGCCGCCGCGAACCGCGCGGTCAGATACGTGTCCTCGCCGCAGCTCTCCGCGATCCGGCCCCAGCGCGGCTCGCGCGTCACATCCATCATCGGCGCGAACGTCCAGTGCAGGCCGTTCGACCGGGCCTCCCGCGCCGAGGTCCGCGCGTCCGCGACCGCCACCTGCGGGTCGAAGCTCGCGGCCTGCGCCAGCGGCACGGGGAACGTCGTCCAGTAGCCGTGGATCACGTCGAACCCGAAGAGCAGCGGGATACCGAGCCGGGACTCCTCCACGGCCAGCTTCTGGAGCGCGTTGGTGTGCGCGGCGCCCACCAGGTTGAGCACCGAGCCGAGCCGGCCCTCGCGCGCGGCGGCCTCCGCCAGGTGGTTCTGGCCGCCGCCCGGACCGGTGTCGCCGTTCCACGCGAGCTGCTGGAGCTGGCCGAACTTCTCCGCCGGGGTCATCTGCGCCAGCAGGTCCTCGATGAGGGCGCTGTGCCGGTCGGTCGGATGCTGTGCCATGGGTGTGCGGGCTCCCCGGGTCGATGGTGCGGCGGTGCGGGCGTGCGGGCGTGCGGCGGTGCGGTCGTACGGTGGTGCGGTGCCGCCGCGTACCAGGTCAGGGACGAGGACGCGGCCGGTCCGACGATAGTGCGCGGGACTGTCCGCCGTACGGCCGGGCACCGCGCCGCGCGGCGGAACTTGACAAACGGCGTTGCCGGGATGGCACATACGGATATGGCCGAACTGCACGAAGTCCTCGCCGAAGTGGGCCCCCGGCTGCGCAGCCTGCGCCACGCCCGCACCTTCACCCTCGCCCGGGTCGCCGAGGAGACCGGCATCTCGCTGAGCACCCTGTCCCGGCTGGAATCCGGCCGCCGCAAACCCACCCTCGAACTGCTGCTGCCGCTGGCCAAGGCGTACGGCGTGCCCCTCGACGAACTGGTCGGCGCGCCCGCGACCGGCGACCCGCGCATCCACCCGCGGCCCTTCACCCGCCACGGCCAGACCTACGTGCCGCTGACCCACTACCTCGGCGGGCTGCACGCCTACAAGCAGATCATGCCGGTCCGGCCGGGCGGCCCCGACCCGGACAGCCCGCTGGAGCAGCGCACCCACGAGGGCTACGAGTGGCTCTACGTGCTCTCCGGCCGGCTCCGGCTCGCCCTCGGCGACCGCGACGTGATCCTCACCGCGGGCGAGGCGGCCGAGTTCGACACCCGCACCCCGCACGGCTTCGCCAACGCCGGTGACCGGCCGGTGGAGTTCCTCGCCCTCTTCGGGCCGCAGGGCGAGCGCGTCCACCTGCGCGCCCGCTCCGTGCCGGGCTCCTCCTGACACCGGGGGCGCCGGAGGGTCCCCGTGGGGTCCCGTGGGGACCGACGCGCCCCGAAGGTCCCGCCCCCGCCCCGCACCACGGCCCGGCGGAAAACCCGTTGCGCCCGGCGGGGGCGCCCTGGCAGAGTCGGCCCCGCCCGCGGCCGCGACGGCCCGGTGCTCGCACGCAACGCTCTCACGGTGGGGAACGAAGTCCATGGTTCCGGCGTCCCGCAGCGGCCGCCGTACGCACGCAACGGTCCGCGGCGCCGCCGCCCGTTCGTGCCGCGCGCTCTGACGTACGCGGCCTGCCACCGCGGTGCCCCGGGCACCGCCGGTCGCCCTCGCGCGGGGGCGGCCCGCCCCGCGCCTCCCGCCGGCGCCGTACCCACGGCAGCCCGGGACCGGCGCACCACCCACGTTCCGTGAGGCCACACCACCACCATGCGCACCCCTGTGCAGAGCTTCGCCGTCGCCAACCTCCGCCGCCGCCCCGAGGCCGTGGCGACCGGCGGGTTCGTCGCGGGCTTCGACCCCGCCACCACCAGCCCCTTCGTCAACTACGCCACCCCGCTGCCCGGCGCCGAGCCGACCGCTGCGGACGTCGCGGCGCTGGTCGCCGCCTTCCGCGGCCGCGGGCTCACCCCGCGGCTGGAGTTCGCGCCCGACAGCGCGCCCGCGGTCGAACCCGCGCTGCGCGCCGCCGGGTTCGGCACCGAGGCGGTGCACACGTACCTGGTCTGCGAGCCGGGCACGCTGACCGTGCCGCCGCCGTCCGACGCCGGGTTCGCCGTCGCGGTGCCCACCGCCGAGCCGGAGTACGCGGCGATCGACGCGGCACTGGCCGAGGCGTTCACCGGGGAGTCCACCGCCTCGCCGGAGGGCGCCGCGCGGCTGCGGCGCCTCCAGGACGGCGGGGGAGCGGTGCGGTACGCGCGCACCGCCGACGGCGGCTGCGCCGGCGCCGCGTCCTGCTCCCCGCCCGCGGTCGGCACCGCGGAGGTGGCGGGCATCGGCACCCGTCCGGCCTTCCGCCGCCGCGGCGTCGGCGCGGCCGTCACCGCCGCCGTCGCCGCGGCGATGTTCGAACAGGGCGCCGCCTCGGTGTGGTTGGAGTACTCCGGCGACGACTCCCGCCGTGTCTACGAACGCCTCGGCTTCACCCCGCAGGGCACCCGTCTCTACCTGACCCTGGAGGAGTAGCCGCAGCGGTAGGGGGGGGGGGGGGGGGGGGGGGGGGGGGGGGGG